>NZ_AP029019.1:4455000-4755000 GCF_037101375.1 Acidovorax sp. DW039 | reverse complement strand
CATCAACCCGGTGGTGGGGTTGGGCAGCTTCCTGGCGCAAGTGTTTTTGCGCGGGCCTCTCATCGAAGCGGCTACGCAAGAGTTTCATATTGACGGAGGCTGGGCTGATCCGCGCGTGGTGCGCGTTCCGCGCCGGGGGCGCGATGCCCCGCCTGCCGGGCAGAGCCCCGGCGGTCCCGGTGCCGCAGTGCCAGAGCCGCAAAATACCCGGTCTGAGCCCACCCGATCTGGAGACCCCTCATGATGAAAGTCGCTGCCATTCAGATGGTGTCCTGCCCCCGGCCCCTGGATAACCTGGCGCTTGCATACCAACTGCTCTCACAGGCTGCGCAGGCGGGGGCTGAGCTGGCGGTTCTGCCTGAATACTTCTGCATCATGGGCCTGCGCGACACAGACAAGCTGGCGCACCAGGAAGACTTCGGCAGCGGCCCCATTCAGGACTTTCTGGCCCGCAGCGCCCGTGAACTGGGCCTGTGGATTGTGGGCGGAACGCTGCCCCTGCGCACCCATGATCCGCAGCGGGTGCGCAACACCACCCTGGTGTTTGCGCCGGATGGGCGCTGCGTGGCCCGCTACGACAAGATCCACCTCTTCTGGTTTGACAACGGAAAAGACCAGTTCCACGAAGGCCGTGTCATCGAGCCCGGCGACAACGCCCCGGTGCAGTTTGACTTGCCCGCGCGTGATGGGCATTGCTGGCGTGTGGGGCTTTCGGTCTGCTACGACCTGCGTTTTCCGGAACTGTTTCGTGCCCATGCCAAGGCCGGAGCGGATCTGCTGCTGGTGCCCAGCGCCTTCACGCACACCACAGGCCAGGCCCACTGGGAGGTGCTGCTGCGCGCCAGGGCCATCGAAAACCTGGCCTATGTGGTGGCTCCTGCGCAGGGCGGTGTGCATGAGAACGGCCGCCACACCTGGGGACAGAGTCTGGTGGCTGACCCGTGGGGGCTGGTGCTGGCGCAACAGGCCCAGGAGCCGGGCGTAGTGCTGGCCGATCTGGAGCCTGAGCGTGTGCGCAGCGTGCGCCAGCAGTTGCCTGCTCTTTCGCACCGCATCCTGTGAGCGCCACATCCCGAGCCCTGTGGCGCCGCTGGCGCAGTGCGTGGCGGCGCTGGTCGCTGTGGACGGCGCTGATTGCACTGGTGGTGTCCATGCTGGTCACCATGGTGTGGCTGGCGGGGCGCTACGAGGCAAGCCAGGTGCAGGCCCGGCTGGAGCGGGACGCCGCTGATGCGGTGTCGGACATCCGCGCGGCGCTGAGCCGCAACCTGCAGAGCCTGCAGGCGCTCAACGCCGGAGAACCCGGCCTGCTGGCCTGGGAAGTGGAGGCTTCTGACGTGCTGCGCAACCAGCGCGAACTGGTGCGCATTGAGTGGCGCGACAGCGCGATGCGCCTGCGCACCCATGTGCAGTCGCCCTACCGGTCGGTGCTGTGGGACCGGGGCCTGCGTGACAACAACAATTCGGAAGCCAGCCAGGCCTGCGCGACGGCCAAACGCCTGAGCAGCCCGGCCTACTCGGCCAGCTATTACCAGCCGCATGTGGACGGACTGGGGTCGGAGCTGATGGAGCTGTGCCTGCCGCTGAGCAACAGTGGCCGCACCTCGGGTTATCTGGTGGCCACCTATGCCCTGCAGTCAGTGCTGGCAGACATGGTGGGTGCCAGCCTCACGCGCAGCCAGGAGGCCTCTTTTACGGAACCCGATGGCACTCGACTGGCGGTGCTGGGGGCATCGCGCCGCGGCACGCGCATGTTCACGGCGCAGCAGTTGCTCGATTTGCCGGGCACGACCCTGGTGTTGCGCATGGACAGCTGGCACACCGCGCCCAGCGTGTTTCCCAACGTGCTCACCGCCCTCGTGACGGCCATGTCGATTGCCCTGGTGACCGTGATGGTGGTGCTGGTGCGCGACAACCGCCGCCGCCTGCGGGCGGAGCGGGACCTGGGCGATGCGCTGGCTTTTCGCAAGGCGATGGAGGATTCCCTGGTCACCGGCCTGCGGGCGCGCGACCTGCAGGGCCGCATCACCTACGTCAATCCGGCGTTCTGCGAGATGGTGGGCTTTACCCCGCAGGAGTTGCTGGGGCACAGCGTGTCGGCGCCCTACTGGCCACCGGAGCGTGTGGAGGAATACCGCCAGCGCCAGGCCATCCGCTTTGCGGGCAACATGCCGCCGCGGGAAGGCTTTGAATCAGAGTTCATGCGCAAGGACGGCACCCGCTTTCCGGTGCTCATCATCGAGGCTCCACTCATCAACGCGCAGGGCCTGCACACGGGCTGGATGAGCGCGTTTCTGGACATCAGCGAGCAGCGGCGGGTGGAAGAACTCTCGCGCGCCTCGCAAGAACGGCTGCAGGCCACGGCGCGCCTGGCCACGGTGGGAGAGATGGCCTCGCTCCTGAGCCATGAGCTGAACCAGCCTCTGGCCGCCATCTCCAGCTACGCCACCGGTTCGCTCAATCTGCTGGACCCTTCTGCGGGGGGGCAGACACCTCCCAGCCCGCAAGACCTGGAAGATGTGCGCATGGCCATGCGCCAGATTGCGCGCCAGGCCGAGCGCGCAGGCCGTGTGATCAAGAGCGTGCATGACTTCGTGCGTCGGCGCGACCAGGCGCGTGAGGCCGTACCAGCCCAGCAGCTCATCGATGCCATCCTGCCTCTGGTCAACCTTCAGGCCCGCAAGCTGGGGGTGCGTGTGCACACCCTGGTGGAGCCCGGCCTGCCATCGGTCTATTGCGACCGCACCATGGTGGAACAAGTGTTGCTGAACCTGGCCCGCAACGCCATGCAGGCGATGGATGATCCTTCCATCCACACGCGGCTGCTGGACATTCGCGTCCGGCGTGCAGCCTCCAATCGGCACAACGGGTGGCTGGAGTTTTCTGTGACCGACGGCGGCGCGGGCATTCCCCCGGAGGTCGGAGAAAAGCTGTTCACACCGTTCTTTACCACCCGCAGCGAAGGCATGGGCCTGGGCCTGAGTCTGTGCCGCACCGTGGTGGAACAACACGGTGGATACCTTGGCTTTGCGCCCCACGAGCCGCGTGGTACGGTATTCACTTTCACCCTGCCCGCTTACCAACCTGCCAAACACTGATTCAGATGGAACCCGTATCCAACGCCACCGTGTACATCGTGGACGACGACGCAGGGGTGCGTGAAGCACTGGCCTGGTTGTTGCGCTCACGCAGGCTGCCCAGCGAGTCGTTCGAGAGCGCTGAAGCATTTGATGCGATGCTGCAGACCCGCACCGCGCAGCGCCAGCCCTGCTGCCTGCTGCTGGATGTCCGCATGCCTGGCATGAGCGGCCTGGCCCTGTTTGATCTGCTGGCTGCCCGGGGTGCCCTGCAGACCATGCCTGTGATCTTTCTTACCGGCCATGCGGATGTACCCACCGCGGTGGACGCCGTCAAACGCGGTGCCTTTGACTTTTGCGAAAAGCCGTTTTCGGACAATGCACTGGTAGACCGTATCGAGCAG
Source organism: Acidovorax sp. DW039 (assembly GCF_037101375.1). Lineage (NCBI taxonomy): Bacteria > Pseudomonadati > Pseudomonadota > Betaproteobacteria > Burkholderiales > Comamonadaceae > Acidovorax > Acidovorax sp. DW039. The sequence goes on along the minus strand of NZ_AP029019.1, from coordinate 4,751,519 downwards.
GCGCTGGCGCAGTCAGAGGAACGGCTGGCCCAATTGCGTGAGCGCAGCGGCCTGCAAGAACGCCTGCGGGAGCTGACCGACCGTGAGCGCGACGTCATGGACCTGGTGGTGGCAGGCCTGCCCAACAAGCTCATTGCCGACCAGCTCGACATCAGCGTGCGCACGGTAGAAGTGCACCGCTCCCGCGTGTTCGACAAGATGCATGTCAAGTCCGCGGTAGAGCTGGCCAACCTGCTGCGGTCCGCGCAGTGAGCGCAGGTCGCTTGGTGTTGCCAAGGGTTAGCGCGCCCGCTCTCCCATAAAGATCTCCACCCGCCGGTTGCGGGCGCGCCCATCGGCCGTGTCGTTGCTGGCGATGGGATAGCGCGAGCCCACGCCGTCAATGGCAATGCGCCGTCCATCTACACCCCGCGCTACCAGATAGCTGCGGGTGCTGGCGGCGCGGTCCACCGACAAGGGGTTGTTCACCGCGTCGCTGCCAGTGCTGTCGGTATGCCCGACGATGCGCACGTCGGTGTTCGGGTTGTTGCGCAGGCCGGCAGCGAACTGGTCCAGCACCGGGGCAAAGTTGGATTGAATGTCCGAGCGGCCCACCGCGAAAGAGATGTCGCTGGGGATGTTGAGCATGAGCTGGTTGTCGGGCGTCTGCGTGACTGCGATGCCTGTGCCGCGCGTGGCCTGCTCCATCTCGCGCTTTTGGCGTTCCATGTTCTGCGACCAGATGTAGGTGCCCAAGGCGCCAACGCCCGCACCCACGACCGCTCCTGTGCCTGCGCTGCCACCCGTGGCTGAGCCAAGAACGGCGCCAGCTACGGCGCCAATACCCGCCCCAGTGGCGGTGCGCCTCTGGGTATCGTCCATGCTTGCGCAGCCTGTGGCCAGTATCACGGCGGCTGTCGCGCCCAGAAGAAGGTGTTTGCGGATGTGGAAAGACCTGTGTGGCATGTGTGCTCCTTGCGCTCTTGCGTTTCGTCATGCCGGTGGTGCAAAGCCTGCACACACCGTGATGGCTGCATCGTGAGCCACGCCGGTCCATCGCGCTATCGGCCTTCACGCTCCGCTGCTGTAGGACGGAAGCCGAAAAGCAAGGTCTCAGGATGAGGGCGATGAGGGAGGGCGTTTATCGTCGGGGTGGTCCTGCGGTGGCAGGTCCAGCTCTCCCCCCTTGCGGCCGGAAAACATCGTCCACCACACAATCGCAATCAGCACCACCAGCGCCAGCAGCGCTTCAAGCAAAATCAGCCCCATGAAATTGACACTCCTGCGCCTGGTTGCAACGGCGCTGATTGTAGGAACGCTTGTTGCGTGCTCCACCCCTCCTGCGCCATCCCCTTCGTACCCTGGGGGCTTGCCTGCACCTTTGCCCACCACGCCTTACGCAGTGCCCGGTGACACGGGGCCACTGCCACCTCCTTTGGCCCAACCCAAGAGCCGGTGGACTCCTGTGCGCTGGGCCGAACTGCCAGGCTTTGGCGACGATGCCTTGCATGAGGCCTGGAATGCCTGGATCAAGAGCTGCGAGCGCCCCGTGGCTCCGTTCACTGCGCTGTGCAGCGAGGTGCGCCAGCTCAGCATTGCCACGGCCGACGAGCAGCGTGCCTGGATGGTGGCGCGCCTGCAGCCCTACCGCGTGGAGGCCGTCGATGGCAACCCGGATGGCCTGCTGACCGCTTACTACGAGCCCATGATGGAGGCCTCCCGGGTGCCGGGCAATGGCTTCACCGTGCCCATCTACCGCCTGCCCGCAGGCTTTGGCGCCCGCAAGCCCTGGTACACCCGCCAGCAGATCGAGACCCTGCCCGAAGCCCAGGCCGCGCTGCAAGGCCGTGCCATTGCGTGGCTGCGAGACCCGGTGGAGTCCATGGTGCTGCACATCCAGGGATCGGGCCGCCTGCGCATCACCGAGGCGGACGGTTCCACCAGCCTGGTGCGGGTGGCCTATGCGGGCACCAACGACCAGCCCTACGGCAGCATTGGCCGCTGGCTGCTGGACCAGGGCTACACCCGCGACGCCACCTGGCCCGGCATTCGCGCCTGGCTGGCTGCCAACCCGCAGCGCACCAATGAGTTGATGTGGACCAACCCGCGCTATGTGTTCTTCAAAGAGGAACCGCTGGTGGGCATGGACGCGGCCTTTGGCCCGCGTGGCGCGCAGGGTGTGGCCCTCACGCCCGGTCGTTCGATCGCCGTGGACCGGCAGAGCATTCCCTACGGCACGCCGGTATGGCTGGCCTCCAGCGGCCCGCAGCTGCAACTCAATCGCCTTGTTCTGGCCCAGGACACGGGCAGCGCCATTCTGGGCGCGGTGCGCGCAGACTACTTCACCGGCTGGGGGCCTGAGGCTGGTGATATTGCCGGGCGGCTCAAGCAAAACCTGCGTCTGTGGGTGCTGTGGCCGCGTTGAGCGCCCGACCGCGGTTCTTCTTTGCCGTGTAGCGCAGCGTCCTGCGCTGTCATCGGTCTGCCATCCGTTGCCACTGCGGGGGAATCAGGTGGTATAGCGGCGTGGGGTCTTGCTGCCAGCCCTGCGGGCTCAGTGGTAGCGGAGCCGTGCGTGTGAGTCCCTGCGCCTGCATGGGCAGACTGGCGAGCTGCTGCATCCACGCCGGGTCCAGGCCGCCTCCGGGGGCGGGGCGGGAGAAGATCAGCTCCAGCATCTTGCGCGCACGGGCATCCCCGCGGCTTGCTGCAGCCTGGTACAGCCGCACGGCCTCGGTGTAATTCGACGGCACCCCGTCGCCCCGGTGATAGCGCTGGGCCTGGGTGTAGAGGTCTGCCCCGGAAGAGGCCCGGGCTTCCGTCCCAAGCTCTTTTTCGGATGCATTCGGTGCGGGTGGTTGTCCCGTGGTCGGCAGTGGCCCGCGGCGCTGCTGCATCTGGTCGGCCAGCATCTGGGCATTGGCAGCTGCAGCGCTGGATTGCTTGGCCGCAGCGCGAAACTGCTCCAGCGCCTTCTCGGTCTGCCCGCTGGCCAGGTATTCCAGGCCCAGCGCGTTCATGGCCTGTGCGTTGCCCGCTTGCGCCGCGGACCTGAGCAGCGGATGCGGTTCGGCGGCGGTGCGCGCAGCCCCTGCAGGGTTGCCCTGCACATTGCGAGGATTGGGGGTGCTGCCTGTGGTGGCTGTGGTGCCAACGCTCAGCGGCGCCAGGGCGCGGGCAACGTGCCAGTCCAGGTACTTGGCCAGACCAGGGGCCGTGCGCGCCAGCAGAGCAGTCCATCGCCCGGCAGCCGCAGGGTTCGGGGCGGTGACGCAACCGCTGATGTCGCACCACGCCAGCCCAGCCGGAGCCATGGGGTGCCCCAGCGCCTGTGCACGCTCAAACCAGTGCTGTGCCTGGCTGGTGTCCGGGCCCATGCCGATGCCGTGCAATGCCAGCAAACCCAGCCGCCACGCCGCCGTTGCTGCAGCAGAGGGCGGTGCTGCCGCCGATGAAGAAGAGAATGAAGGAGTTGGCGGGCGCTGAGGAGCCTCTGACTGCGCTGTGGCTCGCAATATCCGCAGCGCCTGGGCCAGGTCGCCCTCGTCGGCAGGTGTCCACTGCGGCGAGTGGACCCGAGCCTCGGATGGCTCTATGGCGGTGTGCGAGGGCTCCGCGACGGCCGCGGCTCCCGCATGGGCATCCGCGCCAGAAAAGGCCCACAAGCTCACCGCGAGTATCGCTGCCTGCACAACCCGGGCGCTGGGGTCAAAGGCAGGCACTGCCAGCGTGTTCATGGGCGTGCGGCAGGAGGGCCAGACTTGCCTGGTGCTGGCTGGGCCGCCGCACTGGCGCGCCGGGGCACCACGTTCCAGTAAATGGCGTTGCCGGTATAGCCGTTCGCTCCCAGGCTTGCCGCGAAGGCTTCGTTGATCTTCTCCAGGGTCCGGTACTTCTCGATGGGCTTGAGCGGCGGGCCGCGCAGGTCTTCCGGCAGCCTGGAGACGCTGTCTTCATCGGTCGCAAAGCAGGCCACTCCTTCGCGACCGGGGCTGGCGGCGTCCATCACAAATCCGGGGTTGGGGCTCATCCAGTCTGGAATGCGCAGTGCCTGGTTGGCCGAGACCCATCCGGTGGTGTTGGTCTGGTTGGGCAAAAGGCGCAACACCGTGCCCGTGGCATCTGCCAGGAAGCACTGCAGGTAAGAGGCCCGTGACACGGTGGCCGACAGGAATATCTGCTCGCCCACTTCAAAGGCCGTGCGGTCCAGCAGCACGTTTTCAATCTGCAGGTCAATGCTGCGCTCAACCGGTGCAGCCCCGTACATCAGGCTGCTGGTGGACACGGGCGGCAGCACAGCCTCTGCAGGGGGCACCGATGCGGTGGGAGCAGCGTGGGTGGAATCCCATCCGATGCGCGCCAGGGTGCCATCCGGCGAGAGGCCGACAAAGTTGCGCAGCGCGCGCTCGTAGGTGGGAAAGTCCACCACCCCCGTCACCACCATGCCATGGTCGGCCTGAAAGCGCGAGAGCGCGGTGCGCAAGGCTGCGCTGTGTGTGGCCGCGGGTTCTGCCCCGGCGCCCACGCCCGCCATGGCACCGGCGGGCAGGTAGCCCTGGCTGATGAGCGAGCGTGTGACCAGCTGCAGGCGTACTGCCGGCGATCCCTCGTTGAACCAGTCCCGCAGCTGGCGCTGGAAGTCGGGGTGGTTCTGCTCCAGCGTGAGGCATTGCCAATAGGGAATGCGCGCCCATTTGCCCACGAGTTCGATGGTGGCCAGATCGACCAGCGTGCGCACCGCGCTGCCAGAGCCCTGGGTGTAGTCGCGCCCCACGTTGAACTGCACGCCGTAGGTGCCGATACGCCCGGCCAGGTCCAGCCCCTGCCCGCCCGTGCTGACAATGACTTCATTGGCCGAGTCCAGCCCAGGGATCAGCGTGCGGGTGCGGAAGTCGCCCAGATGCATTTCCAGCCCGATGATGGTGGCATTGCGGCTTTGGCTGTAGCCCAGGTCCACGCGGGGGCCAGAGATGCCACTGTCAAACCGGTTGCTGGTGACGTTCTGGTCCACAAACGAGATGGCTCCGGAGATGTACAGCGCGGGCCGCTGCAGCTGGATCTGGTTGTTGTTCAGCAGGATGGTGGTGAGGTTTTGCACCGTGTCCTGGCGGGCAATGTCCACTTCGTAGTCCACATAGCGGAAGGCATTGCTCAGGCGGGACATCTGCGACAGCGCGGTGATGACCATGTCCTTGCTGCCCACTGCCACGCGGCCCGAATAGTCGGGAATCTGCTTGCTGGTGATCAGCGTGGTGGGCACCTGGGCGGCGCGCAGCATGTGGTCCATGCACATGAGCGAGTCGGAGAAGCTGGAGAACGACCGGGTGGGGCGCACCGTAGGCCGGTCGGTCACGGAAGCCTGCTCTGCAAAAGCCCTGTCGCGCCGTGGGTCCATGGGCGTGCTGCAACCGCTGAGTGCAAGCGCGCCGAGCACGAGCAGCGAAACTGTCATGCGCAGGCGGTGTGGTCGGGCCGCGCGGTGCGAGGGAGGGCAAGGCATGGAATCTCTCCTGCGGCGGGTGCCGATGACAGGGCGAATGACGGGGCGAATGACAGGGCCAGTGAACGGAAACAGTGAAGCCAGCGCAAGCAGCGCAGTGCGCCATGCGCGCAGGGCACGCGCTGTGGGGTGGGAAGCCAGAAATGCCATGGGTGCCAGGAACGATGCCCTCGGGTGCCGCACGGGGTGCACCTTTCGGGGTGATGCCTATCTGCAGATATTGACCAGATCTCCGCGCAACACCACCACCTGGGCGGTCTGGTTGGGACCGTATTTGGATGTGCCGGAGCCTGCCCCTGCCACCGTGTTGCTGCCCACTTCCTGCACGCATGTCTTTTGCATGCCTTGGGCGCTGGCGGTGGTCACCACATCGTTGTCGCTCAGGACACCGGAGGAGCCGTCGGTGGAAAAGGCTTTGGCTTCGTAGCGGGCGATGCGTGCGCGCAGCCACGAAGGCATGGAGCCATTGCCCTCGAGCTGGCCTGAGGTGGCTGCCGTGCCGGTGGGCTGCATCTGCACGGTGAGGTGTTTGGTCAGCACCACGGGGTCTTCGCCGGGTGCCTGGGCTTGTGCCAGGGGCCCGTGTGCCAGGCCCGCCGCAAGGGCTGCCATGGCGGCAAGGCCACGCAGAGCGTTGTGTGGGTTCATGGAGACGCCTCCTGGGGAATCAAAAACTATGGAGCGAGCCTGATCGGGCGCCGTGCGTGGCCCGTCAGGTGGACTCCTGTGTGAGAGCCTGTTCACGATCCCCTGTGAGATCGTGGACAGGCTCTCAAAGACCTTGCGGGGCTGGCTGGTGGCCAGCCCGGGCAAGAAGAGCTCAGTGAGGCCAGCCGCTGGTCTTGGTGGGCTGGCAGGTGAAGCAGGCGTTGTTGGTCGCCACGTTCTGAACGGCCTTGCTGTTGCTGCCAGCGGAGACGTTGGCGACGAATGCGCCGGCCAGCGTAGTGTTTTGCAGCGACAGGCCAGTCACGGTGACTTCGCCCACGTTGGTGGACAGGTTCTGGCTGGCGTAGGCATCGCTGCCGCTGGCAGTGTTGTTGATGTTGCTGCCAAAGCTGGTCACGACCTGTGCCGAATCACCGCGGATGGTGACGTTGCCCGTGTTGGTGGCCAGGTTCTGGAAGGCCTCGCTCTTGGAGCCAGTCGAGTGGTTGGTGGCTGCTGTGGAAGTCAGCGATGCGGACTGCAGAGACTTGCCAGAGATCGTGATGTCTGGCGTGGAGGACACAGGGCCGGTGGCCATGGCAGCGGAGGCGACGATGCTCAGGGCGATGAAAGCAAGGGTTTTCATGACAGATCCTTCAGGTATGTGGGTCTACAGGTCCGCCTTGCAGAAATGATGTTCTGCAAGGCAGTGGAGGGACATCACACAGCGGGTGGATCAGGCCCCGCGGGCCGCTTTCCGATCACCGCTGCGTGGTGTCTGACTGCAGTGTCTGTGCGGTGCGCCAAGTCACGAATACATCGCGTGCGCTACCTGAGAAAGTGGAGATGTTTGTTACCGATGTCTGTGCCAGCCCGCACCAGGACTGGCGTTGCGCCGCATTGTGCTGATGGCGCCCCAAAAAGAGCTTGGTAGTAACTAATTGTGAGATTTGCAAATTTTGTGCGATGCTGAATGTGAAACACACGTTTTGTTGCATCGTCAGGCCCGGAGAGCGGACACACGCCCCCGCAAAGATGGGGCATCGCAGGAGTTTGTAATCGTGAGCAACCTCGAACCACTTGATCTTTCTCAAGCAACCCCCTTGCAGCCCGGCCTGCCCGGGCAGTTCTCAACCTATGAAAACCCACCTTCCGTATGGCCTGCCTTCCTGATGGGCCAGGAGGCCAGCCCGGTGCGCGTGCTGCTGATTGATGACGATCCGCACATCCGCCGCGTGATTGCGCAGGAACTGATGGCCGACCCCCGCACCTTGCTGGTGGCACAAGCCTGCAGCGTGCGTGAGGGGCGGCGCGCCATTCGGCAGCATGAGTTCGATGTGCTGCTGGTGGACCTGAATCTGGGGGATGGCGAGGCGTTTGAAGTGCTGGAGTTCTTCAAGTCCTACCGCCCCACCGCGCAGGCCGTGGTGATCTCGGTGATGGAGAACGACGAGCAGGTGCTGCGCGCCTTTGAACTGGGAGCCGCAGGCTTTGTGGGCAAGAACTCGTGGTTTGGCAACTATGCGCAGACGGTGCTGCAGGTGGCCAACGGCGGGGCTTCCATCACGCCCCATATTGCGCGACGGCTGCTGCAGCGGTTTGACCGCTCCAACGCTCCGCAATCCAAGCGCCGCACGCCCGACGACGCCGACAAGCTCTCTGCCCGCGAGAAGGAAATCCTGCGCATGGTGGCCAGTGGCTACACCAGCACCGAGATTGGCGCCCGCCTGTTCATCAGTGCCATGACGGTGAACACCCACCTGCGCAACATCTACCGCAAGCTGCAGGTGCGCACCCGCGCCCAGGCGGTGCGCTTTGCTTCGCTGCGAGGCCTCTTTTGAGCCGTCGCTGTGGTGGCCATTCCATGATGGGATGGCTGTGGTTCTGAAATGAAGCGCTTCGCATGTTCGTAACCCGCCCGGCCTTGTTTGCCACGGCCTGCACCGGGCTGTGGCTGCTGCAGATGACTTTGCTGGGGGTGATGGTGGCAGGCTGGTGGGGGCCACTGGCGCTCAGCGGGATGGAGCTGGGCTGGTGCGGGGCCGCCCTGGCGGGGGTGACGCTGGTACTGGGGGTACTGCTGCTGGTGCAGTTGCCCCGTGCCTTGCGCTGGCAGCCGCGGCGGGCCCCCCGGGCCAGTTCTGAGCTGCGCATGGAGCGCAAACGCATTGCCCGCGATTTGCATGACAAGCTCGGCTCCCAACTCGTGAATGTGCTGGTGCTGCTGCATGCCCGCCCGCAGCCAGACCGTGAGGCCTTGTCCGCCCTGGAGCAATGCATGCTGGACTTGCGGCTCATCGTTGATTCGATGGACGCGCAGGACGAGCCGGTGACTGCCCGCCTCGCGCGCCTGCGCCACCGGGTGCAGCCCGTGCTGGAGCGCCGAGGCATCCACCTTGCGTGGGAAATGACCCTGCCCGAGCACCCACCCGAGCCCAATCCCCATAACGCCCAGCAACTGGTGGCCGTGGTGCAGGAGGCGCTGAGCAACGTGCTGCAGCATTCCGGGGCCACACAGGTGGGCATCAGTATGCGCTACCTGCCTGCCACCGACATCTGGCAGGCAGAGGTGTGCGACAACGGCCGCGGGGTAGACCCGCAGCAACTCACCACCTCCACGGGCATGGGCATTGCGGGCATGCACCAGCGCGCCCGGCTGGTGGGGGGGCAGTTGGTGCTGTCGCCCCAACCCGGCGGCGGCACACGCGTGCAGGTGAGCGTGCCTGGCGGCGAGCCAGTGGTCTGATTCTCCCTCTGCAACGCCACGCTGCGGCGTGGCGGCCCTGACCGCTCTCTGCGGTCTGTCACGCAGTTTTCACAACGGCTTTCTAGCATCCTGCGCTTTACTCTCTGACAGGTTGCCCTCCATGTTGCTCGCTCGTTTTGCTCCCGCCCAGACACCTGCCGGTGGCCGCTTGCGCTATACCTCGCTGGCCGTTCTGGTTGCCCTGGCTGCCTGCGGCGGCGGTGGGGGAGGAGACGAGCCTGCCACCCCCGCCATGCCCCAGGCGCTGGGCACGGTGGACACGGCCCCTGTGCCCTCTGCCACCGCCTTCGTAGACACCGCCGCCACCAACCAGCGTGGCGATGCCCGCTATGCCACCGTGGACACCAACGCCGGTGTGCGCGTGCTCTCGGGCTTTCTGGACATCTGGGAGCCCAGCACCCGTCTGGTGGATGCCGGGCAGACAGCGTCCGCAGCCAATGGCTTTCCAGCGGTTGTGGCCTCTACCTGGACAGGCATCCCCGGCGACGCCACCGATGGCAAGGTCAAGAACGCCGCTGTGCACAAGGAAAACATCGACTTTGTGGTGCGCACCACTACCGCCCGCACTGCAGCCCAATCGCAGGCCGCCTACTTTGACGACCGCCGCGGCAAGAACTACAGCGTGACCGATGGCATGGGCCCGCTCACCGATGCCTGGCGCAAGGCCGCCCGCCAGACCACCACCATCACCACCGTGCCCGCAGATGCCTCCACCACGCTCTACAACGACGGGGGCAACAACACGGGTGTGTCCGGCGATGCCAACCCCGAGTTTGGCCGCGTGATTGCCTTTGTGGAGAGCATGGGCGCCAACGCATCCACCGAGCCCGCCAAGCGCTTCTACAAATACGCGCGCCCCTGGCGCTGGAGCAGCGACGTGAAGGTGGAACCCACGCTGCTGCCCGCGCGCAGCACCACCCCCGCCACCGACGGTGGCTACCCCAGCGGCCACAGCGCCGAAGCCGTGCGCAATGCTGTGGCCATGGCCTACCTGGTGCCCGAGCGCTTCCACGAAATGCTCTCCCGTGGCCTGGAGCTGGGCGAAAACCGCATCATGGCGGGCATGCACTCGCCGCTGGACGTGATCAGCGGCCGCATCCTGGGCCAGGCCTCGGCGCTGGGCAACATTGCCGCAGCCAGCAAGGAAACCCGCCAGGCCACCTATGACCAGGCCCACCAGACCCTGATGGCCGCCGTGGGGGCCAGCACCCCCGCCCAGTTCGCGGCCTTTGCGCGTAGCCAGGGTGCGGACAAGGACCGATTTGCCGACTACGCCACCAACCAGCTCAACTACCAGCGCCGCCTGGTCTTCGGCTTCACCCCCATCGGCAGCACCACCCTGCCCGCCGTGGTGCCCAAGGGGGCCGAGGTGCTGCTGGAAACGCGCCTGCCCTACCTGAGCGACGCGCAGCGCCGCGTGGTGCTCAAAACCACCGCCCTGTCATCCGGCTACCCCGCCATGGACGATGCCGAGGGTTTTGGCCGCCTCAACCTGTTTGCTGCGGGCAGCGGTTACGGGGCTTTCAACGGGGATGTGGACGTGACCATGGACGCAGCCTTGGGCGGCTTTCATGTCCTGGACGTGTGGCGCAACAACATTGCCGGTGCGGGCAAGCTGACCAAGCGCGGCACGGGCACGCTGGCCCTGGCGGGCACCAGCACCTACAGCGGCGGTACTGAAATTGCCGGCGGCACCGTGCGCGCCGACGCCGCCAAGGCCCTGGGCACGGGTGCGGTGTATGTGGCCGGTGGCACGCTGCTGACCAACACCACCGCCCCTGTGGAACTGCCCGGTGGCCTGACCCAAACCGCCACTGGCACCTTGGCCCTGCAACTGGGCGCAGGCGATGCAGGTACGATCAGCACCGCAGGCGTGGCCACTTTGGCAGGCCCTCTGTCCGTCACTTTCCGCGCCGGTTACACGCCCAAGGCGGGCGACACGCTGACGCTGCTGCGCGCCAAGCGCGTGCAGGGCACGTTCAGCACCATCACCGTGGCGGGCTTCAAGGCGACCGCTGTGTACAACGGCGACAGCGTGCAGCTGGTGTTGAGCAACTGAGGGATCTCACGCGCCGGGGGGCTTGGGCTCCCTGGGCCTGCAGGTGGGGTGGCTGGCCCCTGCGCTGTTGGCGTCTTGAGGGCTGCTTGCCTGTGCAGGTGTGATGGTTTTTCAGTGTTTGTGGCTGTGGTGCTTATGAAATAAGCGTAAGCAGCTATGAAATTGATAGTGATTGCGTGGTTTTTCTGCCTCGGCCACCTCCAATCCGTTCGGGCTGAACCTGCCGAAGCCGGGGAGTGCGCCCGGCGGCGCAGTAACTTTCTTTCGCGTCGCCGAAAGAAAGTCACCAAAGAAAGGGCGACCCCACTGTCTGCGTCCCCTGCGCTTCGCTACGGGGCAACCTGCGGTGCTCGCGTCCAGCGGGGTCTCGCTCAAACTCGCTGCGCTCAGACAGTCGCGAGCCCTGATCCGCTGGCCGCTGCGCTCCTCGGCGCATACAGAGGGGAGGGGACAGCCGGACAGCCGAACAGCCATTCGGGCCATCGCTGGGCTCGGCCTGGCGGGGGGCAGGCTACACCGGTGCTCAGGGACAAGCTACCTTGGTGGCGTCGGCTTCTGTGCGTGCGGTGGCTGCTGATGCTGCCGGTGCCACCGTCGGGGGCGCGGTTTCGGTGTGCAGCTGCTCGCCTTCGATGCGGTAGGCGTACTCGCGCGTTGCGCTGGCCATCTCCGTCCTGACCGTGCTGGCAGCCAAGGTGGTGGCGTACACCTGTGGGCGTACGACCTGGTAGCGGTACGTGGTGGTTGCCAGGCCCTGGGTGGTTCTGCAGGTCGATTCGAGCTGCTCCTCTTTGAACTGCAGGGTACAGCGGCCCGATCGGTCTTCCAGTTTGGCACCGTCTGCCGTATGCAGCACGATGGTGTCGGCGCGCCAGCAGCCAAGCAATGCGGGTCTGGGGCTGCGGCGTGCGCCCAGGATGCGGTGCACAAAAGGCTGATGAGCCAGGGTGTGTATGCGAGGCGGTTCATGGGCCGTGATTTTCAACGGGGTGTCGGTGCTCAATCCATCCGACGAGGCAGATACTTTGCTATGCAATCCATAGCTGCTTGCGCTTGCTGGATAAGCACTAGAGCCGAAAAACCTTGAGTCCCTTCACCGCTCCACCGTCCACCGCGTCACCTTGGGTGGCGCGTCCCCGGTGTGGAAGGCCAGCTTGCGCTCGCGCAGGGCCACGTCCGATGCCGTGACGCGATCAAAGCGGCGCAGGTGTTCGGTCCACGATTCGTCTTCAATGCGTTCCACATAGCGCGTGGGGTTGCTGATGTCGTGCAGCAGCTGCCAGTCCAGCGCGCCCTGGCGCAGGCGGCTGCGGCGGCTTTCCTGCATCACGGCGCGGAACTCGGTGGCGCGGGTGGGGTGGATGAAGTACTCGATGGTGACGACCACATGCCCGGCCTCGGGCGGTGTGTGGGCCACGGGCCGCTTGAAGGCGCTGGAGGGGCTCAGGTCCTCCTCGATGGCGCGGTCGGCCACCAGATGCTGCACCACGGCCATCACCACGCCACCGCTCACGGCGGCCATGGCCAGGCTGGCATGCACATTGGTGAGTGACGCCACCTGCCCCCACAGCGCGGCCCCGGCCGCCGTGGCACCCATGATGCTCATCTGGTAGATGGACATGCCGCGTGCCCGCACCCAGTTGGGCAGCGCCAGCTGGGCCGACACGCTGAGCGTGTTGGCCGTGGTGATCCACGCCATGCCGCCCAGCACCATGGCGGGCACGGCCACATACACATTGGGCGCCCAGGCGATGACGCCGGTGGCAGCGGCCTGCAGCAGCGTGCCGCGCAGCACCAGCACATCGCGCGGCATAGCCTGGCGCAGCCGGGGCAAAAACATGGCTGCCACGATGGCGCCTGCGCCCATGCTGGCCAGCAGCAGCGTGAAGGTGCCCGCGCCGCCGCCCTCCAGCCCCTTGGCCACCAGCGGCAGCAGCGCCATGAGGGCCGTGGCGTGCAGGAAGAACACGGCAATGCGCCACAGCACAGCCCGCATGCGCGGCGACTGGCGCACAAACTGCACGCCGACGCGCATGGCGCTGGGCAGGCGCTCGCGCCCGAGCGGGCTGGGCACATGCTCGCGCTTCCAGCGCATGATGACCAAGCCCGAAAGCACCGACAGCACGGCGTTGAGCACAAACACCCAGGCGCTGCCCGCGCTGGCGATGATGGCGCCCGCCAGCAGCGGGCCCATGATGCGCGAGGCGTTCATGGCCACGCCGTTCAGGGCCAGGGCCGCAGGCAGTTGCGGGCGGCTGACCAGCTCCGGCACGATGGCGGCAAACACCGGCCAGCGCATGGCCAGCCCGATGCCGTTGGCAAAGGTAAGCGCCAGCAGCAGCGGGGCCGACATGCCGCCCGAAACGATGGCGATGGATAGCACCACGGCCACCGCAGCCACCCAGAACTGCGTGGCCATGAAGTAGCGGCGCCGGTCCAGGATGTCGGCCAGCGCGCCGCTGGGCAGGCCCAGCAAGAACACGGGCAGGGTCGAGGCCGATTGCACCAGCGCCACCAGCACGGGTGAGGTGGTGAGCGTGGTCATCAGCCAGGCGGCGGCCACGTCATTCATCCACATGCAGGTGTTGGCCGCCACCCAGGTCAGCCACAGCATGCGAAACACGGGCACCGACAGCGGGGCGAAGGGCGAGAGCGAATGGGCCGTTTGCGCTGCGTGGGCAGCTTCGGCGCTTTGGTCCAGGCTGTGCTGTGCGGCTTCTTCGGTGCCCTGCGCCAGCGCTGCGCGCTCGGCGGCGCTGGGGCTTGGGGTGGGAGGTGGGGCGGCGCTTGCAGGATGTGCGGGGGGCTCGGTGCCTGCCGTATCCGCAGGCGTGATGCTGTGGGGGCTGTCGTGGTGGGGCTGGGGTGGCATGTGCGCTGATTGTGCGATGTCTGACCTCATTGTGCCCGGCCCGCATAGCGCAACCCGGTTTGCACCATGGGCTCTGGTTGGGTTGAAAACCGTCGCTAGCGTCCGTCCATCCAGCGCAAGAAGCTATAAAAATAGGAGCAAAAAGATCGCTCAGCGCGGCTTGAGCGGCGACAGGTGCGCCAGCGGCAGCGCCCCGCTGGCCTTGACCTCGCCCAGCGAGAAGCTGGTGTGCATGTCTTTCACGTTGGGCAGGTTCAGCAGCACATCGCGCGCAAACTGCGAAAAGCTGTCCAGGTCGCGTGCCACCACCTGCAGCTCGAACGTGCCGGTGCCGCTGATGTAGTGGCAGGCCACCACTTCGGGAATCTGGCGGATGGCTTCTTCCATGGCGCGGGTGAGGTTGCCGGTGCTGCGGTCGGCATCCAGCCGCACAAAGGCCAGCACGCCCAGGCCGATCTTGTGGCGGTCGATTTCAGCGCGGTAGCCCTTGATGAAACCGGCTTCTTCCAGCGCCCGCACGCGCCGCCAGCAGGGCGCGGCCGACAGGCCCACGCGCTGGGCCAGTTCGGCATTGGTCAGACGCGCATCGGCCTGCAATTCTTGCAGGATCGCGACGTCGTATTTATCAAGATTGTTCATTTTTCGGTCATTTTAAGAAAGATCCTTTCTAAAACAAGGGTAAACACGGCATAACAACGAAAGCACATATCCGGCGCGCGTGCCTAAACTGCCTGCAAGGGATGTCCTGCATCACCCTCGCGAGTCGGTGGTAGTGCGGATCGGGACAGGCCGCAAGGCGTCTTTTTGCAGCCAATAGCGGGGCTATTGGCAAGAAAAGCAACGCAGCGGATGGCCCGAGGCCGCGCTATCACAGACCGCAGGGAGTGATGCAGGACATCCCAAAACATCCATTTCGACGCCCGCTGCTGCCCACAAGGCGGTGGCAGGGCCGCCATTCCCCACGGAGACAGCCATGAACGCCCCCTTGCCCGAATCGATCCGCAAAGCGCTGGAAACCGTCACGCTCGACGACAAATACTCTTTAGACAGTGGCCGCGCTTTCATGAGCGGTGTGCAAGCCCTGGTGCGCCTGCCCATGCTGCAGCGCCAGCGCGATGCGGCAGCGGGGCTGAACACCGCGGGCTTCATCAGCGGCTACCGCGGATCGCCCCTGGGCACCTACGACCAGGCCCTGTGGGCTGCCAAGAAGCATCTGGCTGAAAACCACATCGTCTTTCAGCCCGGTGTTAACGAAGAGCTGGGTGCCACGGCAGTGTGGGGTACGCAGCAGCTCGACCTGTACCCGCAGAGCAAGAAGTACGACGGCGTGTTCGGCATCTGGTACGGCAAGGGCCCAGGTGTGGACCGCTGCTCGGACGTGTTCAAACACGCCAACATGGCCGGCACCGCAAAACACGGCGGCGTGATCGCGATTGCGGGCGACGATCACATCAGCAAGAGCAGCACGGCCGCGCACCAGAGCGATCACATCTTCAAGGCCTGCGGCACGCCGGTGTTCTTCCCCAGCAGCGTGCAGGAGATTCTGGACATGGGCCTGCACGCCTTCGCCATGAGCCGTTTCTCGGGCGTGTGGTCGGGCATGAAGACCATTCAGGAGGTGGTGGAGTCGTCCAGCAGCATCAGCGTGGACCCTGACCGCGTGAAGATCATCCTGCCGGAAGACTTCGCCATGCCGCCGGGCGGCCTGCACATCCGCTGGCCTGACCCGCCGCTGGAGCAGGAAGCGCGCCTGATGGACTACAAGTGGTATGCGGCCCTTGCGTATATCCGCGCCAACAAGCTCAACTACAACGTGGTGCAGGGCCCGCAAGACCGCTTTGGCCTGATTGCCAGCGGCAAGGCCTACAACGACATGCGCCAGGCGCTGGTGGACCTGGGCCTGACCGACGACGTGTGCCGCCAGCTTGGCATCCGGGTGCACAAGGTCAACGTGGTGTGGCCGCTGGAAGCCACCATCACCCGCGACTTTGCCGAAGGCCTGCAAGAGATTCTGGTGGTGGAGGAAAAGCGCCAGGTCATCGAATACCAGCTCAAGGAAGAGCTGTACAACTGGCGCCCCGATGTGCGCCCCAACGTGCTGGGCAAGTTCGACGAGCCCGAGGGCGATGCCACGGGCGGCGAATGGAGCATGCCCAACCCCAGCCAGAACTGGCTGTTGCGCGCCAAGGCGGACCTCACGCCCGCCCTCATTGCCAAGGCCATTGCCAAGCGCCTGAAGAAGCTGGGCGTGCCGGATGATGTGGTGGCCCGCATGGATGCGCGCCTGGCCGTCATCGAGGCCGCAGAACGCGGCATGGCCGAGCTGAAGGTAGAGACCGGCGACCGCACCCCCTGGTTCTGCAGCGGCTGTCCGCACAACACCAGCACCCGCGTGCCCGAAGGCTCGCGCGCTGTGGCGGGCATTGGCTGCCACTACATGGTCAACTGGATGCCCGACCGCCGCACCAGCACCTTCACGCAGATGGGGGGCGAGGGCGTGACCTGGGTGGGCCAGCAGCCCTTCACGACCGACGCGCACATCTTTGCCAACCTGGGCGATGGCACCTACTTCCACAGCGGCCTGCTGGCCATTCGCCAGAGCATTGCGGCGGGGGTGAGCATTACCTACAAGGTGCTCTACAACGACGCCGTGGCCATGACCGGCGGGCAGACGGTGGGTGAGCGGCCCGAGGGGCACAGCGTGCTGCAGATCATGAACAGCCTGAAGGCCGAAGGCGTGGCCAAGCTGGTGATCGTGACGGACGAGCCGCACAAGTACGACGGCGTGGCCCTTGCCAATGGCGTGACCGTGCACCACCGCGACGCGCTGGACGATATCCAGCGCCAGTTCCGCGAGATCAAGGGCTGCACGGCCATCATCTACGACCAGACCTGTGCGACGGAAAAGCGCCGCCGCCGCAAGCGCGGCAAGCTGGCCACGCCCGACAAGACCGTGGTCATCAACGACCTGGTGTGCGAGGGTTGCGGCGATTGCTCCACCAAGTCGAACTGCCTGAGCGTGGAGCCGGTGGAAACCGAGTTTGGCCGCAAGCGCCGCATCAACCAGAGCACCTGCAACAAGGACTATTCCTGCGTCAACGGCTTCTGCCCCAGCTTTGTGACGGTGGAAGGCGGCCAGCTCAAGAAGCCCAAGAAGGAAAAGAAGGGCGACCTGTCGGCGCTGCCGAACATTCCTGAACCCGTGCTGCCCGTGGCCGAGAGCGCCTGGGGCATTGTGGTGGGCGGTGTGGGCGGCACCGGGGTCATCACCATCGGTTCGCTGCTGGGCATGGCCGCGCATCTGGAGGGCAAGGGCGTCATCACGCAGGACGCAGGGGGCCTGGCCCAGAAGGGCGGCGCCACCTGGAGCCACATCCAGATTGCCAACCGGCCCGACGCCATCTACACCACCAAGGTCGACACCGCCAAGGCCGACCTGGTGATTGGCTGCGACGCCATCGTGGCCGCGCACAAGTACACCCTGGGTGTCATGCAGCCGGGCCGCACCTTTGTGGCGCTGAACACGCACAGCACGCCCACGGCCACGTTTGTGAACAACCCGGACTGGCAGTTTCCAGGCGGCAGTTGCAACGCCGCCATCGCCGCTGCTGCAGGGGCTGCGGGTGTGGGCAGCTTTGACGCCGAACAGGTGGCTACCCAGTTGCTGGGCGACAGCATCTACACCAACCCGCTCTTGCTGGGCTACGCCTGGCAAAAAGGGCGCGTGCCGCTCAGCCATGCATCGCTGATGCGCGCCATGGAATTGAACGGCGTGCAGGTGGAGAACAACAAGGCCGCGTTTGAATGGGGCCGCCGCTGCGCGCACGATCTGGCGGCCGTGCAGGCGCTGTTCCAGGCTGCGCAGGTGATTCAGTTCGTCAAGAAGCCATCGCTGGCCGAGATGGTGGCCAAGCGCGTCGAGTTCCTGACCGGGTACCAGAACGCGGCCTATGCCGCGGACTACCAGGCCTTTGTGCAGAAGGTGCAGGCGGCCGAGGCGCGGGTGGGCTCCACCACCCGTCTGACTGAGGCCGTGGCCCGCTATCTGTTCAAGCTCATGGCCTACAAGGACGAGTACGAAGTGGCGCGTCTGCACACCGACAAGGCCTTCACCGACAAGATTGCTGCCCAGTTCGAAGGGGACTACAAGCTGGTGCACCACCTGGCCCCGCCCATGATGGCCAGGAAGAACGCCAAGGGCGAACTGGTCAAGCAAAGCTACGGCCCCTGGATGCGCAAGGCGTTTGGCCTGCTGGCGCGCATGAAGGGCCTGCGCGGCACCGCGTTGGACATCTTTGGACGCACCGAAGAGCGCCGCACCGAACGCGCCCTGATCGTGGAATACCGCGCCTGCATCGAAGAACTGCTGGCTACGCTGAACGCGAGCAATTTGGCTCTGGCGGTGGAGATCGCGCGCATCCCTGAGGGCATCCGTGGTTACGGCCACGTCAAGGAACGCCATCTGAAGACTGCTCGCACCCAATGGAGTGGCCTGATGGCCCAGTGGCGCACCCCCGGTGCGCCCGGACAGGTGCAGCGGCGGGCGGCGTAAAAGCGGCTGACACAGCCCCCGGCGTCGTTGTCCCGTCTTGTCGTACCTGATGTACTGCCTGCGACGGAACGCCCGGCCAGGGCCGCTTCGCTGGGTCGTGTTAGGGCTCTAAAAGCCTGTTATCCCCACCTGCTGCTTAATGGGTAGGCGGGGTTCGCTCTTCATTTGATAGCTTCTTGCGCTTATAGGATGGGCGTAAGAGGCTATTTTCTTGGGGTATCCAAGTCGCGCTCTTTTCCGTTCGCAGGGGTTCCAACTCCCCCATGCACATCAGGTCTTGGGGCTGGGCAGGGGTGCCGCATACAATGCCCGGTTACCCCACGGCGGGCGCTTGCCGCTGGCCGTGTGGATTTCGACTGTTTTGACCATCCGCTTGTGGAGTCCCTGCCGTGTTTATTTCTTCTGCTTTTGCCCAGACCGCTCCTGCCGCTGCAGGTGGTGGCGACCTGATGTCTTCGCTGACCGGCATGCTGCCTCTGGTGCTGATGTTTGTGGTGCTGTACTTCGTCATGATCCGCCCCCAGATGAAGCGCCAGAAAGAGCACCGCGCCATGATCGACGCCATCGCCAAGGGTGATGAAGTGGCCACGGCCGGCGGCATCATCGGCAAAGTGACCCGCCTGTCTGAAGGCTTCCTGCACATCGAAGTGGCCAACAACGTGGAAGTGCAGATCCAGCGCAGCGCTGTGGTGCAAGTGCTCCCCAAGGGCACGATCAAGTAAGTCAAAAACCGGCCCTGGGCCGTTGTTGGGGCTGCTGCCGCTTGCCTGCCGTTGTGGGGTAGGGGGCCGGTCCCGCAAGCTTTCCGTGAGGTAAGAGCGCGATCATGAACCGATATCCGGTCTGGAAGTGGGCGATCCTGGTGGTCGTGCTGCTGGTGGGTGCCTTGTACAGCCTGCCCAATTTCTTTGGTGAAACGCCTGCGGTGCAGGTCTCCGCCGTCAAGAGCAGCGTCAAGATCGACGCCGACGTGGTGCAGAAGGTGGAGCAGGCCTTGCAGGCCGCCAGCCTGACCGCCGAAAAGGTCGCGGTGGAGGGCACTTCGGTGCGCGCGCGCTTTGAATCGCTGGAAACCCAGCTCAAGGCCAAGGACGTGATCCAGAAGGCCCTGGTGCCCGACGCAAGCGACCCGAATTACGTGGTGGCGCTCAACCAGATCTCGCGCACACCGGCCTGGCTCAGCGCCATCCATGCCCGCCCCATGTTCCTGGGGCTGGACTTGCGCGGTGGCGTGCACTTCATGCTGCAGGTGGACATGCAGGCGGCTCTCACCAAGAAGGCCGAGGCCTATGCCGGTGACATCCGCACCGCACTGCGTGAGAAGAATGTGCGCCACAACGGCATCTCGCGCGACGGCCAGATGATTGACATCAAGGTGGCTGACGAGGCCACGCAGACCACGGTGCGCAACATCATCAGCGACCAGTTTGCTGACCTGCAGGTGGTGAGCCAGCCCGATGGCGATGGCTTGCGCCTGCGCGCCAGTGTCAAGCCCGAGGCGGCCCGCAAGGTGCAGGAGCAGGCCGTCAAGCAGAACATCGTGACGCTGCACAACCGGATCAACGAACTGGGCGTGACGGAGCCCGTGATCCAGCAGCAGGGCCTGGACCGTATCGTGGTGCAGTTGGCAGGCGTGCAGGACACCGCCCAGGCCAAGGACATCCTGGGCCGCACGGCGACGCTGGAAGTGCGCATGGTGGACGAAAGCACCGAAGCCCGTGCTGCCGAGCAGGGCCGGGGCCCCGTGCCGTTTGGTACCGAGCGCTATCCCGAGCGCAGCGGCCAGTCCGTGATCGTGAAAAAGCAGGTCATCCTGACCGGTGAAAACCTGACAGACGCGCAGCCCGGCTTTGACAGCCAGACGCAGGAGCCCACGGTGAACCTGACGCTGGACGCCAAGGGCTCGCGCATCTTCCGTGACATCACCCGCGAGAACATCGGCAAGCGCATGGCCATCGTGCTGTTTGAAAAGGGCAAGGGCGAAGTGGTGACTGCGCCTGTGATCCGCTCTGAGATTGGCGGTGGCCGTGTGCAGATTTCGGGCCGCATGACCACGGCAGAGGCCAACAACACTGCGCTGCTGCTGCGCGCCGGCTCGCTGGCAGCTCCCATGGAAATCATCGAGGAATACACCATTGGCCCCAGCCTGGGTGCAGACAACATTGAGCGCGGTATCCACAGCGTGGTGTGGGGCCTGGCTGCCATTGCGGCATTCATGTGCGTGTACTACCTGCTGTTCGGCGTGATCTCCAGCATCGCGCTGGCGGTGAACGTGATGCTGCTGGTGGCGATTCTGTCCATGTTGCAGGCCACGCTCACGCTGCCGGGCATTGCCGCCATGGCGCTGGCCATCGGTGTGGCCATTGACTCCAACGTGCTGATCAACGAGCGTGTGCGCGAAGAACTGCGTGCCGGAGTCTCGCCCCAGGCGGCCATCCACACGGGTTATGACCGTGCCTGGGCCACTATTCTGGACTCCAACGTGACCACGTTGATTGCCGGTCTGGCGCTGCTGGCCTTTGGTTCGGGCCCCGTGCGCGGTTTTGCTGTGGTGCACTGCATCGGCATTCTGACCAGCATGTTCTCGGCCGTGTTCTTCTCGCGCGGCTTGGTGAACCTCTGGTACGGCCGCCAGAAGAAGCTCAAGAGCGTTTCCATCGGTCAGGTCTGGAAGCCTGAGTCAGACGCCACTGCCGTGGCCAAGTCGCAATAAAGGAGGAAGACATGGAGTTCTTCCGCATCAAAAAAGACGTTCCCTTCATGAAGCACGCGTTGGTTTTCAACGCGATCTCCTTCATCACCTTTGCGCTGGCTGTCTTCTTCCTGTTGACGCGGGGCCTGCACCTGTCGGTAGAGTTCACGGGTGGCACGGTCATGGAAGTGGCTTACAGCCAGCCCGCAGAACTTGCCAAAGTGCGTGAGACGGTGGCGGGCCTGGGTTATGCCGATGTGCAGGTGCAGAGCTTTGGTACGCCCCGCGATGTGCTGATTCGCCTGCCCGTACAAAAAGGGGTGACATCGGCCCAGCAAAGCGAACAGGTACTACAGGCCCTGAAGTCCTCGGATGCGAGTGTCACCCTGCGCCGCACCGAGTTTGTGGGCCCGCAGGTGGGTGATGAGCTGGTGCATGGTGGCCTGATGGCGCTGGCCTTTGTAGTGCTGGGCATCGTCATCTACCTAGCCTTCCGCTTTGAGTGGAAGTTCGGTGTGGCTGCCATCATCGCCAACCTGCACGACGTGGTGATCATCCTGGGCTTTTTCGCCTTCTTCCAGTGGGAGTTTTCGCTGTCGGTGCTGGCGGCGGTGCTGGCGGTGCTGGGTTACTCGGTCAACGAATCGGTCGTGATCTTTGACCGGATTCGCGAGGCTTTCCGCAAGTACCGCAAGATGACCACGGTGGAGGTGATTGACCACGCCATTACCAGCACGATGAGCCGTACCATCATCACCCACGCCTCGACCGAGGCGATGGTGCTGTCGATGCTGTTCTTTGGCGGCCCCAGCCTGCACTACTTTGCCATGGCGCTGACCATCGGCATTCTGTTCGGTATCTACTCCTCGGTGTTCGTGGCTGCCGCCATCGCCATGTGGCTGGGGGTGAAGCGCGAGGATCTGGTGTCTGCTCCGCGCAAGGATGCCGGTGATCCGAACGACCCCAACGCCGGGGCCGCTGTCTGATCTCCGCTGTGTGAACGGGACCATCCGATCCGGTAATACCCGGTAATATCTACGCATGCAGACCAACGCCCCGCTTGTAGCGCAACGTCGTCTGGCGCGCCAGGCACGCCAGAACTTCGTTGAGGGCCTGTGCTCAAGTCTGCCGGACCTGGACAAGACGGTCACCGAGTTTCTCTCCGCGCTGCTGGCCCAGGTGGGCACCCAGCGCGAAATGCAGTCCCGGCGCGACGCCTGGCTTACTTATCAGAACCACCACACGGCCTGGCTGGAGCGCACGGCCAAGGTCTGGCGTGACGCTCTCGCCGCTCATTCGAGCACCAGCCAGACCCAGCCTGTACTGGGGGGCAGCCTGGAGCTGCTGAGCGACGATGTCGTCGAAAACAAGATTGTTGCTTCCCGCATGGCACTGACAGTGGCCGAGCAGGTCGGCCCCCAATTCGACTCTGTGCGCCAGCGCACGCAGGTGCTCGAAGGCCAGGATATGGACAGCACCGACATCCTGCGGGTGGAGACGGTGTGCCTGAAGCTGGTGGAGCAGTGGGTGGAGTCGGGGTTGCCCCGCACGGACCTTTTGACGGTGGTCGACCCACTGCAGCGTGAGTTGGCCAAGCAGGTCCAGAAGCACTATCAGGCCGTGAACGTGTTCTATGTGGAGCAGGGTGTGTCCGCTCCTACAGACTTGCGAGGGCGGGTACGTCGCACGGCTTCAGGGGGCGTGGGCGCCTCAGCATCTGGGGCTGAATCGGGTGCTGCAGGGTTGGCGTCCCAGGCTCTGGCACAGTCCCGGGACGCGGTGGCTGCTGCAGCTGCGCAAGGCCGATGGGGTGGATCTGGCCCTCCATCGGGGCGTGGTGCACCGATGCCATCGGCAGGCTACATGGCGGGCCCCCGTCCTGCCATGGCGGCTGGAGGTTACGGTGCGGCGACCGCCATGACGCCGTTGCTGCGCGCGCGCCAGCGTGCACAAGGGGTGATGGGCCAGCTGCGTCGCCTGCTCACGCAACCCGCAACTGGTTTCGATATGGTGAAGGCGCCCCCTGCTTCGGCTGCGTTGGCCCACGCCCTGTCCGCGCACCGGGTACAGGCAGATACTTTTTACAGCGGTGTGGCAACCCTCATGGAAGATTACAGTCCTGCCGCTGTGGTGCAGGTGGCCGGTGCGGTGCGGGATCGCTCGGCAGAGCTCAAGAAAAAGGCTGCAACGCCAGGTGAGAAAGCCATCATTGAAGTGGTGGCCCTGATGTTTCAGAGCATTCTGGCGGAGGATCGGATTCCTTCGGCAGTGCGGGTATGGTTTGCGCGTCTTCAGGTGCCTGTGCTGCGGGTCGCTTTGGCAGAGCCCGAGTTCTTCAGCAATCTGGACCATCCTGCGCGCCAGCTGATCGACCGCATGGGGGCGTGCGTCATGGGGTTTGACTCCACGGCCATCAATGGCAGTGCCCTGGAGGCAGAAATCCGCCGGGTCGTGCAGGTGATTGAGCAATATCCCGAGACGGGTCGGCGTGTTTTCCAATTGGTGTACGAGGAGTTTGAGCGCTTCCTCTCCAAGTTCCTGACCGAGAAGCAGGCCACTTCGCGTCTGGTGAGCGTGGCCCAGCAGGTGGAGCAACGCGAAACCCTCGCCATTCAGTACACCATCGAGTTGCGCACCATGCTGCGTGATATGCCAGTGCGCGACGAGATCCGCGAGTTCCTTTTCAAGACCTGGGCTGAGGTGTTGGCCTTGTCTGCCGTGCGCGATGGTGCGCAGCATGCAGACACGGCCATGTTCAAGCAGACGGCTGCGGATCTGGTGTGGGCGGCCAGTGCCAAGCCTAATCGCACCGACCGCGCGCTGGTGATCCAGCAACTGCCGGGCCTATTGCAGCGCCTCCGTCAGGGTCTGACGCTGATCGGGGTCACGGACACTGAGCAGGATGCTCGCATCAAGGTGCTGACAGATACGCTGGCCGAGGCATTCCTTTCCAAGACCGCCAGCATCCCGCAGGCCCACATCGATGCGATGTCCAGGCGCCTGGCGAATCTGGAAGACTTCATCAACGATGCCACGCTGGGCGATATGCCGCTCAACTCCGAGAGCATTGAGATGATGCTCGGTATTGATGCGTCGTCCATCCACGTGATTGCCGACAACGGGGCACCCGTGCAGGACGATATGGTGGTCTGGGCCCAGGAGCTCAAGCCGGGCACCTGGTACACGCTTGACCACAATGGGTCCTCTGCGCAAGTCCAGTATGTGTGGCAGAGCAAGCGCAAGCAGTTGCATCTGTTTGCCGCCACGGATGGCAGCAGCTACCTGATCCAGCTCCATCGCCTCGCGGCCTACCTGCAGACGGGCTTGCTGGTGGCCCAGGACGAAGAGGGTCTCACCATGCGCGCCACCCGGGATGCCTTGGCCAAGCTGGATGCCAACCCTGAGCGCTTGCTCGATTGAGAGCACTTCACATCACTCTCTTGGCTACGTTGTTCCCCTTTTCATCGCATCGGCATTGCTTTCTTCGGAAAGTTCAATCAGTCCTCAAAGGGTGGTTTTTCAATGAAGGCTGTGCGCATCAGCCCGCATGCCATCAGCTACGCCCCATGCGCTGGAACAAGCTGCCTGGCAGCCGGGCGATAGCGCCGTCCAGCTCCAATTCCAGAAGCTGAACCTGCAGGCTGGCTGTGTCCATGCCGGTACGCTCTACCAAGGTGTCGAGACCCACGGGGTCGTAACCCAGGGCCTTCAACAGGGGATGGTCTGAAGGGGCTCCGGATGTGGTGTCGGCTGGAGTGTCTATGGTCTGGACTACGGGCCCATTGAGGACATTTGTGAGCACAGACTTATCAGCAGAGTCAGGGCCGATGGCCCAGCAGCATTCTTCCAGCACGTCCTGAGCCGACTCGACAAGCTTGGCCCCCTGCTTGATGAGCGCGTGACATCCGCGGGACTGAGGTGCATGAATGGAGCCTGGGATGGCAAATACCTCGCGGCCCTGTTCCACCGCCATCCGCGCCGTGATCAGTGAGCCTGACGCCAAGGCTGCTTCTACTACCAGTGTGCCTTGCGATAGCCCCGAGATGATGCGGTTGCGCTTGGGAAAATTGGCGGCCAAAGGGGGTGTCCCCAGCGGGTATTCACTCACGAGCAGACCATGTCGCGCAATCCTGTGGGCCAATGCCAGATGTTTGCCGGGATACACCCGGTCAAGCCCCGTGCCCACCACGGCAATGGTGGCTGCGGGTTGCTCAGCAGCAGCTTCTGGACCGCAGGCTGCCAATGCTCCTTCGTGGGCTGCGCCGTCCACTCCCAGTGCCAGCCCAGACACGATGGTCAGACCGGCAGTTTGAAGGGCCTTAGAAAACTCATAGGCGTGGTCTGCTCCTTGGGCCGTGGGGTTGCGGCTGCCGACGATGGCCAGACAACGCCCTTCACAGAAAGGTTTGCCATGCACTCGTTCAGGGGAGCCCACCACATACAGCATCAGCGGAGGGTCTTCAGTATCCAGCAGCAGCCTGGGATAGCGAGGGTCGCCCAAGGTCACGATATCGCGCGCAGTGCCTGCCGGGGTGTCCGCGGCATGCAGCCATTGCCAGGTGGTTTCCAGCAGGGTCTGCCACTGCGGCGGGGGTGTGAGCAGTGCCTGTGCCTGCTTGGGTGTGATGCAGCGTGTCAGACTGGCTTCGCTCTGCGTGAAGATGGCAGAGGGCCATTCGAAAGCTGCCAGCAGTTTGCGCGCGGCCAGGTTACCCACCCCTGGCGTGGTGGCCAGTCGCAACCAAGAGCCCAGTTCGTCCCGGTCCATGGGAATCGATCACAAAATGAAAAGATCTGAAAAAAAGGGGCCTCTGGGGCCCCGTTGCGCAGTGGTCGCCAAGCGCCTTCGCGGCGTACTTATTGCGGGTTGACGAGGCGATCGCCCACACGCACGCCGGTGCGCACTTCCAGCAGAAGCGCGTACGACACGCGTTCAAACGTCAGAAACACCATGGCCAGGCCATTGTGTTCGCTGGGCAGCTTGATCGTGTCACGATTGCCATCCGCAGTGGCGTCCTTGACGCGGTCACCCTGGGTCAGCAAAGTCAGCACGTGGCCTGGCTCCATACCCTGTGCGCTACCCATGTTGATGGCAACCACCTGGTGCTGGCCGGCCATGGCAATGGGCGATGAACCGTAGATGGAGACGACACGCGCATTGACGTTGGTCTGAGGTTCGTGCGGAATGTAATTCTTGAAGCCGCGAGCAGGCTCGGGCAGCATGCGGTCGCCAGCACGGATTTCTTCCTTGTTGGCCGTGATGTCAACCGTGGCGGGCACGGGCTCCTGCTTGAAGTTGCCCTTGCCATCGCTGGTTTCTTCCGTGGTCTCGCTGCGTGCCAGCTCGGCGTTGCCCAGGTAACGGGCTTCGTAGCCCAGCACTTCGCCCGTCACGGGGTCCTTGAGCGCGATGGCATCACGGAAGATGCGGTAACTGCGGGGCTGGCCCGCCTGGGTGCTCAGCTTGGGCCCGCCTTCGGTGCTGCGGGCGTATACCCGGTCGCCGGTGGCCATCAGCACCCGTTGGTCTGGCGTGGCCACCAAGCGGGGCGCTTTTTCGATGGTGGCGGCATCTACCACCAGGGGCTCCACCAGGAACGGCGCAATCAGATGCGTTTTCAGAGTGGGCAGTGCCAGACTGGCCACAGAGTCGTTGCGGGTGCGGGGCGACAGGCGTACGGTGTCCGATCCACCAGCCGTGGACGTGGTGCGGAGCTTCGCGTAGCCATCCGTCTTGTCGAGATAAAGGGTCTGTCCGGGGAAGATCAGGTGCGGGTTGGGCAGCGCCTTCAGGTTCATGCCCCACAACTCGGGCCAGCGCCATGGGCTCTTGAGGTACATCTTGGAGATGTCCCACAGTGTGTCGCCGCGCTTGACGACGTATGTGTCGGGCGCATTGGGAGCCAGTTCAGAGACAGGAATACCCTTTTCAGAAACTTGCTGGGCAGTGCTGCGCTGTGCATCGGTAATGGGATATTTCTGCGCCATGGCGGGCGTGCATGCCAAAGCGGCGGCCACAATTGTCAGCGCGCCCACGGCGGTGCGCTGCACGCTGGTAATGGCCATCATGTTTTTCCTTTTTTGATGCATTGAGAAACGCCCCCTCACTGACGTCGGCCGCATTGAATCCATGCACAAACCGACAAGTACATTACAAACCATCTCAGATTCTCTGCTCAAGCCCTTGATTCGGCAATGAATATTGGCTTGAGGGGCGACGCGTTTGCCCAAAAGTGGCGAAAATAGCGACACTTAATATCTGGTTACATGGCAATCCTTCCTATTCTCTGTTATCCCGACCCACGGCTTCACAAGGTGGCAAAACCGGTGGCGGCTGTGGATGAGCGCATCCGTACCCTGGTGGCTGACATGCTGGCCACCATGTATGACGCCCATGGCATCGGCCTTGCCGCCACCCAGATCGATGTGCACGAGCGAGTGGTGGTGATCGATGTTTCGGAAGAGCGCGATCAGCCCATGGTGTTGATCAATCCGGAAATTACCTGGGCCAGCCCGGAAAAGCAGGTGGGAGACGAGGGATGTCTTTCTGTGCCGGGTATTTACGACGGTGTTCAGCGTTCTACTTCCGTGCATGTCAAAGCCCTGAATGAAAAAGGCGAGACATATACGATCGAAGCCGAAGGTTTGCTGGCGGTCTGCATTCAGCATGAGATGGACCACCTGCTGGGCAAGGTGTTTGTCGAATATCTTTCCCCACTCAAACGCAACCGCATCAAAACCAAAATGGTCAAGCAGCAGCGGGGAAATCGGGAGTGATGTTCTCCCGGTCTGGTTCTCTCTCCGGGGGGCTGTTCAGGGTCTCTGGGTTGCTGGGCTTCCTTGCCCGCCCCGTTCTGCTTGTGGCCACGGGTCTCGTTGCGCTGGCGATGGCGGGATGCGCCATGCCGGGGCGCGCACCTCTGGGCGCTTCCAGCCAGGACATTGCGCACCGCCTGGGCAAGCCCACCTCGGTCTACCCTCGTGCTGAGGGCGGCGAGCGCTGGCAGTATTCCGAGCTACCTGCCGGGGTGCAGGTATACAACCTCGATTTCGACGCTTCGGGGCGTCTGGTGGCTAACGCTCCGGCCCTGACGCCTCAATGGCTGGAGCAGATTCCCGTTGACCGCTGGACGGTGTACGACGTGCGCTACTGGCTCGGTGCGCCACAGCGTGTGGAGCGCGTAGCCCTGTTTGATGGAGAAGTGTGGACTTATCGCTTCCTGCAGATGTCAGATCCTCGGCTGGCCTACATCCATATCGACACGGCAGGCGTGGTGCGCAAGGTTCTCTTCGCCGACGATATTCCCAACACCCAGGACGACCGCCCCTGAGCCGCCTGGGCACTGCTGTGCAACGCCAGGCGCGCCGGGCGTTCTGCTTTCAAGAGATTGCCGATGAGAGTCATTTTTGCCGGAACCCCCGAATTCGCCCGCGTGGCCCTGGCCCGCTTGCTGCAGGCGGGGTTCACGGTGCCGCTGGTGCTGACCCAGCCCGACCGCCCCGCAGGCCGGGGCATGAAGCTGCAGGCGTCCCCCGTCAAGCAATGCGCTCTGGAGCATGGCATTGCCGTTGCGCAGCCGCGCAGCCTCAGGCTGGACGGCAAGTACCCGGAAGACGCCGCTGCCGCGCGCGATGCCCTGCTGGCCGCGCAGGCCGATGTGATGGTGGTGGCCGCCTACGGGCTCATCCTGCCCCAGTGGGTGCTGGATGAGATGAGCGCCGCACGGCCGCCCGAAGGCGCGAAGGCCCCCTTGGGGGGCAGCGAACCACGCGCAGCGGGGAGCGTGGGGGCCCATAGGTGGGGTTGCCTCAACATCCACGCCAGCCTGTTGCCCCGCTGGCGTGGCGCTGCGCCCATCCACCGCGCGATTGAGGCGGGCGATGCCGACACCGGCGTCACCATCATGCAGATGGATGCGGGCCTGGACACCGGCGACATGCTGTTAATGGAAAAGACCCCCATCCAGCCCACCGACACCACCGCCAGCCTGCACGACCGTCTGGCCGAGCTGGGCGGGCGCATGATCGTGGAGGCGCTGGAGCTGGCGGCCTGCGGCGGGCTGCGGCCTGTGCCCCAGCCTGCGGAAGGTGTCACCTACGCGCACAAGATCGAGAAAGCTGAGAGCGAGATCGACTGGTCTTTGCCTGCAGCCGTGATCGGCCAGCGCATCCGCGCGTTTGACCCCTTCCCGGGTGCCAGCACCCATCTGCAGGGTGAGGCCATCAAAGTCTGGTGCTATGAAATTGATAGCTGCTCACGCTTATCCAATGAGCGCTATGGCCAGATTTTGGCATCAGGCCCCGAGGGGGTGACGGTGGCCTGTGGCGCAGGCACGGCCCTGCGGCTCACCACCTTGCAGCGCGCTGGTGGCAAGCGTTTGCCTGTGGCAGATTTTGTGCGGGGCTTTCCTTTGCCGGTGGGCCAGGTGCTGGGCGCTGGCGCGGTGGCTTCGTGAGCGACAGCCAATCGCCCTTGCGGGCCATCGTCCGCCACCCGCACTTTCGCATGGCTGGCAAAGACATGCTAGGCACCTCTCTGGGCATTGGGGCCTGGGGCCTGGTGACCGGCGTGGCCATGATCAAGAGCGGCATGTCCCTGCCCATGGCCGTGTTCATGTCGCTTGTAGTGTATGCAGGCAGCGCCCAGCTGGCCGTCATCCCGCTGCTCACGGTGGGCGCACCCCTGTGGGTGATCTGGCTCACGGCGGCCTGCGTCAACCTGCGTTTTGTCATCTTCAGCAGCATGTGGCGCAACTACTTTGCCCATCTACCCTTGCGCTGGCGACTGGCCACGGGCTACTTCAGTGGCGATGTGATCTTTGTCGCGTTCATGAAGCGGTTTCCGCAGCAGACGCCCGAGCCTGAGCAGGTGCCGTACTTCTGGGGCGCAGCCTGCACCAATTGGCTGTCGTGGCAGGTGCCCTCGCTGCTGGGCATTGCGCTGGCCAACGTGGTGCCACTGTCGTGGGGCCTGGGCTTTGCGGGTGTACTGGCGCTTTTGGGGGTGTTGCTGTCCCTGCTGTTTGACCGCGCTACCTGGCTGGCCACAGGCGTGGCCGCCACGGCAGCCATCGCGGCTTTTGCGTTGCCGCTCAAGCTCAACATCCTGGTCGCCATTGCGGCGGCGGTGGCGGTGGGCTTGCTGATCGAGGCGGTAGAGCACCACCGCAACCCCCCTGAGCTGCTGCTGGTGCCCGCCGACGAACAGCTCCCGGCCGACGAGAAACAGCATGTGCGCGACGGCGATGTGGTGCCGGTACGCGAGGAGCGCCATCCATGAACTGGTCCTGGGTTGAGCCCGTCATTGCCATCCTGGGGCTGGCGGTCATCACCGTCATCTCCCGCTCGTTCTTCATGATCCCTGAGCGCGAAATGTCCATGCCCGACTGGCTCAAGCGCGGGCTGAAGTACGCACCCCTAGCCGCGTTGACCGCAGTCATCGCCCCCGAAATCCTCATGACCCAGGGCGAGCTGATCCACACCCTCAAGGACGCACGACTGCCCGCAGTGCTTCTGGCCAGCAGCTACTACTTCTGGAAGCGCGGCATTCTGGGCACGATCGTGGTGGGCATGTGTGTGTACCTGCCGCTGCACATTGGCCTGGGGTGGTAGAGCGGACACCAGAGTTGCCCTTGGCACTTCCCCCCTCCAGCGAAGCCAGTCGCACAGACCTCGCTCACCAGGGAGTGGGCCTCATGGAAATTGAAACCACCGCTCGGGCTGAGCCTCTCGAAGCCTCGCGCGGCGCTTCGGCCCAGGTGAGCGGCTTCAAGTCGATGGCTGCCGAATCCATAAAATGGCGGGCGACAAGACCGATTCACTCCACCCTCTCGCCATGAACATCCTTCGCTTTTCCGATCTGTGCGCCCAGGGCAAGGCCCGCAACCAGCGCGTCTTCATCCGTGCCGACCTGAACGTGCCGCAAGACGACGCAGGCAACATCACCGAAGACACCCGCATCCGCGCCTCCATCCCCGCCATCCGCATGGCACTGGACGCCGGTGCCGCCGTCATGGTGACCAGCCACCTGGGCCGCCCGACCGAAGGCGAATTCAAGCCTGAAGACTCTCTTGCCCCCGTGGCCAAGCGCCTGGCCGAGCTGCTGGGCCGTGAGGTGCCTCTGGTGGCCAACTGGGTGGATGGCGTGCAGGTCGCGCCCGGCCAGATCGTGCTGCTGGAAAACTGCCGCCTCAACGTGGGCGAAAAGAAGAACAAGGAAGAGCTGGCCCGCAAGATGGCCCAGCTCTGCGACATCTTTGTGAACGACGCGTTTGGCACCGCCCATCGCGCCGAAGGCACCACCTATGGCATCGCGCAGTTCGCCCCCATAGCCTGCGCAGGCCCGCTGCTGTCAGCCGAGATTGACGCCCTGACCAAGGCCCTGGCCCAGCCCCAGCGCCCCCTGGCCGCCATCGTGGCGGGCTCCAAGGTGTCCACCAAGCTCACTATCCTGCAAAGCCTGTCCAGCAAGGTGGACCAGCTCATCGTGGGGGGCGGCATTGCCAACACCTTCATGCTGGCGGCGGGCCTGCCCATCGGCAAGAGCCTGGCCGAGCCCGACCTGCTGGACGCCGCCAAGGCCGTGATGGCCGCGATGAAGGCCCGTGGTGCCGAAGTGCCCATCCCCACCGATGTGGTGGTTGCCAAGACCTTTGCAGCCGATGCCCCCGCCACCGTGAAGGCTGCCACCGACGTGACCGCCGACGACATGATTTTGGACATTGGCCCCGAGACGGCAGCCCGTCTGGCAGCCCAGCTCAAGTCGGCAGGTACCATCGTCTGGAACGGCCCCGTGGGCGTGTTCGAGTTTGCGGCCTTTGAAAACGGCACAAAACAGCTTGCCAAAGCCATCGCTGAGTCTTCGGCTTTCAGCATTGCGGGCGGTGGCGATACGCTGGCGGCCATTGCCAAGTACGGCATCGAAAAGCAGGTGGGCTATATCTCCACTGGGGGCGGCGCTTTCCTGGAAGTGCTGGAGGGCAAGACCCTGCCCGCGTTCGAGATTCTGGAAAAGCGCGCAGCCGGAAACTAAGAGCGGCCAACACAACCCCCCCTGGCGTCGTTGTCCCGTCTTGTCGTACCACTCGTACTGCCTGCGACGGAACGCCTAGCCAGGGCCGCTTCGCTGGGTCGTGTTAGCCGCTCTAAGCGCCTTCTGTGCTCGCTCAAGGCCGCCCGCGGGGTGGCCTTTTTCATGGGCGGCTTCATCCGCGGCCTGTTTCTGCAGCACCCACCTAAAATCACCCCTCATGACCTTCATCGACACACTGCGCGCTGCCACCACGCAAAACCAATCCATGCTGTGCGTGGGCCTGGACCCTGAGCCCTCCCGCTTTCCCGCCCATATGAAGGGTGATGCCAGCAAGATCTACGACTTTTGCGCAGCCATCGTCGATGCCACGGCCGATCTGGTGTGCTCCTTCAAGCCGCAGATTGCCTACTTTGCCGCCTACCGGGCCGAAGACCAGCTCGAACGCCTGATGGAGCACATGCGGCGCACGGCCCCGCAGGTGCCTGTCATCCTGGACGCCAAGCGTGGCGACATCGGCTCCACCGCCCAGCAATACGCCAAAGAGGCGTTTGAGCGTTACGGCGCAGATGCGGTCACGCTCTCGCCCTTCATGGGTTTTGACTCCATCGAGCCCTACCTGGCCGCTTACCCCAGCAAGGGGGCTTTCTTGCTCTGCCGCACCTCCAACCCCGGTGGCGACGACCTGCAAAACCAGCGCCTGGCCAGCATTGAAGGCCAGCCCCTGATGTACGAACACATTGCCAGACTGGCCCAAGGCCCCTGGAACCTGAACGGCCAGCTTGGGCTGGTGGTGGGTGCCACTTATCCGCAAGAGATCGAGCGCGTGCGCAGCATTGCGCCCACGCTGCCGCTGCTGATTCCCGGTGTGGGTGCGCAGGGCGGTGATGCGGTGGCCACCGTGCGTGCGGGGCTGCGCAGTGATGGGCCCATCATCGTGAATTCTTCGCGTGCGGTGCTGTATGCATCACAAGGGGAAGACTTTGGCGCCGCAGCCCGCACTGAGGCGCTGCGCACCCGCGCCGTGCTGGAGGCTGCGCGCAGCGCCTGAGCGCTGATGAAAGGCGCATGAGCTGTTGAGCAGGCCCGCCCCACCATGCAGCTCAAATGGCTTGAAGACTTCATTGCCCTGGCGCATGAGCGCAGTTTTACCCGCGCTGCCGAGGTGCGCCATGTCACCCATCCCGCATTTGGCCGCCGCATCCGCGCGCTGGAGACCTGGGCTGGCACCCCGCTGGTAGAGCGGGGCGCAGGCCCGGTGCGCCTCACGGCCGCCGGGCAGGCCTTTCTGGATACCGCCGAGCAGATGGCGCGCAATCTGGCCCAGTCGCATGATGAGCTGATGGCCATTGCGGGGCGGCAAGCCCGCACCGTCACCCTCTCCACTGGCCGTACGCTGGCCCGTACCGTGGTGGCTGACTGGCTGGTGCGCTTGCGCCCCCATCTAGCGGACGGAGAGCTTCGTATCCTGACGCGTTCGCTGGCCGATGCTGTGCTCGATCTGCAGCAGGGCGTGGCGGACTTTTCCATCCTCTATCACCACCCTTCCCTGGTTGTGCCGCTGGACGGGCGGCAGTTCACCCACCTGGCTCTTGCCACCGACCGGCTGGTGCCTGTCGCCAGAGCTGATGCCCAGGGGGCTCCGCGTTACAGCCTGGGGGCAGGGCGCGCCCCTGTGCCCTACATCGCGTTTGGTCGCACGCTGGCGCTGGGGCGGCTGGTGGAGGATCTGCTGGCCCACCACCCGCAAGCTGCCCGCCTGCAGAAACTGGTGGAATGCGACTCGCCCGATGCCAACTACGAATACGTGCGCAAGGGGCTGGGCGTGTCGTGGCTACCGTGGTCCATGGTGCATGCCGATTGCAAGGCGGGTGTGCTGGCGCTGGCGGCAGGCAAGGGGCTGGAAGTGAAGTTCGATGTACGGCTGTACCGCCCCAAACGGCGGTTGAGTGCCTTTGCCGAATCGCTCTGGGCGCACATCACCCATTCTTGAATACGCCGCCAGTTTGCCGGGCAAGGCAGGTAGTGCCTGCCAAAGGCGCTGCGAAAAGATCGGCCACGGGCCAGAAATCCCCGCGTGTCCTCGTTGAGAAAGACCATGCCGGAGGATGCAAATGGCACCGCCTTGTGCCATTTCGGCACCACAGGCCGTGGTGGCGCTTCGCACAATGAACGCACAGCCCCACCGAGGAAAAACCATGCGCACTCCTGCTCCTTCCCTTGTCCCTTCACGGGCCCCAGCCCGTCGTTATGCCCTGGCGGGCCTGGCCTTGGCTGCCCTTGCCTGCCTGGCAACCGCGCCCGCAGCGGCAGAAGCCACCTATCCGTCCAAACCCATCACCATTGTGGTGGCCTACCCACCCGGTGGCAGCACGGACCTGATGGGGCGCATGCTGGGCACCGAGCTGTCCAGCCGACTGGGCCAGCCAGTGGTCATTGAGAACATTGGCGGTGCGGGTGGTGCCATCGGCGCGGCCAAAGTGGCCGTTGCCCAGCCTGATGGCTACACGCTGCTCGTCGGTGCCAGCAATGAACTGGCCATCAACAAGCTGGTCACCAAAAAGGTCAGGTACGACATCAAGGACTTCACCGCCATCGGGCTGATCGCCTCCCAGCCGCTGGTGCTGGTGGCGTCGCCCGCATCCGGCGTCAAGAACGCGGCGGACTTCGTGCAGCGGGTGGCCAAAAGCCCGGGCAAGTACAGCTACGGCAGCTCGGGCGTAGGCACCTCGCTGCACCTGGCGGGCGAGATGCTCAAGGACCAGGGCAAGCTGTTCATGACGCACATCCCCTACCGCGGCGTAGCCCCCCTCACCAATGACCTGGTGGGCAACAACCTTGAGTACGGCGTGTTTGTGCTCTCCAGCGGTCTGCCGCATATCAAGAGTGGCAAAGTGATTGCGCTGGGCACCACAGAGGCCAAGCGTTCGCCACTCACCCCCGATATTCCGGCCCTGGCAGAGCTGCCCCAGTTCAAGAACGTGGACATTGGCGTGTGGTTTGCGCTGATGGCCCCGGCCCAGCTGCCCAAGCCTGTCTACGACAAGCTGCGCAAGGCCCTGGTAGACACCCTGCAGTCCGCCGAATTCCGCAAGAAGATGGAAGCCACCGGTTCCGTCGTGGCTTCCCCCGCCGTGGACACCGACAAGTACATTGCCAGCGAGATCGCCAAGTACCAGAAGATCGTGCAGTTCGCGAAGATTGAAGAATGAACATGACCCAGAACAACGTGACCCCATCCCCTGCCTTTTTACTGGGCGTTCCAGACATCGGGGCATGGCGTGCCGGCAATACCGGCGTGGAGGGGGTGTGGCGGTTTGAAAGCGGCACGCCAGGCCGCAACGTGATGGTGAGCGCGCTGGTGCATGGCAACGAGCTGTGCGGCGCATGGGCCCTGAAAGGGCTGCTGGAGGCGGGCGTGCGGCCCGAGCGGGGGACGCTCACGCTGGCGTTCTGCAACCTGGAGGCGTTCGACCGCTTTGATCCACAGCGGCACGATGCCTCTCGCTTCGTGGACCACGACATGAACCGCCAGTGGGTGGATGAACGCATGGACGCGGGCGATGGCAGTGACCGCCGTCGCGCTGCGGCCCTGCGTCCTTTTGTCGCGCAGGCCGACTGGCTGCTGGACATCCACTCCATGCACGAGCCCTCCGCCCCTTTGCTGCTGACAGGAATGCAACCGCGCAACCTGCAACTGGCGCGTGCCATGCGCTCGCCAGAGTACATCGTGGTGGATGCGGGCCACAAGGATGGTGTGCGCATGCGCGACTACGGCCGGTGGGGGTTGCCCGACGCACAGGGCGGAGATACCCGGTCACTGTTGATCGAATGCGGATTCCACGGCGACCCGGCCAGCCTGGAGGTAGCGCGTGACCAGTGCGTGCGCTTTCTGGAGCAGTCTGGCGTGGTGGGTGCGCTCTGCCTGGAGCGCCAATTGCACGGCTGGCGCATGGCCGATGCACCGCGCCAGTGGGCGCTGGAGGTGACCGAACCTGTGGTTGCCAAGAGCAGCGGGTTCCGCTTTACCGAGCCGTTCACGGGGCTGGAATGCATTGCCCGCCAAGGCACCGTCATCGGGGACAACGATGGTGAGCCTGTGCTCACTCCCTACGATGACTGCGTCCTCGTGATGCCATCGACCCGTCAGGCCCAACAAGGGGTGACGGTGGTGCGCTTTGCCCGCCGCACATTGCTGTAGCTGGAGGAGGCCCGGGCGGCAAGCGCTCAGTGCGAAAGCCGGGCTGCCTCGACCTGCCCGCGCACCAGCTGGGCCAGGGCCACATCGCCCGGCGTTTCGGGGCTCCAGCGGTCCACGGGGCGGGGGGTGCCAGTCTCGTCGGGCGAGACGAACACGGCCACGCAGTGCGTCACTTCCTGAAATGCCTCGCCCGGCTGGGGGCCGCTGCGCACTTCAATGAAGATGTTCATGCTCGACGTGCCGGTGTAGGCAAGGCGGGCTTCCACCTCCACCATGGCACCGGGGTTGATGCCATGCATGAAGCGCATCTTGCCAAAGCTGGCCGCCACGCAGGGCGATTTGGCCCACTGGCTGGCCACCACGCTGGCGGCCTCATCAATCCACTTCATGACGGTGCCCGCAGCAATGCGGCCCGCGGGGTTGTCCGTGGAGGTATCGGCC
The DNA here is from genome assembly GCF_037101375.1 of Acidovorax sp. DW039. Taxonomy (NCBI): domain Bacteria; kingdom Pseudomonadati; phylum Pseudomonadota; class Betaproteobacteria; order Burkholderiales; family Comamonadaceae; genus Acidovorax; species Acidovorax sp. DW039. Next base: position 4,714,779 of record NZ_AP029019.1, on the reverse strand, counting down.
AGAAAACGCAAAACGGTCGAAGTCGTGGTCATGGGCAGCCGCCGGCAGGAGCGAAGGGAAAAGATCTGGAAAAGATTTTTCGTCCCATTATTCATGAGAGCCGCAGCCCCCGTGTCACCGTTGCAGTCCTGAATGTGACCTTTTGTAGTGATCGCTTTCCCGGTGCTGTGCACCGCAAGGCATCATTTGCTATGTTTTTAGTAGCTGTTTGCGCTTATCCATAAAGCGCTAGAGCTGATTTGTGTCATTCATGGCGGCGCAGTAGCCCCTGTGGGCGGGGGGGCCTGCTCCAGCGCAGCCAGCTCGGTCGCAGTGAATACCCGGGACCGCGTGTGGAAGGCTTTGCCCTCCGGCCCCTCCAGCGAGAACGTGCCGCCGCCGTGCCCGTCTATCACATCGATGATGAGCTGCGTGTGCTTCCAGGTTTCGTACTGGGCTTTGCCGATGTAGAAACGGCAGCCCCCGATATCGCCCAGGTACACATCGCCCGCACCCATGGTGATCTCGCCGGGCAGGTAGCAGTTGGCGGCGCTGTTGTCGCAGCAGCCACCGCTTTGGTGAAACATCAGCTCTGGGCCATGCTTGGCCTTCAGCACGGCCACCAGCTCCAGCGCCGCAGGTGTAGCCACCACCCGTGGGGGTGGCAAGGGCGCGGAGCCCTGGGGGAGCACGGCGGTGTCCATGGCCTTCGGGCGTCAGGCCGTCATGGCCCCGCGGAAGATGCCTTCAATGTCGGCCTGCGTGGCGCGGCGCGGGTTGGTCAGGCCGCAGGCATCCTTGAGTGCATTGGTGGCCAGCAGCGGAATGTCGGATTCCTTTACGCCCAGATCGCTCAGGCACTTGGGAATGCCAATGTCCAGCGCCAGCTGGCGGATGGCGGCCAGGCACGCCTGTGCACCGGCCTCGGCGTCCAGCCCCGCCACGTTCACACCCATCGCATGGGCCACATCGCGCAGGCGTGCGGCGGATGTGGGCACGTTGAACGCCTCCACATGCGGCAGCAGCAGCGCATTGCACACGCCATGGGGCAGGTCATAAAAGCCGCCCAGCTGGTGCGCCATGGCATGCACGTAGCCCAGCGATGCGTTGTTGAACGCCATGCCTGCGAGGAACTGCGCATACGCCATCTGCTCGCGGGCGTTCAGGTCGTCGCCATGGTTCACGGCGGTGCGCAGGTGGCGGGCAATCAGCTCCACCGCCTTCAGCGCGCAGGCATCGGTAATGGGGGTGGCGGCGGTGGACACATACGCCTCCACCGCGTGTGTCAGCGCATCCATGCCGGTGGCGGCGGTCAGGCCCTTGGGCTTGGCCAGCATCAGTTCGGGGTCGTTGACGGACAGGATGGGCGTGACGTTGCGGTCCACGATGGCCATCTTGATGTGGCGCGTTTCGTCGGTGATGATGCAAAAACGCGTCATCTCGCTGGCCGTGCCTGCGGTGGTGTTGATGGCCACCAGGGGCAGCTGCGGCTTGGCCGAGCGGTCCACCCCCTCGTAGTCGGCAATCTCGCCGCCGTTGGTGGCGCACAGGGCAATGCCCTTGGCGCAGTCGTGGGGCGACCCGCCACCCAGCGAGATCACAAAGTCGCACTGCTCGGCCTTGAGCTGCGCCAGCCCGGCGCGCACATTGCCTACGGTGGGGTTGGGCTGGGTGCCATCAAACACCACCGATGCAATCTGCTGCTCGGCCAACTGGGCCTGGATGCGCGCTGCCACGCCCAGCTTGCTAAGCACCGCATCCGTCACGATCAGGGCCTTGCGAAACCCGTGGCCCTTCAGCGCTGCCATGGCCTCCTGCAGGCAGCCTGCACCCATGATGTTGACACTGGGCATGAAAAACGTACTGCTCATCGTGAACCTCCTTGATGGATCAAACGACGGCCTGGGCTGCAGGGCCTGCAGCGGGCCGCTTCGCCAAAAATCGTACGCCCGTCAGGACGCGGTGAAGCGGCCAGGCCGCCTCAACCCTTGATGCCCGTCAAAAGAAGCCCAGCTTGTTCTCGCTGTAGCTGACCAGCAGGTTCTTGGTCTGCTGGTAGTGGTCCAGCATCATCTTGTGCGTCTCGCGGCCAATGCCCGATTCCTTGTAGCCGCCAAACGCTGCGTGGGCAGGGTAGGCGTGGTAGCAGTTGGTCCACACGCGGCCAGCCTTGATGGCGCGGCCCATGCGGTAGGCAACGTTGCCATTGCGGCTCCACACACCGGCACCCAGGCCGTACAGCGTGTCGTTGGCGATCTGCAGAGCCTCGGCTTCGTCCTTGAAGGTGGTCACGGCCAGCACGGGGCCGAAGATTTCTTCCTGGAAGATGCGCATCTTGTTGTGGCCCTTGAACAGCGTGGGCTGCACGTAATAGCCGCCTTCCAGGTCACCGCCCAGGTGGGCCTGGCCGCCGCCGGTCAGCACTTCAGCGCCTTCCTGCTTGCCCAGGTCCAGGTAGCTCAGGATCTTGGTGAGCTGCTCCTTGCTGGCCTGCGCGCCCATCATGCTGTCGGTATCGAGCGGGTTCTGGTGCTTGATGGCGGCCACGCGCTTGAGCACCCGTTCCATGAAACGGTCGTAAATGCTTTCCTGGATCAGCGCGCGCGATGGGCAGGTGCACACCTCGCCCTGGTTGAACGCAAACAGCACCAGGCCTTCAATGGCCTTGTCCAGGAACGCATCGTCTTTGTCCATCACATCGGCAAAGAAGATGTTGGGGCTCTTGCCACCCAGCTCCAGCGTGGCGGGGATGAGGTTGTTGGCAGCGGCCTGTGCAATCACGCGACCGGTGCTGGTGGAGCCGGTGAAGGCGATTTTGGCAATGCGCTTGCTGGTGGCCAGCGGCATGCCTGCCTCGCGCCCAAAGCCGTTGACGATGTTGAGCACACCGGGCGGCAGCAGGTCGGCAATCAGTTCGGCCAGAATGAGGATGGAAATCGGCGTGCTCTCTGCGGGTTTGAGCACCACGCAATTGCCTGCGCCCAGGGCCGGCGCCAGCTTCCACGCCGCCATCAGGATGGGGAAGTTCCACGGAATGATCTGACCCACCACGCCCAGCGGCTCGTGGATGTGGTACGCCATGGTGTTCTCGTCAATCTCGCTGATGCCGCCCTCTTGCGCCCGCACACAGCCTGCAAAGTAGCGGAAGTGATCGACGGTGAGCGGGATGTCGGCGTTCAGCGTCTCGCGGATGGCCTTGCCGTTGTCCACCGTCTCGGCGTAGGCCAGCAGTTCCAGGTTCTGCTCGATGCGGTCGGCAATTTTGAGCAGGATGTTGGCGCGGGTGGCGGCATCCGTCTTGCCCCACTTGTCGGCCGCGGCGTGTGCGGCGTCCAGCGCCAGCTCAATGTCTTCGGCGGTGGAGCGGGCGGCCTGGGTGTAGACCTTGCCGTTGACGGGCGAGATCACATCAAAGTACTGGCCCTTGACCGGGGCCACGAACTGGCCGCCGATGAAGTTGTTGTAACGGGGCTTGTAGACGATCTTGGCGCCAGCGGCGCCGGGGGCTGCGTACACGGTCATGTTTGTCTCCGAACGTTGTTGTGGGCACCGGGCCTGCGCCGCCGTAGCGTGCGGACCCGATGGCAGCCCCTAATCAAGAGCCGTGCCAGCGCAGCGGCAGCCCACTGCGATGGGTAAGTGCTTGATTTCATTGGGTTGTGGGGTGGCGCATCTCCTGTCCGCTGTCACGCCTGGCATCTGCCCGTGTGTTCTGTACAGCGACACCTGTCACACAATGGAACACCTGCGCACGGTTTCACGGGGTTTGCGCCAACGCCCTTGCGGCGGGGCCTTCGGCCCCTCATACTGGTCGCCAAGCGGGGCACCATGACCCTGCACGGAGACAAGCGCGTGCGACCTACCCATCCGACGGTGGCCCTGCGACAGGCCCGCCAGCACCTGATCGAATCCGGCCAGTGCCCCAGCGGCCTGGTGGATGAGCGCCTGGCCCGCTCCTGGGCTCGCAGCATGGCCGCTGGCCTGGCCCCTACGGGGCGGGCGCAGCCGGTAGAGCACCCCAGCAGCGGCACCCTGCGGCAGGTGCTGGCCAGCAACCCTGAGCTGCTGGCCCACTCCCGCCCGGTCATGGAATACCTTTTTGAGCAGGTGCGCCACAGCCAGAGCGTGGTGGTGCTGGCCGACCGGCACGGCATGCTCATGCACACGCTGGGCGACCCGCAGTTTGTGAGCAAGGCCGAGCGCGTGGCGCTGACCCGGGGCGCGTCGTGGCACGAAGCCCACCGCGGCACCAACGCCATCGGCACCGCGCTGGCCGAAGGCATGGCCATCGAGGTGCACGGCGGCGAGCATTTTCTGGAACGCAACAGCTTTCTCACCTGCGCCGCCTCGCCCATCCTGTCGGCCACAGGCGAGCTGCTGGGCATTCTCGACATCTCGGGCGACTGCCGCGCGGGACACGCCCACACGCTGGGCCTGGTCAGCACCGCCGCCCGCATGATCGAAAACCGCCTGCTGGTGGCCACCTGCAAGCGCCACATCCGGCTGCACCTGCACCGCGACCCCGAAGGCATCGGCAGCGTGGCCGAAGGCGTGCTGGCCGTCTCGCCCGATGGCTGGATCGTGGGGGCCAACCGCGCCGCCCTGGCCCAGCTGGGCCTGCGCAGTGCCGATGTGGGGGCCACACCGCTGGCCCAAGTGCTGGATGCGCGGCTGGACGACCTGCTCTCACACCACCGCCGCCGCCCCCAGCAGCCCCTGCCTTTGCGCGAGCGCGGCGGCAGCCTGCTGTTTGCTCTGGTGCAGGTGGATGCTGCGCTGTGGCCGGGTACCAGCCCGGCAGGCCCTGCGCGTTTGCAGGCCCAGCCGGTGGCCGATGCAACACCATCCCTTGCCGACGCCCTGGCGCGGCTGGACACGGGCGACGCCCGCTGGCGCGCCGCTGCCGACAAGGCCCGGCGCGTGGCGGGCAAGCCCATTGCGGTGCTCATCCAGGGCGAATCAGGCGTGGGCAAGGAAGTGTTTGCGCGGGCCTTGCACGCCAGCGGCCCCCGACACGCTGGGCCTTTTGTGGCCATCAACTGCGCCGCCATCCCTGAGAACCTGATCGAGGCCGAGCTGTTTGGCTATGTGCCCGGGGCCTTCACCGGCGCACGCAAACAGGGCAGCCCCGGCCGCCTGCGCGAGGCGCATGGCGGCACGCTGTTTCTGGACGAAATTGGCGACATGCCCCTGGCCCTGCAAACCCGCCTGCTGCGGGTGCTGCAAGAGCGCAGCGTGACCCCCGTGGGCGGCAGCCAGGCCGTGCCGGTGGACTTTGCCCTGGTCAGCGCCACGCACTGCCAGCTCATGCAGGCGGCAGAGCAGGGCCGGTTTCGGCAAGACCTGTACTACCGCTTGAACGGCCTGACGGTGCACCTGCCCGCCCTGCGCGAGCGCAGCGACTTTCTGCCCCTGACCGAGCGCCTGCTGGCCGACCTGGCCGCCGAGCAGGCCCTGCCCCAGCCCGCGCAACTGGCCCCCGAACTGATTGCCCCGCTCGCCGCCTACGCCTGGCCCGGCAACCTGCGCCAGTACGCCAGCGCCCTGCGCACCGCCTGCGCCCTGCTGGCCGAGGGCGAGGACACCATCACCTGGAGCCACCTGCCAGACGACTTGCAACACGCGCTACAGGCGCTGCAGGCCGCACAGGTCGGATCTGCCATGCCGCCAGAGGTGGACATGGGCGCTGAGCGGGCGGACGCGCCTACCCGCCGCGCTGCTGCAGCGGTCTCGGGTTCCGTGGCTGGTGCCGGGGCAATGGTCCCCCTCAACCTGCAGCAACTCTCCCGCGCCGCCATCGACCAGGCAGTGCAGGCCGCAGGCGGCAACCTGTCGCAGGCCGCCCGCACGCTGGGCATCAGCCGGCAAACGCTGTACCGCAAGCTGGCGGCTCAAAAAGCCTGAATTTGCTACCAATACGATAGCTGCTTGCGCTTGATGGATGAGCGCTGCAGGCTAATTGGGCTCAAACTTTTCAATGTGCAGGCAGCACCAGCTTGGCCCGCAGGCCCTGGCCCGGTGCGCTGTGCAGCTCCAGGCGTCCCCCGTGGGCACGCGCCACGCGGTCGGCGATCGCCAGGCCCAACCCCGCGCCGGGGCGGCCACTGCGGGCGGCCTCGCCGCGGGCAAAGGGCTGGCGTATGCGTTCCAGCTCGGTGGCGGGCACGCCGGGGCCGTGGTCTTGCACTTCGATCCACACCCCATCTGCCCCTTGGCCCGTGCGCAGCACCACGGGTGCCGCACCGTGGCGCCAAGCGTTCTCTACCAAGTTGTCCACCGCGCGGCGCAGGGCTTGGGCCTGCACGGGTGTGGAGGGCGGCGCGCCCAGCTCCAGCGCCACGCTGCGGCCATGGTCGGCCTGCGCTTGGGCTATTGCGTGGGCCAGGTCGTCCAGCGCGGCGGGCTGCGGGGGCTCGGCCTCTTGCATGCGGGCAAAGTGCAAGAACTGGCCGAGGATGGCGTCCATCTCGTCCATGCTGCGCACCATGCGTGTGGACAGGTCTGGCTCGATCTGCGGCCCGGCAATTTCCACCGCGAGGCGCAGCTTGGTCAGGGGCGTGCGCAGGTCGTGCGATACGCCAGCGAGCATCAGCGCCCGCTCCTGGTCGGCCTGGGCCAGGCTGTGGGCCATGTGGTTGAAGCTGCGGGCCACGGTGGCGATCTCGGTAGGGCCGTCCTCGGGCAGGGGCTCGGGCGGCTGGCCCCGGGCCAGGCGCTGCGCGGCCTGCACCACGCGCTGCAGCGGCTGGTTGAGGTGGCGCTGCAGCCACCACGCGCCCACCAACGCCAGCACCATGCTGGCCAGCGTGGCCATGAGCCAGGCGCCAGTGAATTCGCGTGTGGGGAACACGCTGGGCAGGTTGAGCCAGTATTCCGTGCCTTCATGCACCACGCGCAGCGACAGCACGCCGCTGCTGTCGCGCCGCCAGACAGGCTCTGCCGACGGGGCGGGGCGCGTGCCTTGTGCCTCATCCAGCCGCTGCGTTACGGCGCGCACAAACTGCCGCTCCATGGGCGAGAGCACGGCACGCCAGGTGCCCGGTGCGGCGGCCCGTGCGTGGGCCTGTGTCTGCGCGGCCTGGTCGTTGAAGGCCTGCACAAACGCCTGCCGCTGCGCCGGTGGCAGCACTTGCAGCCCGGCGCGGATGGCGGCCACATTGCGTGCTACGCCATCGGCCACCTGCACCACGCGGGGCTGGAAGATCATCTGCCGCACCAGCACCGCTGCCACCAGCTGGCCCAGCACGATGAGCACGGCCATGAGCAGCAGGTTGCGGCCCAGCAGGCTGCGGGGCCACAGCCCACGCGGAGCATGCGCAATGGAATGGGGTGCGGGTGCGAGTGCGGGAGTGGAGGCGTTCATGGCTTGCCCTCGCTGGCGGGCGCCGCGCCGTCAGGCACAAACACATAGCCCACACCCCACACGGTGCGGATGTGGCGCGGCTGGGCCGGGTCGGCCTCGATGAGCTTGCGCAGTCGCATGATCTGCACGTCAATGCTGCGGTCGGTGGCGGTGTGGTCGGGGCCATAGGCCAGGGCCATGAGCCGGTCGCGGCCCAGCGGGCGCTGCGGGTTTTGCGCCAGCGCCAGCAGCAGTGCGAATTCACCCGTGGTGAGGGGAATGTCCGCCCCCGCCTTCTCCAGCCGCCGCTCGGTGGGCAGCAGCACAAAGTCGCCAAACGCGATTCGCTCGTGCACACCCTGCGGCCCGGTGTGCGCGCCCAGCATGCGCTGGCGGCGCACCATGGCCTGGATGCGGGCCAGCAGCTCACGCGGGTTGAAGGGCTTGGGCAGGTAGTCGTCCGCGCCCATCTCCAGGCCCACGATGCGGTCCACCGGGTCGCCGCGGGCAGTGAGCATCAGGATGGGAATGGTCTCGCCCTGCGCCCGCAGGCGCCGGCAGATCGAAAGCCCGTCTTCGCCCGGCATCATCACGTCGAGCACCAGCACGTCAAAGCGCTCACGCGCCAGCAGCACATCGAGCGGCCCGGCACCCTCCACCGTGCGCACGGTGTAGCCCTGGTCGCTCAGGTAGCGCTGCAGCAGGGCGCGCAGGTCGGGCTCGTCATCGGCGACCAGGATTTTGGCCAGGGTGTCGGTCATGGGCTGGGGCAGCGTTGGAAGGTGAATTGTGGCAATGGTAGGCGTTGGCGCGGCTTGCGCCTCGGCAGCCATGACAAGGCATGACGGGGGCACTGGCGTTTGTCATGGTTTGTCATACATCGGCCGTTTTCTGCCATCAATGGCTCACACCTGGGGGGCACAGTACAGCCATGCCGCATTCCGATGCATACCTCAAGGAGTTGACTGCCATGCCTTTGCTGCCCCGCCCCGCGGACCCTGACCTGCTCCAACGCCCTGTGCTCGCCGCCGGTGTGTTTGTGTTCTCAGCGCTTGCCGCACTGGGCCTGAGCGCCGTGTTGACACTGGCCGCCCCCGCCGAAGTGCAGGCCCGCACCCGCCACAGCGTGGACCACAACGCCGATGGCAGCACGACGGCCCACACCGGCGTGGCCCGCAGTGGCCCCAACGGCGCGGTGCTGCGCGGCCGCACCGCCACGGCCGATGGGCAAGGCAACGCGAGTGTGAGCAGCCGGGGTGCCGCCGTGGGCGCGCAAGGGGGCGTAGCCGTGCGCCAGGGCAGCACCACGCGCAGCGCAGATGGCAGTGCCAGCCACAGCGGCACCGTGTCGGCCCAGAACGCCCAGGGCAGCCTGCAAAGCAGCGGCGGGGCTACCCGCAATGCCGACGGCACTGTGACGCAGGCCCGCACGTCCACCGCCACCAGCGCAGCCACCGGCAACAGCGTGCAGACGCAAAGCAGCTACAGCAAAGACAGCGGCCTGAGCCGCAGCGCCACCTGTTACGACGCCAGCGGCACGGCCATGGCCTGCCCTGCGCGGCCTTGACGTCACCGCATTTCCCCACCGATCCCTACCGTCCCCATCCCAGGAGCTTTGCCATGTCCCTGCGCCAACTTTTCACAGTGACTGCCCTCGCCGCGCTCACGCTGGCCACCGCCAGCGCGCACGCCCAGACCACCCCACAAAACGGCGGCCGCCTGCGCGCCCTGATCGCCCAAAAGCAGGCTGCGGCCACCGAGGCTGCCCTGCCTGCGGGCGTGCAGCGCATTGCCGACGTGCCCTACGGCGTGGACCCGGCGCAGCGCATGGATGTGTATGTGCCCACCAGCCCCTCTACGGGCAGCAACAGCCTGGTGGCCAGCGCGGTGCGCGCACCGGTCATCTTCATGGTGCATGGCGGTGGCTGGCGGCATGGTGACAAGGCCATGGGCCGCGTGGTGCAAGAGAAGGTGAACCGCTGGGTGCCCAAGGGCTTCATCCTCATCTCCATCAATTACCGCATGCTGCCCGACACCCCCGTGGCCGTGCAGGAGCGCGATGTCCAGGCCGCCCTCATGACCGCGCAGCAGCGCGCTGGCACCTGGGGGGGTGACCCGAACCGTTTCATCCTCATGGGCCACTCGGCGGGTGCCCACCTGGTGGCGTTGCTCAACGCCCGCGCACCGCAGGCCCTGCGCGAAGGCGCCTGGCCCTGGCTGGGCACTGTGTCGCTCGACAGCGCCGTGATGAACGTGCCCGCCTACATGCGTGCGCCGCACATGCCGCTGTACGACGACGCCTTTGGCAGCGACCCGGCTTACTGGGTGGCGCTGTCGCCCTTCCACCAATGGACGGTGGGTGCGCCACCCATGCAGATGGTGTGCTCCACTGAGCGGGCAGACCAGCCCTGCACCCAGGCCGACGCCATGGCCCGCCACGTGCGCAACCAGGGCGGCCGCGCCGAGATATTGCCGCAGGACCTGAGCCACGGCGAAATCAACGCCCAGCTGGGCCTGGACAGTGACTACACCCGCGCTGTGGAATCCTTCATGGGATCGCTGGACGCCGAGGTGGCCCGCCGCCTGCAGTGATTCAAGTGCAATTGCTGCATTTTTGATAGCTGCTTGCGCTTATGGATCGGGCGCTAGAAGCCATTTTTATTCAGACTTTGACTGAAGGTAAGGCGCCAGATACCGTCCCGTGTGGCTCGCCGGGTTGGCCGCCAGTTCCTCCGGCGTGCCCACGCCCACCACGGTGCCCCCGCCCGCGCCGCCTTCGGGGCCCATGTCGATGAGCCAGTCGGCGGTTTTGATCACATCGAGGTTGTGCTCGATGATGACGATGGTGTTGCCCGCATCGCGCAGCTGGTGCAGCACCTTCAGCAGCAGGTCGATGTCGGCAAAGTGCAGCCCGGTGGTGGGCTCGTCCAGGATGTAGAGCGTGCGGCCGGTGTCGCGCTTGCTCAGCTCCTGCGCCAGCTTCACGCGCTGCGCTTCGCCGCCTGAGAGCGTGGTCGCGGCCTGGCCCAGGCGGATGTACGACAGGCCCACATCCAGCAGCGTCTGCAGCTTGCGGGCGATGGTGGGCACGTCCTGGAAGAAGGCCGCGGCGTCTTCCACCGTCAGCTCCAGAATCTGCGCAATGTTCTTGCCCTTCCACAGCACTTCCAGCGTCTCGCGGTTGTAGCGCTGGCCGTGGCAGATGTCGCAGGGCACGTACACGTCGGGAAGAAAGTGCATCTCCACCTTCACCACGCCATCGCCCTGGCAGGCCTCGCAGCGGCCACCGCCCGAAGACTGCGACACGTTGAAGCTGAAGCGCCCGGGGCCGTAGCCGCGTTCCTTGGCCGTGTTGGTCTCGGCCATCAGCTCGCGGATGGGCGTGAACAGGCCCGTGTAGGTGGCGGGGTTGCTGCGCGGCGTGCGGCCAATGGGGCTCTGGTCCACATTGATGACCTTGTCGAAATACTCGATGCCCACGATCTCCTCGTGCTCGGCCGGTTCTTCGTGCGCACGGTGAATCTGCCGCGCTACGGCGGCGTACAGCGTGTCGTTGACCAGCGTGCTCTTGCCCGATCCCGAGACCCCCGTCACGCAGGTCAGCAGCCCCACGGGGAAGTCCACCGTCACGCCCTTGAGGTTGTTGCCCGTGGCACCCACGACGCGCAGCGCCTGCACGGCGCCTTGGCGGGCGTGGTGCTCGGCCATGCGCTCGGCGCGGCGCTTGCTGGCCTCGGTCTGCGGAAAGCGCGACTTGGCCTTGGCCTCCACCACGGGCGCAGGCTGGTCCAGCACCGGCAGCCAGGGCGTGCGGCGCTTGGGCACGGCAATCGTGCGCGTGCCCGACAGGTACTGCCCCGTGAGCGACTGCGCATTGGCGCGCACTTCGTCATAGGTGCCCTGCGCCATCACCCGCCCGCCGTGCACACCCGCGCCGGGGCCCATGTCGATCACATGGTCGGCGGCGCGCATCATGTCCTCGTCGTGCTCCACCACGATCACGCTGTTGCCAATGTCGCGCAGGTGCTGCAGCGTGGCGATCAGCCGGTCGTTGTCGCGCTGGTGCAGGCCGATGCTCGGCTCGTCCAGCACATACATCACGCCCGTCAGGCCCGAGCCGATTTGCGACGCGAGGCGAATGCGCTGCGCCTCGCCACCCGAGAGTGTTTCGGCGCTGCGGTCCAGGCTCAGATAGCTCAGGCCCACGTCGTTCAAAAACTGCAAGCGCGTGGCGATCTCGCGCACCACCTTGTCGGCAATCTCGGCCTTGGCGCCGGTGAGCTTCAGCGCGTGGAACCACGCGTGCGCGTCGCTCAGCGTGGCATGGCTCACTTCGTAGATGGCGCGGGCCTGTTCGCCCTCGCCCACCTTCACATGCCGGGCCTCGCGGCGCAGGCGCACGCCGTGGCACTCGGGGCAGGGCTGGGTGCTGCGAAAGCGCGCCAGGTCTTCGCGCACCACCACCGAATCGGTCTCGCGGTAGCGGCGGGCCATGTTGGGAATGATGCCTTCGAAGGGGTGCTTCTTGGTGACGGTTTTGCCCTTCTGCGCGCCACTGTCGAGGATGTAGCTGAAGGCAATCTCTTCCTCACCCGAGCCATGCAGGATAGCGTGCTGCACGGGGGCAGGCAGCGATTCAAACGGCGCTTCAATGTCAAACGCGTAGTGCTTGGCCAGGCTCTCCAGCATCGCAAAGTAGTAGCCATTGCGCCGATCCCAACCTTTGATGGCACCGCTGGCCAAGCTCAGGGACGGGAAAGCCACCACCCGCACCGGGTCGAACACCTCGCGCTGGCCAATGCCATCGCACGCGGGGCACGCACCCATAGGCGAGTTGAACGAGAACAGGCGCGGCTCCAGCTCGGCCAGCGAATAGCTGCACACCGGGCAGGCGAACTTGCTGCTGAACAGGTGCTCCTGCCCCGTGTCCATTTCCAGAGCCAGCACGCGGCCATTGCCTTCGTGACCACCCACGCGCAAGGCCGCTTCGATGCTCTCGGCCAGGCGCTGCTGCAGGTCGGCGCGCACCTTCACGCGGTCGATCACCACGTCAATGTCGTGCTTCTCGGTCTTCTTGAGTTGCGGCAGGCTCTCGTGCTCGTAAATCTGCCCATCCACACGGAAACGGATGTAGCCCAGCGCCTGCATTTGCGCAAACAACTCGGTGAATTCGCCCTTTTTCTCGCGCGCCACGGGGGCCATGATCATGAGCTTGGTGTCTTCGGGCAGCGCCAGCACGGCGTCCACCATCTGGCTCACCGTCTGCGCGGCCAGCGGCAGGCCGTGGTCGGGGCAAAACGGTGTGCCCGCCCGGGCGTACAGCAGGCGCAGGTAGTCGTGAATCTCCGTCACAGTGCCTACGGTGGAGCGCGGGTTGTGGCTGGTGGCCTTCTGCTCGATGGAAATCGCGGGAGACAGCCCCTCGATCAGGTCCACATCGGGTTTATCGAGCCGCCCCAGAAACTGCCGCGCATAGGCCGACAGGCTCTCCACATACCGGCGCTGCCCCTCGGCATACAGCGTGTCAAACGCCAGACTGGATTTGCCCGACCCCGACAGCCCCGTGATCACCACCAGCTGGTTGCGCGGAATGTCGAGATCAATGTTCTTGAGGTTGTGCGTGCGCGCCCCCCGGATGCTGATGCGCTGCTCGCGCAGGGCGCGGGCGAGGTAGATGCCATCGGCGGGAGCGGTGGTTTCGTCGGGGCGGGTCACGGGTGGGATTTGAAAGCGAAACCCTGCATCATAGGCCGCTCGGTTTGTCGCTGTCCCTGACCTGCCTTTGTGGTCTCAAGGCCTTGGCAGTGGGCCCGTTGTTTGGAGCGAGGCACCTTTATTAGAGGCGCTAGGTCCGTTGTCGGCAGCTGGGTGGAAGATTTTGCGCTGTTTGGTCTTTGGGTGTTACCGCTTGGATCGTTACGATAAGCGTTCTCTTTCTAAATTGGTGTTGACCTCTGACTTCAAGCAACCCTCCCCTTTGTCCACCTGCGCTGACGCTGACCCGTTTGGATCGCGAGCGATTGGCGGGTCACCCTGGCCGTGTGGTCTGGCTGACGGGCCTGTCCGGCTCGGGCAAGTCCACTATTGCCAATGCACTGGAATGTGAACTACACCGTATCGGTATGCGCACCTATGTTCTGGACGGAGATAACGTTCGGCAGGGCTTGAATAGTGATCTCGGGTTCTCTGATGAGGATAGGGCTGAGAACGTTCGTCGCGTGGCGCATGTGGCTCGTCTTTTCCTGCAGGCCGGTGTGATCGTCATCGTTGCATTGATATCCCCATTCCGGGCAGACCGTGACATGGCGAGAGCACTGTTTGCCCACGGAGATTTTGTGGAGGTTTACGTGAACGTCCCGTTGGCTGTGGCAGAGCAACGGGATACCAAAGGCCTCTACAGGAAGGCGCGTCAGGGACTTTTACCTCAATTAACAGGCGTGGGCTCTGCGTACGAACCTCCGCTTTCCCCTGAGCTGGTTTTATGCACCGACAAGGAGACCCTGTCTACTTGTGTGGACTTGATGATGCCCTTTTTGACGAACGTTCCGAGTGCGAAGAACTAGAGCGTAGCCTTTGACTGCAGACCTTGGAAATCGTCATAAAAGGGTGTTGATAGTCGCTCTCCAAGGAATTTTTGACCCATGCCCCGCAACCGCGTGTCCACGACGGCTTTTGTCTTGCCGGCTGCCCTCTTGGCTGGCGGCTGGGGTGCCCTGCGCGCGGGGTTAGTGATTGCCATCGCTGGCCTGTGCCCCTGGATGGTGGTCAAAGCCAAGGATGCGGTTCCTGAAAGCCCCTTCTCGGCCTCAGCGCCACTGTTTTCCCAGGCTGCCAATCCCCTGGCCCAGGGCGGCCCCCCGTCAGCGGTGCCTGAAACCTCCCGCCGTACGTTGACGGGTGGACTGGAGGGCATGCAGGGGGATGCCCGGGTGGTGATTTCTGGGGGAGGGCCAAACTGTGCGCTGGAGCCGGGCGGCGGATTTGGTCGCCCGCCAGTGCCCCAGCCCCAGGGTGTGCGCATGCCCTACGGCGTGCTTGCGTTCAGTGCTTCAGGGTGTACCGGCAGCGTGACGGTGCGCCTGACCTACCCCGAGCCCTTGCCCCCCAGTGCCCAGCTCTGGAAGCTGGGGCCAGCCACCAAAGGGGCCCGCACATCCACCTGGTTTGCGTGGAGTGGTGCGGATTTCAGTGCCGACCGCCGCACGGTCACCTACACCGTGGAGGACAACGGAATTGGTGACTCCGACCCCGCTCTAGGCCGTATCCTGGACCCGGCCACTGTTGCGCTGGTGCCGGTGGTCGCCGTGCCCATGCCTGCCGATAACACCTGGGCCTTGTGGGCTGCGGCTGCCATCCTCGGGCTGATGCTCTGGCTGGATTTGCGCAGCAGGCCTCGCATCATAGGCCTGATGGCCCTTCGGGCGGGCTGCGTGGCCTCTGGATTTGCGTACTTGGAGCGATGCCAAAAACAAATTGCAGCTTGGCCTCACCTTTGTTAGCGTGACGACTTGATGCAGAAACAAGGTCCATCGCTCCGATCGGCCTGCCAATGCCCTCTGCGGGGGCTTCCTTCTTTGAGTCTGAACAATGGTGAATTTTTCTTTTCGTCCCTGGGGGCGGTTCGGCTCTGCTGTGGTGCTCACCGGGGTCTTGGCAAGCGGCCTGTGCCACGCCTCAGCGCCCGGGTCTGAACTCTTTGACTCATACGTTTTCCCTGAGAACGATACCTTCATATCCGTGGGACATCCGTATGTCGTCAACAATTGGCGCTTCTCGGTGTTGCGCTCCGACGGTCAAGTGGATACCAAGGCTACGCTGTATATGACGAACTTTTCTTTCGTCACTGTGTTGGCAGACACTAGCGATGGCGCCCTATGGATGGACGGTACCGGAAGCGCCGATGCAGCGGTGATCTCGCTGAAGGCCAATACCGGTGAAAAATTCAAGTTCATCAGCCTGACGCTGGAAAATCCCCAAAACAACAGTCAGGCTTACCGCATCCTGGGCCTGCGCGATGGCTTGCCTGTGAGCGGGGCCAGCAAAGACTTCACTCTTCCCTCGTATGGTTCTACAACCAGCGGCACCATTGTCTCCGTCGCTGGTGCCGCCTGGGCTTATGTTGATGAGATCCGGATCGTTCGGCAATCGGGTGGCACAGGTCTCGGGCTGTACATTGATGACATCATTGTCTTCGCAGGCATTGCGCCCCCCACCACCACGATCACCAGTGCTGCCCTGTCTGCCGATACCGGCACCTCCAGCACCGACTTCATCACCAACGTGCCAGCACAAACCCTCAGCGGCACCCTGTCTGCCAATCTGGCAACGGGAGAGACGGTGTCCGTGTCACTCGACAACGGAGCGAGCTGGACGGTAGCCAGCGCCACAGTCGGGCAAAGCACCTGGTCGCTCAGCGGCGCCACCTTGACCGGCAACGACACCCTGCTAGTCAAAGTGGTCGACTCCAGTGGCGCCAGTGGCCCGGTGTTTTCTCAAGCCTACGTGCTCGACACCACGGCCCCGACAGTCACGTTCAGCGTCCTTGCTCTCAGTGCTGACACCGGCGTCAGTAGCAGCGACTTCATTACCAACACGGCTGCCCAAACCATCACCGCCACTTTGAGCAGTGCCTTGGCCGGCGGCGACACGGTGTACGGCTCCCTCGATGGCGGCGCAACCTGGGCGGACATCACCAGCAAAGTCAGCGGCACCAGCTTAAGCTGGAATGGCGTGGTGCTGTCCCCTGGCAGTCAAACCCTGCAACTGAAGGTGGTCGATGTGGCCGGCAACAGCGGCAGTGTGAGCAGCCAGGCCTACACCTTGACCACCTCCATCCCCAACACCCCTAGTACGCCCGTGCTGGCAGTGGACACCGGCATCTCCAGCACCGATCGACTCGTCAATCTGGCCAACCCCACCCTGCAAGGCACGGCCGACGCGGGCGCCACCGTGACCCTTTATGAAGGCGCTACCCCCCACGGCAGCACGACGGCCACCGGCGGGGTGTGGAGCCTGGCGGCCAGTGGCCTGGGCAGCGGGGCGCACACGCTCAACGCCCGTGCCAGCGACGTGGCGGGCAATGTCTCGGCCGCCTCGGCCACGGTCTCCATCACCATCGACACCACGGCCCCTGCGGTGACCGCCGTGACGGTGCCCCCCAACGGCACCTACCATGCGGGCGACACGTTGTCCTTCACCGTGCAGCTGGACGAGCCTGTGTATGTAGACACCAGCGGCGGCATGCCCCGCATCGCCCTCACCGTGGGCAGCACCACCCGGTATGCCAACTATGTGTCAGGCTCTGGCACCAGCACCCTTCAGTTTGGCCACGCCGTGGTCACTGGCGACAGCGACAGTGACGGCATCACCGTCGGCGCCTTGGGCGCCAACGGCGGCACCATGATCGACGCCGCAGGCAATGCGGCCAGCACCACACTCAACGGCGTCGGCAGCACCGCAGCCGTGTTGGTCGACGCCCTGGTGCCCACCGTGGCCGGCGTCAGCTCCAGCACAGCCAATGGCAGCTACGGCGTCGGCCAGACCATCGTCATCACCCTCACTTTCAGTAAGGCGGTCAACGTCAACACCACCGGTGGCACGCCCACCTTGACGCTCAACAGCGGCGGTGTGGCCACCTATACCAGCGGCTCGGGCACCAACACGCTCACCTTCACCTACACCGTGGGTGCCGGTCAAGACAGTGCTGATTTGGACTACACCAGCACCAGCGCCTTGGCCCTGAATGGCGCCACCGTGACAGAAACCGGGGGGGCGCATCAAACGGCCTCACTCACACTGGCTGCACCCGGCGGAGCGGGCTCGCTCGGGGCCAACAAAGCCATCGTCATCGACACCACTGCGCCCAGCACCACCGTGGCGTCGGCCACCTTGTCGGCAGACACCGGCAGCAGCAGCACTGATTTCATCACCAACGTAGCCTCCCAAACGCTCAACGGCACCCTGTCGGCACCACTGGCCACGGGCGAATCGGTGCTGGTGTCGCAAGACAATGGCAGCACCTGGGGCAACGCTTCTGCCACCGTGGGCAGCGTGGCATGGTCGGTCTCGGGCATCACCCTCGCTGGCACCAACACCTTCAAGGCGCGGGTGCAAGACGCCGTAGGCAACGTCGGCACGGCGTGGTCGCAAGCCTATGTGCTGGACACTGTGCCGCCGCTCACACCGACGGTGGGCACGCAAACCGTGCACAGCTTGACCCCCACCCTCACTGGCACTGCCACTCTGTCAGCGGGCGAGGTGCTGACTGTAGCCGTCGGTGGCGCTACATACCCAGTGGTCCCGGTTGCGGGCAATTGGAGCTTGAATCTGGCTTCGGCCAGCCCCTCCAGTGGAACCCTGGCACTGAGCTACAGCACGACTTACAGCGTGACCGCCACAGCCTCCGATTTGGCTGGCAATGCTGCGGTGGACGTTACGGCCAATGAATTGGTCATCGGCACCGCGCCTGCGGTACCGGATGCGCCCTCCTTCACCTCGGTCACAACTGCAGACCGTTCTGTGACACTGGTCTGGACCGTCCCTGCAGCCAACAACAGCGCTATCTCGGGTTACCAGGTGACGGGTAGTCCCTCTGGCTCTTGCAATGTCAATAACGGCACGACCACCACTTGCACCATCGGTGGGCTGACCAACGGCACCAGCTATACCTTCAGGGTGCAGGCCGCCAACGGCGTTGGTAGCAGCGCTTTGTCTGCAGCTTCGGCACCCGTGGTGCCCAGGCTGCTGGAGGTCACTTCGCCAGCGCCCGGCATGACAGGTATGGCCAAGGCCACGCTCAGTGGCGGCGGCAGCACCTGCACTCTGGCGCCGTCCAGCGGATTTGCCGGACTGTCTAACCCTGCACCTGCTGGCAAAACGATGCCCTACGGCGAATATGCTTACCGTGCCACTGGCTGTGCGACTTCAGTCACCATGACGCTCGAATACCCACAGCCATTGCCCGCAGGAATACAGTTTTGGAAATATGGCCCAGCAACGGCCGGTGCAACGACCTTTGGATGGTTCCAACTGAGCGGTGTATCGGTCAGCCCAGACCGCCGTACGGTCAGTTACACCATACTGGACAATGGCGCAGGCGATTCCGATCCTGCTGTGGGAAGCATCGTGGATCCGATTGCTCCTATGTTGGGGCCTGTGGACCCTGCCGGTATTCCAGTGGACAACCCCTGGGCCCTGGCTTCACTTTCCACGTTGTTGACGCTGCTTGCTTGGCGTACGCGGCGTTATGTGGCGAGCGCTTGAGCGATGATTGGGAGAGACTCCTGAATTTGGCGCGGCGGGTGTACTTGTGCAAGGGCATGGAGCAAGTTTGAGGGCTACATAATCACCCCCGCCATGCCTGCCTCCCAGCCGCTTCCATCCACCGTCTTCTCTACCGATCCGTTTGAGGGCGAAGAGCGCTTTGAGGCGTGGCGGCAGAGTATTTCGGTGGTTTTTGATGTGGCTCCCCTGACTCCACAGGATGCGCAGGTGTTCGATGCCTCTGTGGAGGCGACCCATCTGGGCATGCTGCTGCTGGGCGATACGCGGTTCAGTGGGCAGCAGTTTTCGCGCCAGCGTGCCAAGGTGGCGCGTGATGGCATGGACCATTACCTGGTGCAGTGGTATCGCGAGGGGGGCTTTGTGGGGCACTGTGATGACGGGCGAGACATGGAGGTGCGGGCCGGGGATGTCTCTGTGCTTGACCTGTCCCGCACGCTGCGGACCTTTGCCAAGCCATCGCATGTGCTTTCCATGATCGTGCCGCGGGTGCTGGCGGAGGAAGCCTTTGGCAACCGTTCCCCGGACCTGCACGGTACGGTATTGCGCAGGGAAACCGCGCTGGGTGGGCTGTTTTGCGACCACTTGCGCTCCCTGCAGCATCGCCTTCCCTCCATTGACCTGGAGGACGCCCCGCATGTAGCCCGTGCCAGCGTGCAGATGCTGGCAGCCTGTGTACGGCCCAACGCCGATACGCACGCGCAGGCGCGGGATGCCATGGAGGGGGTGACGCTGGATCGAATCCAGCAGCACATTGCCCGCAACCTGGGTTCGGCCATCAGCCCGGAAGGCTTATGCAACCATTTCGGGTTGTCGCGCAGCCAGCTCTATCGCCTGTTTGAGCCATTGGGTGGTGTGGCCAATTTTGTTCAACAGCGGCGCTTGCTGCAGGCTTTTCACACGCTGGTCAATCCGGCCAGCCGGAGGTTGCGGGTGGCGGAAGTGGCGGCGCGGGTGGGTTTTTCCAGCAATGCGCATTTCAGCCGGGCCTTTCGAGCCGCGTTTGGGGTGTCGCCCACCGATGCACGGGCCATGGCGCTCGCCCAGACGGCGTCTGCCGCGCTGGCTGAAGCCGAGGGGTTCTCATCGGTCGAATACGCGGCGTGGATGCGCACCCTGAAGGTGCGATGACTTAGAGCGGCTCACAAAACTCCCTTGGCGTCGTTGTTTCGTCTTGTCATACCCGGCGTACTGCCTGCGACGAAACGCTTAGCCAAGGCCGCAGCGCTGAGTTTTGTCAGCCGCTCTTGGCGTAGGCGTGCCCGCCCATCGTTCGCGTGGGACTTGGGACGCTCAGTCAACAAATTGCAGACGCACAGACAAATGCCGCGGTGCAAGCTGCCTACGATTCCCAGCAGGGCGCATCCGTGCATAGCACGGGTCGTTTCGCTCTTCAAGGAATTTTTGACCCATGCCCCGCAACCGCGTGTCCACGACGGCTTTTGTTTCGCCGGCTGCCCTCTTGGCTGGCGGCTGGGGTGCCCTGCGCGCGGGGTTAGTGATTGCCATCGCTGGCCTGTGCCCCTGGATGGTGGTCAAAGCCAAGGATGCGGTTCCTGAAAGCCCCTTCTCGGCCTCAGCGCCACTGTTTTCCCAGGCTGCCAATCCCCTGGCCCAGGGCGGCCCCCCGTCAGCGGTGCCTGAAACCTCCCGCCGTACGTTGACGGGTGGACTGGAGGGCATGCAGGGGGATGCCCGGGTGGTGATTTCTGGGGGAGGGCCAAACTGTGCGCTGGAGCCGGGCGGCGGATTTGGTCGCCCGCCAGTGCCCCAGCCCCAGGGTGTGCGCATGCCCTACGGCGTGCTTGCGTTCAGTGCTTCAGGGTGTACCGGCAGCGTGACGGTGCGCCTGACCTACCCCGAGCCCTTGCCCCCCAGTGCCCAGCTCTGGAAGCTGGGGCCAGCCACCAAAGGGGCCCGCACATCCACCTGGTTTGCGTGGAGTGGTGCGGATTTCAGTGCCGACCGCCGCACGGTCACCTACACCGTGGAGGACAACGGAATTGGTGACTCCGACCCCGCTCTAGGCCGTATCCTGGACCCGGCCACTGTTGCGCTGGTGCCGGTGGTCGCCGTGCCCATGCCTGCCGATAACACCTGGGCCTTGTGGGCTGCGGCTGCCATCCTCGGGCTGATGCTCTGGCTGGATTTGCGCAGCAGGCCTCGCATCATGGGCAAATAGAGAAAGCGGAATCGACTGGCGGTTTTCGCATCGCCGATGGCGCCTGTGGCCGCTTCGCGGGCAGCATTCCTCAGGTCTGAGAGCGAGGTGAGCGCCAATCGGTGAAAATCGCTGTTTGCTTTACGAGCCTCAGCGCACCACCGTGCCGGATTCCTCATCTCTCCTGTCGGCAACCTCCAACATGGCCCGACCCGATGCTTCTGCCCAGCGTATGACTGCGTTGGAGCGCCGCTCCAGCGTCAGCCTGGCGCTGATCTTTGCCTTGCGCATGCTGGGCCTGTTTCTTGTCTTGCCAGTTTTCGCTCTGGAGGCGCGCAAATACCCGGGCGGCTCTGATCCGGCGCTGGTGGGCCTGGCCATGGGCATTTATGGCCTGACCCAGGCCGTGCTGCAGTTGCCCTTGGGCATGGCGTCTGACCGCTTTGGGCGCAAGCGGGTCATTGTTCTGGGCTTGTTGGTGTTTGCCGGGGGCAGTCTGCTGGCTGCGCTGGCCGATACGCTCATGGGCCTGCTGGTCGGGCGTGCCCTGCAGGGGGCCGGGGCGGTGTCGGCGGCAGTCACGGCCTTGCTGGCGGACCAGACACGGGATACGGTGCGCACCAAAGCCATGGCCCTGGTGGGCGGCAGCATTGGCCTGATGTTTGCTGTGGCCTTGGTGGCTGCGCCCGTGCTGACGGCTGCGGTGGGGCTTTCTGGCCTGTTTGCGCTGACCTGTTTGCTCGCATTGGGCGGTGTGGCCGTAGTGCTGTGGTGGGTGCCGCCGGAGCCCGCCGAGCTGAAGAATGCACCCCGCGGACGCCTGGCAGATGTATGGGCTCACCCGGATCTGCTGCGGTTGAACCTGGGAGTTTTTGTGCTGCACACGGTGCAACTGTCCATGTGGGTGGCTGTGCCGGCCCTGCTGGTGCAGGCAGGTGTTGCCAAGGACCACCACTGGCAGGTGTATTTGCCAGCGGTGGTGCTGTCTTTTGCTGCCATGGGTGGCCTGTTTGCGCTGGAGCGTCGTGGGCATCTCCGCGTGGCCCTGCTGGGTGCCATTGGCCTGGTGTTGGTGGTGCAGGCGGGCCTTGGTGTGCTGGCTGCCAGTGGATCTGAGCCCACGCTGTGGGTGCTGGGGCCGCTGCTCTTTGTGTTCTTTTGCGGCTTCAACGCGCTGGAGGCCACGCAGCCCAGCCTGGTCTCGCGCATGGCTCCTGCGCCATTGCGTGGCGCGGCACTGGGCAGCTACAACACGCTGCAGTCCATGGGTTTGTTTGCGGGTGGGGCGCTGGGCGGCGCACTGGTCAAATGGGTGGGCCCTGCCGGACTTTTCGCCACCACCACGGCCTTGATGGCGGTGTGGCTGACACTGTCCTGGAAGCTCCAGCCCGTGGGCCGCAGTGGTGCAAGCGCCGGACATTGACGGGGTTGCGGCACAATGGAGCGTTTGGCGTTCGGAAATCCTCCCCAAATCCGGCGCTGTTTTAAGTGAAGGCAAAGCCATGGCATCCATCAACAAAGTCATCATCGTCGGCAACCTGGGCCGTGACCCTGAAATGCGCACCTTTCCCAGCGGGGATCAGGTGGCTAACGTCACGATTGCCACCACAGACAAGTGGAAAGACAAGCAGACCGGTGAAATGAAGGAAGCCACCGAGTGGCATCGCGTGGTCTTCAATGGCCGTCTGGCCGAAATCGTGGGCCAGTACCTGCGCAAGGGCTCGCAGGTGTACGTGGAAGGCAGCCTGCGCACCCGCAAGTGGACCGACCAGAACGGCGTTGAAAAGTACAGCACCGAAATCCGCGCCGACCAGATGCAGATGCTGGGCGGCCGGCAGGGCATGGGCGGCCAAGGTGGCGGCCAGCAAGGCGGTGGCTATGACGAGGGCGGCTACGGCGGTGGCGACCAAGGCGGCTACGAACAGGCTCCTCGCCGTGCAGCCCCCGCACCACGCCCCATGGCCGCACCGGCCCCGCGTCCCGCACCAGCGCCTGTGGCGCAGCCTCCCCGTGCGGCTTCGGGCTTTGACGACATGGACGACGACATTCCGTTCTGACTCTTGGCCAGCGTGCGTACCCGCACACCCCAGAAAGCCTGCCCGCGTTCGCGCTGGCAGGCTTTTTTGTGACCGCATGCGCTTTGTGCGTGAGCACCTGTGGTTGGTATGGTTGATCCAGACACCGCGTTTCCTTCATGACCGCTCCACCCGATTCGCCTGCATCTGACGACGCCCTGCGCCGCTGGCGGCTCATTCTGGGCCGCTATGCCGCGCGGCCCATGGGGGGCGTGGGTATGCAGGGCGAGGACTGGAAGCTCGACCAGGCGCTGGAGTACCTGTATGGGCGCGAATACGATGGCCGGGGCTTGGCCAAACCTGCGGGCGGGCCTGGGTCGTTGGACCCGACGCAGCTGCGCGCCATTGACTGGCTCAACCGTTCGCGCAAGCTGTTTCCGCAAGAGGTGTTTGAGCGGATGCAGACGCAGGCGATCGACCGCTACCAGCTCACCAGCCTGCTCAATGACCCCGAGGTGCTGCGCTCGATGGACGCCACCCCCGGCTTGGCCAAGGCCCTGCTGGGCATGCGGGGCCGTTTGTCCGGGGAGATGCGTGACGCCGTGCGCGATGTGATTCGCAAAACGGTGGACGAGATCACCCGCCGCCTCAAAAGCGACTTTGTGAACGCGCTGGTGGGCCGCCGCAACCGGCAGCGCCGCTCATTGGTGCCCAATGCCCAGACCTTTGACGCGCGCGCCACCATTGCCGCCAACCTCAAAAATTACAGCGCCGAGCGCGGTCAGCTCGTCATTGAGCGCCCACTGTTCAATGCCCGCATCAAGCGCAACCTGCCCTGGGATGTGGTGCTGTGCGTGGACCAGAGCGGCTCGATGATGGACTCGGTGATCTACAGCGCCGTGGTGGCGGGCATCATGAGCTCGCTGCCCGCCGTGCGAGTGAAGCTGGTGGTGTTTGACACCAGCGTGGTGGACCTGACCCACCTGGCACATGACCCGGTGGAGGTGCTGCTCACGGTGCAACTGGGTGGTGGCACCGACATCGGCCGCGCCGTGCGCTACTGCGAATCGCTCATCAGCAACCCGCAGCGCACGGTGTTCACGCTGATCAGCGACTTTGAAGAAGGCGCATCGCCTGGCCCCTTGCTGGCAGCGGTGCAGCGCATGGCGCAGTCGCGGGTCAAACTGCTGGGGCTGGCGGCGCTGGATGAATCGGCCAACCCTGTGTACGACAGGCAAATGGCCCAGCGCCTGGCCAGCCAGGGCATGCATGTGGCCGCCCTCACGCCCACCCACTTTGCGCAGTGGCTGGCCGAGGTGATGAACTGAGCTGCCTGAGTCGACTGAAACCCCATGACCTGGACCCACGCCTACCGCGCCTACGACGACGACACCTTGGCTACGCTGGCCAATGCGGGCCTGCTGCGCCGCGCAGCCAAAGATGTCGAGGCGGGCAAGGTGCAGTGGCAGCGCCAGGGCGAAGCTGACGGCGTGCTGCTGGCCGATGGCCAGCAGGTGCAGTTGGATGCGCGCGGCCCCCAGAAGGCGCAATGTGACTGCCCCGCACCGGGTTTGTGCAAACACATTCTGGCGGCTGCACTGTGGCTGCGCGCACTGCCGGAGGGAGGCGCGAACACCGATGCTCCTGAGGCTGCGCCCGCTGGTATGGCACCGCCGGATACCAGTGCAGAGGCCTCCGCTCCACCGTCGCCCTTGGTGCAGATGGACCCCCTGGCAGAAGTGCTGGCGCTGGACTCCGCAGCCCTCTTCAAAGTCGCAGGTGTGGCCGCGCAGCGGCGGGCATGGCAGGCCCTGCCCTGCGGGGTGGAGTGGCGCGTGCAAGGCAGCGCGTTGGTGATGGACTTGCCTGCCCTGGGTGTGAGCTGCCGCTGGGTGGCGGGGGCAGGGTTTGACGGCATGGTGTCCGAGGTGCCCGCACGTGAGCGGCGAGCGGTGCATCTGATGGCCCTGGCCGCTGTGCGCAGCGCCGCAGGGCAGCCGCTGATGTGGCCCGATGGAAAAACGCCCCAGGCAGCGCCCGTCACCGAGGCACCACGCCCCTTGGGTGCCAGCGAGCGCATGTTTGTTGGCCAAGTGCAGGCGTTGTTGGGAGAGCTATTGCGCGGCGGGCTATCGCATGTAAGCCGCCTGTCGAGCGCGCAGCTGCTGGCGCTGAATATGTCGGCCCGGGGCGAAGGTCTGCCCCGCCTGGCTGCATTGCTGCGTAACCTGGCGGGCATGGTCGATGGGCTGGAGCGGCGTGACCACCGCATGCTGGAAGCCGATGCACTGGCTCTGATGGCCCGCACACACGCGCTGTGTGTGGCCCTGACCGCACCTGACCCTGTCCATGACGTCACGTCTGACATGCTGGTGCGGCTGCGTGGCCGCATACGGCGTGATTTTGATGAGAGCGCCAGCTTGGCGCTTTTGCCCTTGGGCGCTTACTGGTGGCAAACGCTGGGCGGCGCACGCGGGCTCACCTTGGGGCTGTGGGATATCGATGGCCGACGCCTGCTGCAGGCCACACTGGCGCGGCCCGATGGCAGCGACCTGGGCTTTTCGCGCCACACCGCCTGGGCAACCCTCGCCGTGTGGCCAGGAGCCGGTTCTGCACAAAAGCTGTGCCACACGCCATTGCAATTGGAACAGCCCCGCCTGGCTGACGATGGTCGTCTGGCCGTGGGTGGCTCCAGCCGCGCCAGTGCAATCCCTGTCTGGCGGGCTGACGACCCGCGTCTGACCACGCTGGGCTATGGCCGCTGGGCCGATTTGCGCGAGCCACTGCAGGCTGCCACTGGCCTGGGCGGTGAGCCGGTAGACATGCTGCTGCTGCGCCCCTCTCGCACCTACCCCCCGGTGCTGGACGAGACGCGCCAGCAACTGCACTGGCCATTACAGGATGACGTTGGCCAGTGGTTGCGTCTTACGGTTCCCGTGAGCGACGAGACCGCGCTGCGTCTCGATAACCTGGACCGCCTCACTGCCCGGCAGGCACCCATTCATGCCGTGCTGGTGCGTGTGGAGCGCACTGGCGCAGAGACCTTGCTGGTGCCTGTGGCAGTGCTCAGCAGCGGCGTGTCTGCAGGTTCTACCGGTGATGCGGTGCAGGCCGTATCGCTGGACTTTGCCACGGAGCCTGCGCGCCCTACGCCTTTGGCGCAGCGCATCTTGCGGTTGATGCAATGGCGCAAGGAGCAACAGGCCGCTCCCGTGCTGATGCAGCCTACGCTGGCCCAGCGCCTGCTGCAGCCGGTGATGACTGTGCTGGAGACCCAGGCCGCCACGGGCCGCATGGCGCTGACGGATGCGCAGCGTGCGGCCCTGGTCCAGGCGCACGCCGCCCTGGCCTCGGTGGGCCTGCGGGCGTTGGAGGCGGCCTTGCGGGCCCACCTGCAAACACCCAGCAGCGACAGCCTGCTGTCCCTGGCCTGTCTGGCGCAATGGGCGCAGGAGCTGGATGGTCTGCCTTTGTGCGCTGAATCCGATACGCATTGATACACATCCGCACGCAAATGCGGCGAACGCGCGACATATGCCACACAGGTCGCAGGCAACTGTATCGAGAGGGCTCCGAAGCCGTTGCATCGCCACGGTCTGCTGCCAGAATGCTCGGTTTTCGCACCGAGACTCTTCAAAAGAGATCTTGAACAGGTTCCAGGGTCTCGGCGCTCCTCTGCTCACAACCTACAAGGGATGCCCATGGGATTGCTCGACAAGATGGTGAAGGCCGTGCTGGGATCGACCGCCAACGATGCGGGTGCATTGACGTCCGGCCAGGTGAATCTGCTGCGCCAGGTCGTCGAGCCATTGGCCACCTTGTCCGCCCCGCGAGTGGCCGAGCGAGCGCTGGCTTTCATCACCGAGGGCACCGAAGAAGGCGTGCTGCAGGACCTGGCTTCCGTCACACCCGCTGATGTGAGCAGCAACCTGCTGGGTCAGCCGGGTCGGTTGCGCTGGGGTTTTCATCTGGGGTATGGAGCCCAGTCGAAGGGGCAGAGTGAAGGCGCCAAGAGCATGGCGGGCCGTGCTGCGTTTTACGACAGTGTGGCCACGCATCCTGTGCCGCTGGATGTGATCGTTCGGCTGGGCAAGGTACTGGCCGCGGGCGATCAGGGCAAATCGCTGGATCATCCTGGCGCACCCATCCCCGATTGGTTGCAATACCTCGTCAATGACGCGCTGCACGCTTCTTTCAGCGGACATGGTCAGCACAACCTGACCCAGCGCCGCGCCTGGAGAGTCCCCCTGTTTGCCCAGCTGCTGGCGCATGAGGGGCTGGACGAAACCCTGGTGCTGCAACTGGTGTTTGAGCGCAAGGGGCTCGACAGCTTCTACTCTGACCACCTTCGCGGATTGGTGGAACCCACCGAGGTGGCCGACTACATGCGAGGCCACCCTGAGGCCGTGCGAGCCTTGCTGCAGCAGCTGTCTGCCAGTGGCAAGGTAGAGCTGGCAAAGCGTATCGGGCAGTCCCCAAGCCTGGCCACAGAATTTGCAGCCGAACTGGTCGCTTTGGCAGTAGACGGCGCCAAGACCGCGCGCGTCGAGGCTATCAAGCACCTGGAATGCATTCCTACCGAAGACCGCCAGCGCCTGCTGGGCAACCTGCTGCGCGAGGGCGAAACGGCCCAGCGCACGCAGGCTGCCGAACTGCTGGCCCGCTGGCCTGTCGACAACACGGCCCCCCTGCTGGAGGTAGCCTTGGAGAGCGAGAGCAGCAAGCCTGTGCAGCAGGCCATTCGTGCTGCCTTGAACCGCTTGGGGGCGGCCAGTGATGCGCAAGAGCAGACCCTGCCCCCCGCGCCCGAGTGGACGCCCTTTGCCGACGCCCCCTTGGGCGACGCTGCACTGGCACTGTTTGAGGCCAACCGCAAAGAAGTGCTGGAGCGTGCCCGCAAAGCTGCGGAAACCGAAATCGAAGACAACAAGAGCGCCAAGCACACCTACACCTGGAGTCAGCAGCATTACGCCAAATTGGGCAAGGTCACGACCGAGGATCTGCAGGCAGCCCTGGATGTGCTGAACGGCGCAGGCGACAAGAAGACTGCGCAGCGGGTGCGCAATGGCGAAGTTGCCAACGTGGTGAGCGCAGGCAATCGTATGTACACATTGCCTGGTTTTAGCCCGGTTCACCTGGTGCGCTGGCTAACGGCATCGCACCACTGGCGCAGCTTCTGGGCCGATGATGGGTTTCAGAAATGGCTGGGCCAACAGCCCGCCGGCAGCGTGGATCTGCGAGCCCTGGCGGCCGTTTTTCAAGGTGCAGGCCTGCCGCTGGAAGATGTGGCCCGCGCAGCGCTGTGTGATTACTGGAGCACCCCCAACGCTGTGGATGTGCTGCCGCCCGAGCAGATCTGGCCCTTCTTTGCAGAACACCCCGAGTTCATCGACGAAGGTCTGGGCCTGGTGGCACCACCCAAGCGGGAGCGAACCCAATGGCCGATGGACATGGGGGCCACCATGCGTGTGCTGGCCGTGTTCCCGTACATCCCTGCGCGCTGGATGCCGCGCCTGATGGAACTGGCGCTGGGCGAGGGCAAAACCCACCGCGCGCTGGCCCAAAAGGCCCTGGCCCGCGTGCCCGATATTGGCCGCAGCGTGATCGACTCACTGGCTCACACCAAGAGCGAAGTGCGTATCGAAGCCGCCCGCTGGCTTGCCGACCTCAAGCACACCGCCGCAGTGCCCTCCCTGACCCAGGCCCTGGACAAGGAAAGCCGCGAAACCGTGCGCGCAGCCTTGTTGACGGCACTGGAGGCGCTGGGTGAAGACATCGCGCCCCGTCTGGCCCCTGCACTGCTGCTGGCCGAGGCCAAAAAGGGTCTCAAGGCCAAGCCCCCCGCGGGGTTGGCCTGGTTTGCCATGGACGGCCTGCCTGCCGCCCGCTGGGCTGATGGCAGCGCGGTGGAGCCCGAGATCATCCGCTGGTGGGTGGTGCTGGCGTGCAAGCTCAAAGAGCCCGGAGGCAATGCCTTGTTGACCCGCTACATGGGGCTGCTGGATGCCGCCAGCCACCAGGCACTGGGCAGCACGGTGCTGCGCCAGTTCATTGCGCAAGACACGCGCCACCCCCCGCTGGAAGAAGGCATTGCCTACGCCAATCAGCACGCTGCGCAGCGCTACCAGAACTACCAGCGCGGTTACCAGAACGCCAAGCCCGAGTACCGCCAGTACTACGAGGCCAACTATGCCAAGTCGCCAGAGCAGGTGTTTGAGGAATGCAAGCGCGAGAAGATGGGCGAGTACCTGGGCAGCGCCATTGGCGAAAAGGGCATTCTGGCCCTGGCCGCCCACGCGCCGGGCCACGAGATCGTGACCCTGCTGCAGCAGTACATGCGTGACCATTACCAGCGCCGTGCACAGATTGAAGCCATGCTCGAAGGGGTGGCTCCGGGCAACGACCCGCTCGTCATCCAGTTGATGCTGAGCCTCTCGCGCCGCTACCGCACTGCCTCCGTCCAGACCAAGGCCCGCGCCCTGGTGCAGGAGATTGCCGACCGCAACGGCTGGACGCAGGATCAATTGGCAGACCGCACCATTCCCACCGCGGGCCTTGACGACACGGGTGTGCTGACGCTGCCTTACGGCGACCGCATCTTCACCATGGTGCTGGATGCCGCCATGAAGCCCGAGCTGCGCAACCCCGAGGGCAAGGTCATCAAGGCCTTGCCTGAGCCGCGGCAGACCGACGATCCGGCGCAGGTCAAGGAGACCAAGGCCCTGCTGTCGGGCAGCAAAAAGGAACTCAAACAGGTGGTGGACTTGCAGACCGCCCGCCTGTTTGAGGCCATGTGCACAGGCCGTCTGTGGCCGGTGGGGGAGTGGCGCGAATACCTGCAGCAGCACCCGGTAGCCGGGCGGCTGGTGCAACGCCTGGTGTGGATGGAGCTGGACGCGCAAGGCGAGCTGCTGCAAACCTTCCGCCCCACCGAAGACGGCAGCCTCATCAACACCGAGGACGACGAGGTCAGCCTGAGCGATGGCAGCAGTCTGCGTCTGGCCCATGCCTCGCTGCTGGCCGACGCGCAGAGCGCTGCATGGGTGAAGCACTTCAAGGACTACAAGCTTGCGCCCCTGTTCGCGCAAATGGCGCGCAAGGCCCCCGATCTGGCACAGGTAGACGCGCAGGGTACGGCCGTGCGCGAAATTGCCGACCGCCAGGGCTGGGTGAGCGATACCTTTACCCTGCGGGGTACCTTCACCAAGCTGGGTTACCAGCGCGCTCAGGCCGAGGATGGCGGCTTTTTCTACCAATACAGCAAAGAGTTTTCGAGTGTTGGCGTGCGCGTAGTGATGGAGTTCTCGGGCAATTGCCTGCCTGAGGAGAATGTGGCCGCAGCGCTGAAGACCCTGAGCTTTGAAGACACGCGGCAGCGTGGCTGGGGTGACCACCGCATGGCGCTGGCCGATGTGCCACCCGTCCTGCTTGCAGAGGCCTATGGCGACTACCTGGCTGTGGCCAAAGTGTGCGCAGGCTTCGATGCCGACTGGGAAAAGAAAATGCCTTGGTAGTGGTGGGGCCGTCGGGGCAGGTGCGGGAGGGGCTTTGGACCTTGGCAGAGGTCCCTTTGGCAGGCTCTACACCACCTTGCAGCGGGCGCACCCTGCCAACTTGTCAAGTGCGGTAGCGCAGCGACACAAACGCATTTTTTTACCCCTGACTCAGCCCATTTCGCGGATCATCGCGGCCTTACCGCGCCATGGCGCCCAAGCGCGATGGCGCTGGACCAACATTGATTTCACAACCACAGAAAGAGAGAGGGAGCTTATGCCCGGATTCATTCGCAAAATTCTGATTTTCATCACTGGCTACGCGTGGCTGCTTTTGCTGCTGGGCCCCGGCATGATCGCCATGTCCGTCTACAGCGGCTGGAAGGCCGAAGGCGACCATGCCTACACAGCCCGTGAAAAGCTCACCACCGTGACCGGCAAGGTGGTGGAAGCTTCAGAAGTCACCGTCAAGCGCAAGCGTCGTGCCACCAAGCACTATTTCCAGATCAACGTGCAGCCCGATGCAGGTGGCGAGGTGCAGAAGCTGCGCATTGACCAGAGCACCCCCAAGGCCGTGGTGAGTGCCATGATCGACGAGAAGGTGACAGCGCTGGTCGACAAGAGCGACAACGACGTGGTGTATGAGGCCACTGTCAACGGACAGGCGCTCATCAGCTACGAAGCCACCAAGCAGCGCCTGATGGCAGAGGCAGAGTCTTCGGCCAAGTCGATGAGCGGCGCGGGCATGTGGATTTTTGCGATTTTCCTGACCCTGATCGGCGCGGGCGGAGTGTGGTCCAATCGCAAACTGCGGGCTGCTGACGAAGAAGCGCAAGCCGCTGCAGCCTGACATTCAGCGAGAGAGAGGGGGAGTGGAAAGCCTCGCGCATCCACTCCCGACAAACCAACCACCAACGGAGGAATGAATGACGAATCCCAACGTATTGACCCCTGACTCGCCCGAAGGCGCACCGTTTGAGCGGAGCGACTTCATCATCTCCACCTACAAGCACCTGGGCGCTGCTATCCTGGCGTTCGTGGTGTTGTCGGCTGTGCTGATGATGACCGGCTTCTCGGGCACCGCTGCCAAGATGCTGCTGGCCAGCGGCAACAAGTTCCTGTGGCTGGGTGTCATGGGCGCCTTCATGCTGGTGGGCTGGCTGGCCTCTCACATGGCCGATAACTCTGAAAACCCCCAAACGCAACTGATGGGCCTGGGCCTGTATGTGCTGGCCGAAGGCCTGATCTTCGCGCCCATGTTCGGCATCGCGCAGATCGTGGCCCCTGGCGCCATCGGCGCTGCGGCCTTCATCACGCTGCTGCTGGTGGGCGCGCTGACCTGGACCGCCTTCACCTCCAAGACCGATTTCTCCTTTCTGGGCGGCACGCTCAAGGTGGTGGGTCTGGTCGCTTTGGGCACCATCATTGCCGGTGCCATTTTCGGCTTCAAGCTGGGCATCTGGTTCTCGGGCCTGATGGTTGCTTTTGCTGGTGCCTGCGTGCTGTACGACACCTCCAAGATCATCCGTGACTACCCTGTGGACCGCCCCGCCGGTGCTGCCCTGCACCTGTTTGCGTCCATCGCGCTGATGCTCTGGTACGTGCTGCGCATCCTGATCAGCCTGGCCACCAGCGACGATTGATCGCCCCCTGCTGTGTCTGCCAAGCCGGAGCCCTTCACGCTCCGGCTTTTTTCATGGCGCCCCCGATTTGAAGTAAAAAGGGGCTCCAGCGCTTGATGAATCAGCGCAAGCAGCTCTTAAATTCATAGCAAATGACCGCCTCTGCCCCCATCCCTGCACAGGCCGTGCGCCTGGCCCCTGAGCACCGCTTTGCCGACGAGCTGGCCCGCCTGACCGCTGCCGACACCCATGCCCGCCCGCCGGGCTGGCGGCTGTCGCCCCGCGCGGTGCGGCAGTTCATCCTGGGCGATGCGGGGCTGAAGGTCAGCCAGAAATTCTTTGGCGACGATGCCCTGGTCGACCGCGCCATCGTCACCCTTATGGGCCACCAGGGCCTGATGCTGGTGGGCGAGCCGGGCACGGCCAAGTCGCTGCTGTCCGAGCTGCTGGCAGCCGCCATCAGCGGCGATTCGGGCCTTACGGTGCAGGGCACCGCAGGCACCACCGAGGACCACATCAAATACAGCTGGAACTACGCCTTGCTGCTGGCCGAAGGCCCCAGCCAGCGGGCGCTGGTGCCCTCGCCCGTGTACCGCGCCATGCAGGCCGGGCAGATCGTGCGGTTTGAAGAAATCACCCGCTGCCCGCCCGAGATCCAGGACGTGCTCATTTCGCTGATGAGCGACAAGCAGCTCATCGTGCCCGAGCTGGCCAGGGACGAGCAAGACGGCTCGCGCCTGTTTGCGCAGCGTGGCTTCAACATCATCGCCACCGCCAACCTGCGCGACCGGGGCGTGCACGAGATGTCGTCCGCCCTCAAGCGCCGCTTCAACTTTGAAACCGTGCGCCCCATCCGCGACCACCAGTTTGAGGTGGACTTGGTGATGGCCCAGTTGCAGCGCGAGCTGGCAGGCACCGAGGCCCCCGTGCAGGTGCCGCGGGATGTGGTGGGCTTGCTCGTCACCACCTTCCAGGAACTGCGCGCAGGCCAGACGCAAGAGGGCACGGCCATCAAGGGGCTCGACGCCGTGATGTCCACCGCCGAGGCGGTGAACGTGGCCTACGCTGCCGCGCTGCAGGCCCGGCATTTCAACGGCGGCGAGCTGACCCCGCGCGAGATTGCGGGCCAGCTGCAAGGCGTGGTGCTCAAAGACAGCTTGGACGACGCCAAGCGCGTGCGCCACTACTTTGACACCGTGGTGCGCGAGCGCGCCCGTCGCGACGCGCTGTGGAAGCAGTTTCACGACGCCGCCCGCAGCCTGTGGCAATGAGCGTGATGCCTGCAGGCACCGTTGCAACGCCTACCGCATTGCCCGATGCGGTGGCCCAACAATTGCCGCAGCTGCTGGGCACCGAGGGCGATCCCGCCCGCATCGTCTTTGTGCCCGTGCGCCACCACAGCCCCGCCTGCGCCTGGGCCCTGCGCGAGTTGCTGCGTGAGCTGCGCCCTGCCGCCATCCTGATTGAAGGCCCGGACGATGTGAACAGCCTGCTGCCGCTGATGAGCGAGCCGCAAACCCGCCCGCCCGTGGCCTGGCTGTGCCAGGCGGTGCGCGAGCGGCCTTCTGCGCCCTCCGATGTCACTGATGACGCTGCGCCCGAAGCGGGAGCCGACGCCGATCCCGCGGCTCCCCGTACTGACACCAGCAGCTCCTTCTACCCCTTTTGCGACTACAGCCCCGAGTGGATCGCCATTCGCGAAGGCGCAGCGCTGGGCGCGCAGGTGGCGCTGATCGACCTGCCCTGGCAAGACAAGGCCTGGGAGCGCGAGGACGGAGAAGGCGATGCAGAGACCCTGGGCACCGCCGCGCGCAGCCAGATGGAAGAGCGCCACTTTGCCCACAGCCGCTACCTCACGGCCATGGCCCGCCAGCTTGGCTGCGCCGACCACCACGACCTGTGGGACCGCTTGTTTGAGCTGCGCAGCACCGCCCAGCGGGACGACTGGCGCAGCCTGTTCACCGACGTGTTCCACTGGTGCGCCATGGCCCGGCTGGACTATGAGCCCGAAGTGCTCGAGGCCGAGCTGAGCCTGCCCCGCGAGCGCCACATGGCCGCGCACATCCAGCGCTGGCGCGCGCAGGTGCAGGGCACCATCGTGGTGGTGACCGGGGGCTTTCACACGCCCGAGCTGCTGCGCCTGTGCGCTGCCAACGCCGATGCCAAGCCCACCAGCAAGGCCCGTAAAGCCAAAGCCATCCCCACCGCCAGAGCGGCCAAGGCATCCGCAGCCGCTGCCCCTAACGCCTGGTTGATCCGCTACAGCTTTGAACAGCTCGATGCGCTGAACGGCTACAGCGCTGGCATGCCTTCACCCGGCTACTACCAGCGCGTGTGGGAAGCGTGGAACAGCAGCGAGGCTGACGCATCGGCGTTGTCGGCATCCCGGCCCAAGGGGTCACCCCCACCCGTTCAGGCTGAGCCTGTCGAAGCCCAGCATGGCGTTAGCACGCCCAGCCCCTTCACCGCCGTAGCGCTCGACGTGCTCACCGGCTACGCCCAGCAAACCCGCCAGCAAGACCAGGCCGACGCGATCTCCACCGCCCTGGTGCAGGCCGCCGCGCTGCAAGCCCAGCGCCTGGCAGACTTGCGCGGCAACGCCGGGCCGGGGCGGCAAGACCTGCTCGACGCCATTCGCTCGTGCTTTGTCAAAGGCGCCATCGACGAAGGCACACGCGGCTTTACGGCAGACCTGCGTGCCTACCTGAGCGGCACGCGCATGGGTGAGGTGCCGCCCAGCGCAGGCTCACCCCCGCTCATCGAAGACGCCCGCCGCTTGGCTCGCGCTGCCGGGGTGCGGCTGGACGACACCACCGCCCGCACCACGCGGCTGGATCTGTACCGCAAGCCCACCCACCGCGTGCGCAGCCGCTTCTTTCAGGCCATGGCCTACCTTGACACCTGCCTGGCCCGCTGGGTCAACGGTCCGGACTTTCTGGCAGGCACTCAGCTACACCTGATGTTTGAAGAATGGCACGGTGCCTGGAGCCCGCTGGTCGAAGCCCGCCTGATTGCTCTTGCCGCCGACGGCGCTAGCGTAGAGGCCGCCTGCCTGGCCAAGCTGCAGCGCGAAGAAGCCGCCCTGGCCGACGAGGGCCGGGGCCGCAGCGCCAGTGCCGCCGTCATGCTGCTGCTGCGCGCCTGCCTGGTGGGCCTGCAGCACCGCCTGCCCCAGTTGCTGGGCATGCTCTCCACCCACCTCCACGAAGACGCCTCGCTCGGCTCCGTCATCGACTGCGGCCACCGCCTCGTCACCCTGTGGCGCGCCCGCGAGCCGCTGGGCGTGCAACAGCACCCCGAACTGCGCCGCCTGCTGGCCCGCGCGTGGCCCGCCGCGCTGTTCTTGCTGCCCAACCTGGAGCACAGCCCGGCCGATGCCGAGGCGCAAGCCGTGCAACACCTGCTGGCCCTGCGCGAGCTGGGCCGCATGCTGCACACGCTGGATGCGCTCGCTGATACAGCGGCGCCGGCCCGTGCGTTGATCGACGCCAGCCTGCTCACCCCCCACCTGCAGCACTTTGCCACCGCGCCCGACACCGCCCCCGGCGTGTGCGGCGCTGCCACGGCCCTGCTGTACCTGGAGGGGCTGTGGGACGACGCGCAGCTGGATACCGTGCTGTGCCAACGCTTTGGCCCCGGTGCCGTGCCTGCCGATGCGGTGCGGTTTTTGAACGGAGTGATGCAAGCCGCCCCCGAGCTGCTGCTGCGCTTACCCGCCCTGCTGCACGGGCTGGACGCCCTGGTGCGCGGCTGGGACGATGCCGCCTTCATCGCCCACCTGCCCGACCTGCGCCAGGCCTTCACCGCCCTGCGCCCGCAAGACACCGCCACCCTGGCCGAACGCGTGGTGGGCCTGCACGGTGGCGATGCGCGCGTGGCCGGGTCTTTGGTGGCCATGCACTACGAGACTAGCGAGGCCGATTTGCAAGCCGGGCTGGCGCTACAGCAGGCCTTGCAGGCGTCGTTGGTGCGCGATGGGTTGGGGGCGTGGGCGGGGCAGTGAGGGGCACCACACCACCCGTTCGGGCTAGGTTGGTCAAAGCTACGGCATCTACCCTATCCGTTCGGGCTGGGCTTGTCGAAGCCGGGGCATGCCGCAAAATACTCCTAAAACAATAGCTGTTTGCGCTTATTGCACGATGCTTAGAGCCATATTTGATGTTCTGCGCAGCGCTTCGACAAGCTCAGCGTGAACGGGTGGGGGAGTACAGGGCGGGAAATACGGGGATGGAAATACGTGTGGGGGAATGCGGGCAGGGAGCTCCTGGCACCACCCCTACCCGTTCAGGCTGAGCCCATCGAAGCCAGGGTACGCAGCGGGCCACCCCCTCAGCGAGCGGCCTCCACCGGGCGCTCCACCGCATTGATCACTCCCCCCCCCAAACACACGTCCCCGTCATACAGCACCGCGCTCTGGCCCGGCGTCACCGCCCATTGCGCATCGACAAAGTCCAGGGCAAAGCCCTCGGGGGCGGCGGTCAGGCTGCAGGCTACATCCTGCTGGCGGTAACGGGTTTTGGCGGCATAGGCGCCGGGTGCGGGGGCGTGGCCTGCGCACCAGCTCACGTCCTGCGCTACCAGCCGATGTGACAGCAGCCAGGGGTGATCGTGCCCCTGCACCACGCGCAGGGTGTTCTTCTCCAGGTCTTTGCGGGCCACAAACCAGGGCTCGTGCGCGCCGCCGCCGCGCTGGGCTCCTTTTTCTTTCACACCGCCAATGCCCAGGCCCTGGCGTTGGCCCAGGGTGTAAAAGCTCAGGCCCACATGCTGGCCCAGCTTGCGCCCTCGGTCGTCCAGGATGGGGCCGGGGGCGTGGCTGATGTAGCGGTTCAAAAACTCGCGGAAGGGCCGCTCGCCAATGAAGCAGATGCCGGTCGAATCCTTTTTCTTGGCGTTGGGCAGGCCAATTTCTTCGGCAATGCGACGCACCTCGGTCTTGTGCAGCTCGCCCACGGGGAACATGGTCTTGGCCAACTGCGTCTGGTTCAGGCGGTGCAAAAAGTAGCT
This sequence comes from Acidovorax sp. DW039, assembly GCF_037101375.1. Taxonomy (NCBI): domain Bacteria; kingdom Pseudomonadati; phylum Pseudomonadota; class Betaproteobacteria; order Burkholderiales; family Comamonadaceae; genus Acidovorax; species Acidovorax sp. DW039. The sequence goes on along the minus strand of NZ_AP029019.1, from coordinate 4,677,880 downwards.
CTGGTCCTTGCTCGGGTCCAGGCCCTTGAGCAGCTCGTGCAGCCCTGTGGCCGGGTTGTGGCGCACGCGGGCATAGTGGCCCGTGGCAATCTTCTCGGCCCCCAGGCGCATGGCGTGGTCCAAAAAGGCCTTGAATTTGATCTCGGCATTGCACAGCACATCGGGGTTGGGCGTGCGCCCGGCCTGGTATTCGCGCAGAAACTCGGCAAACACCCGGTCTTTGTAGTCAGCCGCGAAGTTGACATGCTCGATTTCGATGCCAATCACATCGGCCACGGCGGCCGCGTCCACAAAGTCGATGTTGGACGAGCAGTACTCGCTGTCGTCGTCATCTTCCCAGTTCTTCATGAAGATGCCGACCACTTCGTGGCCTTGTTGCTTGAGCAGGTAGGCAGTGACGGCGGAGTCCACTCCGCCGGAAAGGCCTACGACAACGCGATGTTTGGTATGGGCAGTCATTACCCCAATTGTATTTTTTATGCCCCGGCGGCCTTCCGCGGACGCGCAGAACGCGTAGCCACCAGCAGGTCATACAGCTGTTGCGCAGCGGGCGAAAGGGTTTTGCCTCTGCGCTTGATCAACCCCATTTGCCGGGTGACGACCGGCTCCACCAGCGGAACGCTGACCAGCGTGGGGTGGTCCTTGCCGGGCATGGCAAGGCTGGGCACTGCGGCCACACCCAGCCCGGCCTCCACCAGTCCCAGCAGCGTGGTCACGTGTTTGGCTTCGTACAGGCACTGGGGCCGGTCGGGCACGTTGGCCAGCGCCAGGTCCATCAGCAGACGGTTGCCCGAGGTCTTGCCGACCGACATGAAGTCGTGCTGACCCAGCTCCGCCCAGCTCACCTTCTTGCGCCGGGCCAGTACATGGTCTCTTCGGCATGCGGCCACAAAGCGCTCTGCCAGCACAGGCTTGAATTCGATCTCAGCCTCCTGGCTGCCAATGAAGTTGAGGCCAAAGTCCGCGTCGCCCTGCGCCACGGCCACCAGCACCTCGTTGGCGCTGGCGTCATGCACTTTGACGCGGATCTTGGGAAACCGCTCGTGGTAGCGCTTGACCACCTGCGGCAGGAAGTAATACACGGCAGAGGGCACGCAGGCGATGGTCACTTCACCCATGCGGCGTGCCGCCACATCGCCTAGGCCCATCAGCATGCCATCCAGGTCGTCCAGCCATGCGCGGGTCTTGCGTGCAAAGTCGCGCCCCACGGCAGTGAGCGTGACTTTGCGCGTCGTGCGGTCCAGCAGCCGCACTCCCAGCGCTTCCTCCAGCTTGTCTATACGGCGGCTGAACGCGGGTTGCGACAGATGGATGGCCTCTGCCGCCGCACGGAAGCTCTGCAGTTCTGCCACTGCGGCAAAGGCCTGGATATCAGCGAGATCGAATTTGTTGTTCATGTATGGGCCTTGTACTGCATCAGCAATTTGATGCGTTGAATGCATCAAATGTTCTGAAAATTGCAATTCATAAAGGATAAGGTGTTTGTTAAAGCAGATTTTATTATTTTGTTCAGTGCATCAATCATTGCCAACAATGCAATTCACAGAATGAACCGGGGGCAGCACCATCACGGTCCATGAGCTTCACCCTTCCCTGTGTTCTGATGCGTGGCGGCACCTCCCGCGGGCCGTTCTTCCTGGCGGACTGGCTGCCCAAAGACGCCGCAGCCCGCGACAAGACCCTGATTGCAGCCCTCGGTTCGCCCCATGAGTTGCAGATCGACGGGCTGGGCGGCGGCAACTCGCTGACCAGCAAGGTGGCCATCGTGTCGCGCTCAGTGCATGCCGACTGTGATGTGGACTATCTGTTTGCACAGGTCAGTGTGGAGGAAGCGCGTGTGGACACCAAACCCAACTGCGGCAACATGCTCGCAGGGGTGGGACCATTTGCCATAGAGCAAGGGCTGGTGAATGCCTCTGAAGGGCCTACCACCAAGGTCCGCGTTTTCAACGTCAATACGGGCTCCCGCATTGACGTTCAGGTTTGCACAGCGGGTGGCCATGTGCGCTACGAAGGCGATGTACAGATCGATGGCGTGCAGGGCACTGCAGCGCCGGTGCTGATGAATTTCCTGGATGCGTGGGGAGCGGTAACCGGTCAGATCTTCCCGACTGGGCAACGCATTGACACCATCCAGGGGCTGCAGGTGACCTGTATTGATGCCGCCCAGGTGATGGTGCTGGTGCGCGCTGCTGACCTGGGCTTGCAGGGCACCGAAACCCCTGCGCAGCTGGATGCCAATGCCGACTTGCTGCAGCGGCTGGAGTCCGTACGCCGTGAGGCCGGGCACCGCATGGGCATGGGTGATGTGTCCCAGAGCGTGCTGCCCAAGCCCGTCATCGTCTCCCCCGGTGCAGAGCTGGGCAGCATTGTTTCCCGCTATTTCACGCCTCATCGCTGCCATCGGTCGCACGCGGTCACAGGAGCCATTGGTGTGGCTGCCGCCATGGTGCTGCCCGGCACGGTGGCATCCGATCCTCGTTCCCAACCTGTTGCCGGTGTGCAGCGGGTGGAAGTGCAGCACCCCGCCGGACGCATCCATGTCGATGTGGAGCTGGCCATGGAAGGGGGGCAGTGCACGCTGGTGCAAGCCGCGCTGGTCCGCACAGCGCGAAAGATTTTGCAGGGCACCTTGTACGTACCCGACAGCGCCTTGCTGGCGCACTGAGCCAGTCCACACCTTCGCGAAGCATGGCTTCGCATTGCCTTGAGCGGAAGCCGCCCGTCGTGCGAGCCCGCATTTCCAACCAGGAGACAAACATGCAAGCTATCCCTTTCCACCGCACTCGCCATGCCGCATCTGTCGCAGTGCAATCTGCTGGCCGCCGCCGCGCCATGGGGGCGCTGCTCGCAGCAGCAGCCACGGTGGGCATGGGCTGGAGCAGTCCGGCGCTGGCTGCCTACCCTGAAAAGACGATCACCCTGGTGGTGCCCACCGCAGCCGGTGGCGGCAACGATGCCATTGCCCGCGTGGTGGCGCAGAAGATGAGCACCCTGCTGGGGCAGCAGGTCATTGTGGACAACAAGGCCGGGGCCAATGGTTCCATTGCGTCAGAGTTTGTGGCCCGCGCCACGCCTGATGGCTACACCATCCTGTTCGGCTACATCGCAACGCATGGCATGAACCCTGCGCTGCAAAAGCTGCGCTATGACCCCATCAAGAGCTTTGAGCCGATTGGAATGGTGTGCACATCGCCCACCCTGATGGTGATGAACCCCCAGGTGCCCGCCAAGTCGGTGGCTGAGCTGATCCGGCTGTCGCAGTCTGCTCCTGACAAATACAACTACGCCTCGGCAGGCAACGGTACAGCCCCGCACTTTTCTGCAGAGATGTTCAAGCTGGAGAGTGGAGCCAAGCTGGCCCACGTGCCCTACCGCGGATCGGCCCCAGCCATGACAGACACCATGGCCGGCCAGACCCAGGTGATGTTCCCCAGCCTGTTTGCAGCCTATCCCTACGTCAAGTCTGGCAAGTTGCGCGCCATGGCCGTCGCAGGTACCAAACGTTCACCGCTGCTGCCCCAGGTTCCCACGCTGGAGGAACTGGGTGTCAAGGGTGTGGACATCAACCAGTGGTATGCCCTGTTTGCACCGGCGGGCACGCCCAAGCCGCTGGTCGACCAGCTCAACAAGGCTTTGCTGGCATCGCTGGCCGACAAGGACGTGGCCAAGCGCATTGAAGACCATGGCGCGCAGGTGGAGGGCAGTACCCCCGAGGTGCTGGCCCAGACCGTGAGCAAAGAGCTGACCAAGTGGCGCGGTGTGGTGCAGAAGGCCCAGCTCACACCCGACTGATATCCCAAGCCACGCGCACCCTGCGCACCAACGATTCACAACGAGGAGACTTCATGAAAAAGACAGTAGCAGCCTGCCTTGCCCTGGTGGGCACCTGTGCCATGGCGCAGACCAGCAATGTGACGATTTACGGCATCATGGACCTGGGGGTGCGCCATGCCACCGGGCTCACTGCGGCGCATGCCCCCGCAGCCGCCTCTACGGACAGTGTGGGCAGCGGCATCAACACCACCAGCCGCTGGGGCTTTCGCGGCACGGAAGACCTGGGCGGTGGCATGGCTGCTGTCTTCAACCTGGAAAGCGGTCTCAATGCCGACGTGGGCGCGCCCGCCAACAGCAGCAAGTTTTTTGACCGCGCCTCCTGGGTGGGCTTGCAGTCGGGTTGGGGCACCGTGGCGCTGGGCCGCCAGACGACGCTGCTGGCCGACGCCATCTCACCCGTAGACCCTCTGGGCATGCGCTTTGCCAGCTTCAACCCCAACATCGGCGTCACGGCGCTGAGCCAGCACGGGCTGGGCATCGAGTACGGCAGCGCGGGCAGCAACAGCGGCTCCTACCGCCTGGACAATTCCATCAAGTACACCGCCCGCTGGGGTGCCTGGACGGGCCGCGCCATGCTGGGTATGGGCGAAGTCGCAGGCAGCAGCTCTGCGCTGGCTTCTCGTGGCCTGGGATTGGGCTACGGCGCAGACGGGCTGGCGGTCTCCGGTGCCTACCAGACCTTCAAGGACGCGAACCGCCGCGATCTGGACGCCACATCACTCGGCGCTGCGTACCAGTGGGGTGCGTGGCGCCTGTCGGCCAATGTGGGCCGAAGCAAGGCTGAGACGGCTGCCGGCAAATTCACTGTGCAGCGCGTGCTGTCTGCAGGTGCCACATGGGCTGCCACCAGCCAGGTGGACCTGGTGGCCAGCTACTACAAGGTGGATCGCAGCCGTACCGGCCTTGCAGACGACGGCTACGGCCGCTGGGTAGGCTTTGCCGAGTACAAGCTCTCGCGCCGTACCAAGCTCTATGCCGAGCTGGATCGGACCCAGTGGCGCCGTGGATACCAAGGGGCCGCCAACAAGACGAATGCCACGGGTGTTTCTGCAGGGGTGATGCACACGTTTTAACGCTGGCATCTACAGGCGCAGGTCTGTATAACCATCCAACCGTGCAGTAACTGGTGGGGCTGCACGGTCTTTTTGCGTTGTGATTCAGAGCTATCTTTTGCAATAAGCGCAGGTCTTCCCATCGAGTTGGAATGCGGCCCCATCCGTACCGAAGGACACGAAGCATGAACAACCTCTCGATTGGAAAGCGGCTTGCGCTGGTGCTGGGAGCCATCCTGGCCCTGCTGGTTATCACCAGTGCACTGGCCATTGCCATGTTGCAGCAGCTCGGCCAGGAGGTGGAAGTGATGCTGGAGCGCAACACCCGCACAGAGCGCCTGGCGGTGGACTGGAGCATGAACCTCAACGCCGCCGTGCAGCGGCGCGCGGCCATCTCCAAGAGCCAGGACCCCAGCCTGAAGGCCTACTTTGCCGAAGCGAATGCGCAGAGCGTGCGGGTGACCGGAGAATTTCAGAAGCTGATCGACGAACAGCTCACCTCATCGGGCGATCGTGCTGCGCTGGAGGAAGTCAACACCCGCCGCAAGACCTACCAGACGGTGCGTGACGAAGTGACCAAGCTCAAGGACGCGGGTGACGAAGCGGCTGCGGCCCGGCTGTTTGACGAAAAGTTCGATCCTGCCGCGCGTGCGTATCAGGAAGCTGTGCAGAAGGTGGTGAACCTGCAGCGCCAGCAGCTGGATGCACGCGGCGCCCAGGTGCTGGCCTTGCGCTCACGCACCCTGTGGCTGCTGTCGATCAGCGCCGGGGTGGGGCTGGTGCTGGGTGCCGTGCTCGCGTGGCTGCTGTCACGCAGTATCGTTGGGCCGGTGCGCCGTTCGCACGCTATTGCCGTGGAGATCGGGTCGATGGATCTGCGGGGCCGCCCCCAGGCGGGCTACAGCCGGGATGAGACCGGTGCCCTGTTGCAGGCCTTGGACCGCATGCGTGCAGCACTGCGGAACACCTTGCTGGAAGTGCGCGGTGTGGTGGATGGTGTGCACACCGCCAGCCAGGAAATTGCCGCAGGCAACATGGATCTGAGCGCCCGCACCGAAAGCACCGCAGGCAGCCTGGAGGAAACCGCCAGCGCCATGGAGGAACTGACCAGCACCGTGCAGCAAAGTGCCGACGCAGCCACGCAGGCCAGCCAGCTGGCGCTGACGGCGGTGGATGTGGCCCAGCGCGGTGGCCAACTCATGGGCACCGTGGTGCAGACCATGGACCGCATTCACTCCTCTTCGGGCCGCATTGCCGACATCATTGGCGTGATCGATGGCATCGCCTTCCAGACCAACATCCTGGCCCTGAATGCCGCCGTGGAGGCCGCGCGTGCGGGTGAGCAGGGCCGGGGCTTTGCCGTGGTCGCCAGCGAGGTGCGTGCGCTGGCCCAGCGCTCGGCCTCTGCTGCCAAGGAGATCAAGACACTCATCGACGCCAGCGTGGGCGAGGTGGGCACGGGCTCCACCCAGGTCAAGGAAGCCGGGGCCACCGTGGCGCAGATCGTCGACAGCATCCAGAAGGTGCGCGACATCGTCAACGAAATCAGCGTGGCCACACGGGAGCAGAGCCAAGGCATCGCACAGATCAATGTGGCCATCAACCAGCTGGACCAGATGACGCAGCAGAACTCTGCGCTGGTCGAAGAGTCTGCCGCAGCGGCAGGCAGCCTCAACGAGCAGGCGCAAAGGCTGACACGTGCCGTGTCTGCTTTCCAGTTCGAGGATGGAGCCCGTGAGGGCGTTGCTCGGCTGGCGCATATGCAGTAACGCAGACGGGCTGGTGTGCGTGGCAAAAACAACCCCTTGGCGTTGCTTTGGTGGCCGCACAAGGCTTACGACACAACGGGAAACGACGCCAAGCGCGTGTCCGTTGTTTTGGGGTTATGGCGTTTTCCGCTGTGCCCTCGATGAAGTAGCCTGACGAGTGCGGCTTGCCCGCCGCTGCAGCGGCAGCAACCCATTGCCTGCCGACTGAGCCGTAGTCAGGGCAGACTGGGTTTTAGCGGGGGCACCAGGCGCCAACTGCACCTGCAAAAGTTGCCATAGCACTTGGGCGGGTTGCGAGAGCAGCGCGTCACGACGGCGTAGCAAACCGATGGGGCGCACGATGGCAGGCTCGACCAGTGGCCGGGTGCGCAACTCTGTGGCGTCGGCCGAGTGCAGCGCCCAGCGCGGAAGCACGCCGATACCGACACCACCGCGCAACAGGCCAAGCATGGAGGACAGGTGTTCCACTTCGTCAAACCAGGGGGGTGTCACGCCAGCCTCCGTGAGCGCCGCGTCTATCTGCTGGCGGTTGGCACTGGTGGACCGCAGGGCTACCACGCGATGTGCCGATAGCGTGCGCCACGGTACTTTCCGCATCCTCTCCAGAGGGTGTCCCGGCGCGAAAGCAATGACGTAAGGGTCGTCTGCGCAGTGCTGACTGATGATGTCGGGCGGCAAGTTGTTCAGCACGCCGACACCAAACTCCGCCTCCCGCTGCAGCACGGCTTGCACGACGCGTTGACCCGTGTCATCGCGCAGGTGCAGACGCAGCTGCGGGTATCGCTGCTGGAAGGCTCGCATGATCGGTGGCAGTAGGGCATAGGCCACGGTGGTCAGGCAGGCGACGCTCAGGCGACCGGATTCGCCTCGCGCGCAGCGGGCCGTTTCGGCCAGCGTCTCGTCGAGCTGCTCCAGCAGTGGGCCGGCGTTGCGCACCAGATCGAGCCCGAGGGTTGTCATGGCAACCTTGCGCGTGGTGCGCTCAACCAGTGCACCACCCAGCGCGGCTTCGAGCTGGGCAATTCGACGACTGAAGGCGGGCTGTGTGATGTGCAACTGTTCGGCCGCGCGCACAAAACTGCCACTGCCATGCAAAGCCAACAGGGCACGCAGATCATCGAGCCGGTAATTTATAGATGGCATGCATGAATGGTGCAAAAAATAGCAATTTACCAAATGGGTTGCCATTCCCACAATGCCGGATGCACCCGCTGATGGACGCCGATTCAACCCATGCCAGTCATCAAAATCTTCACCGCACAACCCACACCCGCGCAGGCCGCCGAAGCCTTGGCGCAGGACATCGAACACCTGTGCCTCACGCTGCTGAGGGCCCAGCCCACGGCCATTCAGGTGCTGCTGGTGCAGGCGCTCATGGTGCGCGGCAACCCCGTGCTGGTCGAGGCGCACTACCGCGCCCAGCCCTACCGGGACGCTGAGGCCCTGGAGCGCTTCATGGACGGTGTTGACCACTCGGTACAGCAGCACCTGGGCGAGCAGCCGCGCATCCGTTGCTTTGCGGTGGATCAGGCGGGCCTCTCGGCACGCCACTGACCTGGGGCTCATCACCGATGCCACCCTCTCCCCTGTCATCCGCTCCACTGCGCTTGCGGCGCATCCACGGCTTCTTCGTCAACGGCGGGCTGCGCAGCTTGCACGGCCTGCCTGTGGAGCAGCGCCGCTTTGCACAGAACGGGCCACTGCGGGCCGTGGACCCGAACGGCGATTACGTCACCGGCCAGATGTACGTACAGGCCTATCTGCAGGCCGAGCCCTCGCACGACGTGCCAATCGTGCTGTGGCACGGCGGTGGCATGACCGGCGCGAACTGGGACGCGACCCCCGACGGACGGCCCGGCTGGCTTGAGCTGCTGCTGCATGCGGGCTTCGACGTGTACGTATGCGATGCCGTGGAGCGCGGCCGATCGGGCTGGTCGCGCTGGCCCGAGATCTACGAATCCGCGCCCCTGCACCGCACGTTGAATGAAGGCTGGGACATGTTCCGCCTGGGACCTGCCGATGGCTACCACAGCACCGCAGCACGGCGCCGGGCCCATGCAGGCCAGCAGTTTCCGCAGGAGGCCTTCGATACCTTCGCGGCCCAGTGGGTGCCGCGTTGGGCTGGGCACGAGGAGATCACCCTGGCCGCGTACGGCGCGCTGCTGCAACGGCTGGGCCGCAGCATCGTGGTCGGCCATAGCCAAGGGGGCGGATTCGCCCTGGAAGCCACGCGCCGCTGGCCACAGCATGTGGCGGCTGTTGCCGCGATTGAGCCCTCGGGCGCGCCATTGCCGCAGCAGGTACCGTCGGTTGGCCAGCCGTTGCCACCGCACCTGTGCATGTGGGGCGACTTTCTGTCAGCCCATCCCATCTGGGTGCGCTACCGCGAAGCCGTGGACGCTTACTGCGCTGCGGTCCGCGCATCAGGCGTGGCCGTAGACCTGTGCGATCTACCGGCTGAGGGTGTGCGCGGCAACTCGCACTTTCCCATGCTGGATCGCAACTCGGACGTGGTCGCAGACCGTCTGCTGCGCGGGCTGCATTCGCTGCGGCAGGAACCTGTGCGCTAGCACACAGTGCGCGACTGCAACAGCCTGCATTCCTTGCGATCCCTCTTTGGCCAAGGCCTCTCAACGCATTTCAATCACGGAGACAAAACATCATGACCCGCCGCACCTTTCTGCGCGCTGCCTGCGCTGCCGCTGTACCTGCCAGCCTGGGCCTACCGGCGCTGGCGCAACCCGCCGCCTGGCCTGCGCGCCCCGTCCGCGTGATCGTGCCATTCGGTGCCGGTAGCGGCAACGACATCGTGGCGCGCCTGATGGGCGACCATTTGGGTCGGGCTTTAGGTCAGCCCATCGTGGTGGACAACCGGGTCGGCGCCAACGGCTCCATTGGTGCCGATGCGGTGGCACGCTCAGCACCCGATGGTTACACCTTGTTTGTGACGACCAACACCACGCAGGCTGCCAACCCGGCGCTGATGAAAAAGCTCAACTACGACCCCATCAAGGATTTCGCGCCCATCGGGCGCATCGCCAACACGCCAGCCATGCTGGTGGTGAACCCGTCGCTGCCAGTGCGCAACCTGCAGGAGCTGATCACGCTGGCCAAGTCTCGTCCAGGCAAGCTGACTTACGCCTCGGGCAGTGCAGGCACACTGGTCCCCGCCGCTATGCTCACGCACATGGCGGGTATCGACATGCTGCATGTGCCATACAAGACCATCCCGCCTGCGCTCAACGACGTGGTGGCTGGTCAAGTGGACATGATGTTCACCGACATGGCCACCGGCATGCCTCAGGTCAAGGGAGGCAAGGTGCGCGCCATTGGTGTGAGCAGCCTGCAGCCCGTTGCCAGTCTGCCCGATGTGCCGCCGATCGCCGCCACCATCAAGGGCTTTGAGCTGCTGGCGTGGTACGCAATGTATGCGCCCGCGGGTACCCCCACTCCGATCATCGAGCGACTCAGCCGCGAACTGCAGGCCGCAGTGAATCACCCGGGGCTCCGTGAACGCCTGGCCTCCCTGGGTCTGCAGCCCGTGAGCAGCACACCCCAGGAATTGGCCGACTTCAGCCGCAGCGAGCTGGCACGCTGGGGCCAGCTGATCCGCAGCGCGGGTATTGAGCCCGAGTAAACGGCCTTGGGGTCCCCAGCCGCGCAGATGGAGATGGGAGAGGGTGTTTCAGTCGGGGTTTGTGGTACCAGCTTGACCCACGTAGGGAATCGCGTGCTCTACCGTGTCCCAGATAAATCGGCCTGAAGGGCTTTGCTGCTCTTCAACGATATGGGCCACCAGCCCGGCGGCGCGGGAGATCACGGCAAAACCGCGCATCACGTTGGTGGGCACGCCGATCTCCCCCAGCAGCGCGGCCACGGCACCGGTGGCATTGAGGGTGATGGGCCGCCCGGCCACCTGGTCTACCGCGCGTGACAGTGTCTCCAGCGCCTGGATGTGCCGACCCGCCAGGTCGGGCTCGGCCCGGGCCAGTTCCAGCAGTTTGTAAGCACGTGGGTCCACCGGCTTGTGCAGGTGGTGGCCGAAGCCGGGCATCGCGCTTTTGCTCTCGCGGTACTGGCGTGCAATGGCCAGGGCTTCGACCTCGGGGTCGTCCGCAGCCAGGATGCGGTCGAGCAGGCGTGAGCAGTTTTCCATGGTGCCCACAAAGGAGCTGCCCACGGCCAGCAGGCCCGCACTGACAGCGCCCTGCAGGTTTTCTGGTGCGCTCATGTAGATGAGCCGCGTGGCGATGGCGCTGGGCGTGAGGCCATGCTCCATCAGCACGATGAGCACTACGTCTGTGATGCGCAGGTCTACAGGGCGCGGCGTGCGGCCCAGGATCTGCATCAGCATCACCTCGGTGAAGGTCTTCTTGCCCATCAGGTCTTCCACCAGATTGGCGTCGCGGTAGTGCAGGCTGGTAAGGCTGTGGGTGCACAGCCGGGTCACGGGGGTGTCGTTGCGTACGGATGTCATGGTGTCTTTCAGGTTCATGAAGCCAGGGCCTGCTCTCGCACGCTGCTTTTGAGCACCTTGCCCACCGGCGAGCGCGGCAGGCTGGCATGGAAGTGGATGCGCTTGGGCGTCTGTACCGGCCCCAGGCGCTCGCGCACAAAGGCGATCAGCTCGGCCTCGGTGGTCTGCACGCCGGGGCGCAGCTGCACTGCGGCCTGCACGGCCTCGCCCCACTTGTCGTCGGGTATGCCGAACACCGCGCACTCGTGCACCGCCGGGTGCTGCCCCAGGGCGTTTTCCACATCCACGGGGTAGACGTTGAAGCCGCCGGTAATGACCAGGTCCTTGAGCCTGTCCTTCAGGTACAGGTAGCCGCGCTCGTCCACCAGGCCCCGGTCACCCGTGTGCAGCCAGCCATTGACCAGCGTCTCGGCCGTCTTGTCGGGCAGGCGCCAGTAGCCAGTCATGAGCAGGTCGCCGCGCGCCACCACCTCACCCACCTCGCCGCTGGGCAGAAGGCGTCCGTCCGGAGCCATGATGGCCACTTCGCTGAACCAGGTGGTGCGGCCCACGGCAGCCCAGTTGCGCTCGTCCTCAAAGTCTTCAGGGCGCATCACCGTCAGGATTTGCGGCGCTTCGGTCTGCCCGTAGGTGGTGCCCAGTACGGGGCCGAAGAAGGCGCGCACCTCGCGGATTTTTTCGGGCGGCATGGGCGCACCTCCGTAGATGAGCCGCCGCAGGTGCGGAAAATCCGCCCGGCTGGCACCGGGCAGTGCCATCAGCATGTAGACCAGCGTGGGGGGCATGAAGCACACCGTGCCGCCACGCTCACGAAAGGCTGCCCGCACCGCTTCGGCCCCCGCACCATCGATCACTACATGGCACCCCCCTTGCGCCAGGATGGGCAGCAGATAGGTCGATGTGCCGTGCGTGATGGGGGCCGCCACCACATAGCGCTCGTTTTCATCAAAGCCCCATGCGTGGATCTGGTTGGCAATGTTGGCCAGCCACGCACGGTAGGGCTGCATCACCCCCTTGGGCAGGCCGGTTGTGCCACCGGTGAACTTGATGGCCTGGGTGGCGTTCTCGGGCAGGTCCAGCACGGGGCGGGGGGCGCCAGCGTGCTGCTGCACCAGCTGGGCTACCGTGGGCTCTGCAGCGGGGCTGGTGCCACCCGTCAGAATGCGCTGGCCGCGTGCGCCTTGCAGCAGCGGCGCGCAGTCCGCATCCAGAATGAGTAGCGTGGGCTCGGTGGCCTCCACGATGCGCAGGATTTCGGGCTGGGTGCTCTTGGGGTTGAGGGGCACCCACACCTTGCCGCAGGCCAGCACTGCCAGCAGGGCGGTAATGTGCTCCACGCTGTTGCAGGCGCAGATGCCCACGCGGCTTTGCGGGGTGGGATCGCGCTGCAGCAGCGCGGCGGCCAGCGCAGCCACGTGGGTGGCCAGGGTGTCGTAGCGCACCTGCACCTCGGGTGCGTCGATGGCGATGCGGTCAGGCCAGCGCTCCGCAGCGCGCCAGAAGAAGTCAATGGGGTACATCACGGCAAACGGGCTCCTGTCATGGGGTGGGCGGGCAATGTCATTCGGCCTTGACGCCCGAGCGCTGGATGACCTCGCGCCAGCGTTTGGTCTCGGCCACTGCAAAGGCGCGCATCTGCTCCGGCGTGCCGGGCTCGGGCGTGGCAGCCATGTCGTGCAGCCGCTGGCGCACATCCGGCATGGCCAGCACCTTGCCCAGCGCTGCGTTGACCTGGGTGATGACACTGCGCGGTGTGCCTGTGGGGGCCGCCAGACCAAACCACGACTGCACATCAAACCCCGCAAAGCCCGACTCCGCCACCGTGGGCACATCAGGCAGCAGGGGCGAGCGCTGCGCGCTGGTTATGGCAATGGCCCGCAGGCGCCCGGCCTGCACATGCGGCAGGGCCGACGGGGCGTTGTCAAACATCGAGTCCACCTGCCCGCCCAGCAGGTCGGTGATGGCGGGCGCGCTGCCTTTGTAGGGGATGTGCAGCATGCTGGTCTGCGTCTGCATCTTGAAGATCTCGCCCGACAGGTGGATGGAGGAGCCATTGCCGGAAGAGGCAAACGTGATGCCGTCCTTGGCCGACTTGGCATAGCGGATGTAGTCCGCCACGCTCTTGATGGGCAGGGCTGGGTTCACCACCAGGATGTTGGGGATCTTGGCAATCAGGCCAATGGGTTCAAAGTCCTTCTGCGGGTCATAGCCCAGGCGGGTGTACAGCGAGGCATTGGTGGTGTTGGCAATGGTGAACACATACAGCGTGTAGCCATCGGCGGGCGACTTGGCCACCACCTCGGCCCCCAGGTTGCTGTTGGCACCGGCGCGGTTTTCCACCACCACGGGCTGGCCCAGCACCTCGCCCAGCTTCACACCCACCAGCCTTGCGATCACATCGGTGGCGCCCCCTGCGGCATAGCCCACCACCAGCCGCACCGGCTTGGTGGGCCACACAGAGGGTTGCTGGGCCCAGGTGGCAAGCGGTGCGCACAGGGTGAGGGCGGCGGCGCAACCTAGCAGGCACCGGCGCGGCACAGAGGTGAAGGTCATGAACGTGTCTCCTGGTTTTGTGATGACGCCGGGGCGGCCGGTTTCCGTACGCAAAGCATGCGGTGAAAAGGCTGCATCGACGGAAGAAATTCTTGCCAAAGCCCGTCGGGGCTGCCAGTCAAAACGTCCGCTGGCCGGACATTTGCGGTAGGCTCTCTGTCATGACCCCTGATGCCGATGCCCCCGTGGACACTGACCCTGGCAGCCGCACGCTACGCCGTGGCCTGCAGGTGCTGGACGCTGTGCTGGCCGGGGCTGGAGAGGGGGTGCGCGTGGCCGAACTGTGCCGTAGCACCGGCCTGGGCCGTGCCCCGGTGTACCGGCTTCTGGCCACGTTGCAGGAAGCCGGGTATGTGGCACAGGCCGAGCGCTTTCGCTATGTGCCCGGGCCCCGCTTGGCGGGGCAGGTGACGGCCCCTTTGCCCAACTGGGCCGTGCGGCTGCAGCCTGTGCTGGAGCGCGTGAGTGCCGCCTGCGGGGATGCCGCCTTTGCCATCGTGCGCGAGGGGCCCTTGTCGCACTGCATTGCGCGCCAGGTGGGCAGCCATCCAGTGCAGGTGTTGGTCATTCAGGTGGGCACGCGCCAGCCGCTGGGCGTGGGGGCGGCCGGGCTGGCCCTGCTGGCAGCGCTGCCCGATGCGCAGGTGGAGTCCATCATTGCCGCCAATGCTGCCGTGCTGGGCCATTACGGCGGCATGACGCCCGAGCGCATGCGCCTGCTGGTGCGCACCACCCGGGAGCGCGGCTGGTCGGTCATCGGCAACCACGCCACGCGCAACGTGCTGGCTGTGGGCATGCCCGTGCGCAACGCCCAGGGCGAGCCGGTGGCCGCGATCAGCGTGGCATCCACCCAGGCCCGCATGCCGCGCGAGCGGCAGCAGCTCATCGCCCGCTGGATGGGCGAAGCCTTGGTTGCGCTGCAATCCCCGTCTCGCCGGGCGAACTGAATTGCTCCTGAAATCGTAGCTGCTTGCGCTTGCAGCTCTCCACAGCGCTGTTAACCTTCGGCTTCTTTGCTCCGATCTGGGTGCAGAGTCCACGCCGCAAACATCGAGCGCCTGTGCGAGAGATCCACAGGTGCCTGCATGCCAATCGATCACGACCGATGATGAAATTTCTGGATCCTCGCTGGCAACTGTTCATCCGTGTTGCAGAGTACGGCAGCATCTCGGGCGCAAGTGCTGCATTGGATGTGCCGCAATCCGTGCTGAGCCGGCAGATCGCGCAGCTCGAAGCGGAGGCCGGTGCGCGCCTTTTTCGCCGCACTGGCCGGGGCGTGGTGCTGACGGAGCTGGGAGCGTTGGCTTACCCCCGCATCGTCGCGCTCATACGCCAGGCAGACGAGCTTGCGGACAAGCTGCAAAGCCACAGCGGGCAGCCCATGGGCGATGTGCACTTTGGGGTGCTGCCCTCCACGGTGCGGCTGATTGCCGGTCCTTTGTGTTCCGAGATACAGCGGCAATGGCCCCGGGTGCGCATTCACCTTACCGAGGGGTCCAGTGCCCAATTGGAGGAATGGATTGCGCAAGGGCGCCTTGATCTCTCCTTGCTCTTGAGAGAGGGCGACACTGCCTATCCCCACGAGTCGCTTCTTGCGTGCCTGCCGCTGGACCTGATCGTACCGGCGGGGCATCCTCTGGCCACGCGTCCCAGCATTCCCTTCAAAGAGGTTGCAGCGCTCCCTTTGGTCCTGCCGGGTGAGCCTCATCCATTGCGCGCCCGGCTTGCCGAAATTGCACGCGAGCAAGGTCTGTCCCTGACGCAGGCGGTGGAGGCCAGTTCCATCCACCTCCAGCACGAAATCGTTGCCAATCACGGTGGCTTTGCCATCACCGCGGGTGTTCTTGCACCGCAGGATGCGCACCGCCTTGCAGCGGTGCGCATCGTGGAGCCGTCGCTGTCGCGCAGCATCGTGCTGGGCGTCACGGCGCATCGCCCGCACACCCTCGCGACGCGCTCCGTGGCCCAACTGATCCGTACCATCTGCCCGGCGTTGCTGCAATCCGATTGACGCGGAGATCTGCTATCCGGATATCGGAAAGCTGCTTTCGCTCCAGCCCACTACCTTGCGCAGACTGGCCTGCCTACGATGCCCTCCACTGACTGGAGACTGCATTGGCAAACCACCCTATCGACTCGGCGGAGCACATCGCGCCCACCGTTCTTCTGACGGATCAAGACGTTGCGCAACTGGCGGACTGGAAAGCGGCCTTTGACGCACTGCGGGCTGCCTACGCGAGCCCGCTGGATTCAGCCATGGTGCCCCCACGCTCCATGGCGCGCGGTGAGGGGATGTGGCTGCGTGGCCTGACAGCCGTGTCCCCCAGCGGGGGGCACATGGGCTGCAAGCTGATCGCCGCAGGGACGAAGGTGCGGCGGGCCAGCTACCTGATTTCCCTGTTTGACCAAAAGACGATGGCGCTGGCTGCGCTCATTGACGGCAACCGGATCACCGGGATTCGCACGGCAGCCACGGCTGCAGTGGCCGTGGCCGCCGCAGCTCCTGACCGTCCCTTGGCCGTGGGCGTGATCGGTTCGGGCTTTGAAGCCCGCGGGTTGCTGTCGGCGCTGGCAGCGGTGCGCAAGGTGGCAAGCGCCAGGGTGTTCAGCCCCAACCCCAGCAGCCGCGAGAAGTTTGCTGCAGCCTTTCGCGACGAACACGGTTGGGTGGTCGAGACGGCGGAGTCTGCGCAGCATGCCATTGCCGGTGCGGATGTAGTGCTCTGTGCAGCCCGCAGCCGGGACGAAAGCCCGGTTCTCAGGGGTGAATGGCTGGAGCCGGGAATGACCGTGGCATCGATCGGCTCCACCCTGCCTGAGCAGCGCGAGGTGGATGAGCAGGTCATTGCCCGCGCCGCACTGGTGGTGGCGGACATGCCCGATGAAGTCGCACACGACACCGGAGACATGATTGCCGCGACACACGCTGGCGTGGACTTTGCCACCAAGCTCACCTCGCTTTCTGACTTCATTTCCGGCAAGACCTTGAGACAGCCGGAAGACATCGTCGTCTACAAGTCGGTGGGCTCCGGCCTGCAAGACATCATCACCGCCGAGATGTTGCTGGCCCGTGCACGCGCCATGGGCCTTGGCGTTGAGCTTGCACACACCATCGTCCCTGTCGCCAAGTAAGCGCGGTTCACAAAACTCCTCCGGCGTCGTGGTTCCGCCTTGCCGTGCCTTGCGCACTGCCTGCGATGGAACGCCTGCCCCGAGCCGCTTCGCCGGGTTTTGTGAGCCTTTCCCAATCTCCCCAAACCTCCCCCAACCTAGAAAGATTCGCCATGCCTGCCTACCAACGCAAACACGCCCGCGAATGGGCCCGTGAACACCTCGTCGGCTGCTCCGCAGTCACCATCCCAAGCTACAGCGGGGACTTGAAGTCCCTGAACGAACGCGGTATCCGGCACGATATCGAACTGGTCCAGAAGCTGGGGTTTACCTACACGCTGCTGTGCTCGGAAGTCGCCATCACCGCGCAAGAAAACGCACAGTTCACCGCCTGGGCGCGGGAGACAGGCGGCGAGAAACTGGGCCTGTTCTTCCACGCTGCATTTGGCACGTTGAGTGACAACATCGAGGCCGTCCAACTCGCAGAGAAGGCCGGGGCAGATCTGGTGCTGCTGTCCTACCCGTCCACCTTCTGGCCCACCAGTGAAAAAGAGATCTACGACTACACCAAGGCCTTCTGTGACGCCACAGACTTGGGCGTCATGCTCTTCCCCATCCCCACATGGGGCTTTGAACGGGTGCACCCCGCTGGCATGTCTTTGTCCTTGGTCACCCGACTGCTCCGGGACTGCCCCAACATCGTTGCCATCAAGTCCGAGCAGGGCTTCCCGCTGCCAGCGGGCATCTGCGAGATGTACCACCACTTCCGGGATCAGGTGGTCATCAGCTGCCCGATCGAGTCCGATGCCATCCCGCTCATGAGCCTGATGAAGCTGCAGTTCTCTGGCACGAGCAACACGCAATGGATGGGCGACTACTACCCTCGGGCCTTCGAGCTGGCACGCACCGGGCGCTTCGAAGAGGCCATGGAGATGTACTGGAAGGTCAACCCGGCACGCCAGGCCAACACCGCCGCATCCGCGGCCTCTGCCCCCGGCATTGGAGCACTCAACCGCACACAGTGGAAGTACCAGGACTGGCTGGCAGGCTTCAATGGCGGGCCGCTGCGGGCTCCATCGCTGCGCATTCCGGATCGCTTCATGAAGTCGCTGCGGCAGGCGCTGGCGGCGTCCGGTTGTGAAGTGACCTCTGATCCGGACTCTGCCTTCATGGTCGGGCGTCACCCTTGCTGAAGGAGTGGAAGATGCAACACCTGCTGAAAGACCCTGAACTCTGGCGCTCGGGTGCCTTCGTGGGCGGCGTGTGGACCCACACCACGCCTCATGGAACCTATGCACTGCGCAATCCGGCCAGCGACGAAGTGCTTGTAGAACTGCCCCGCTTCCAAGGCGCAGAGACGGCTGCTGCCATCGAGACTGCGCACCAGGCCTTCTTGAGCTGGAGAAAAACCACGGCCAAGGCTCGCTCAGAGATCCTGCATCGCTGGTACGAATTGATGCTGCAGCATCGCGAAGACCTGGCCACCCTGATCACGCTGGAAGAAGGCAAGCCGGTGGCTGAAGCGAAGGTCGAGATCGACTACGCGGCTTCATTCTTGCAATGGTTTGCCGAGGAGGCCAAGCGGGTTCGTGGCGACGTGATTCCGGCACCCCGCGATGGGGCACGCATCGTGGTGCTGAAAGAGCCCATTGGCGTGTGCGCAGCCATTACGCCGTGGAACTTTCCCGCAGCGATGATCACCCGCAAGGCAGGCCCGGCATTGGCTGCGGGGTGCAGCATGGTGGTCAAGCCCGCCAGTCAGACGCCTCTGACGGCCCTGGCCATCGCTGAACTGGCGCGCCGCGCCGGTGTGCCGGCCGGTGTGTTCAACGTCGTGACGGGCAATGACACCCGTGACATTGGTCAACAGCTCACCTCCCATCCCCTGGTGCGCAAGATCACGTTCACAGGCTCCACAGAGGTGGGGCGCGTGCTGCTGGCGCAGGCTGCCTCCACCATCAAGAAGTGCTCGATGGAGCTGGGTGGAAACGCGCCCTTTCTGATCTTTGATGATGCCGACCTGGATGCAGCGGCAGAGGGCGTGGTGGCCGCGAAGTTCCGCAACACGGGCCAGGCATGCATCAGTGCCAACCGGGTGCTGGTGCAATCCGGCGTGTACGACGCTTTCGCGGCCAAGCTGGTGGAACGCGTGGCCAGGCTGCGTGTGGGCAATGGTCTGGCCGATGGGGTGCAGCTCGGCCCGTTGATTGACGATGCCGCCGTGGCCAAGGTGGAAGAGCACATTGCTGATGCCACCGCCAAAGGGGCCCGTGTGCTGCATGGGGGCCAACGGCATGCGTTAGGGGGCCGCTTCTTTGAGCCGACCGTCATTACCGGGGCCACGCCGGAGATGGCGGTGGCTTTTGAGGAAACCTTCGGCCCTGTGGCTCCGCTGTTCAGGTTCGAGAAGGATGAAGACGCCATTGCGCTGGCCAATGCGACGGAGTTTGGCTTGGCCGCCTATCTGTACAGCCGCGATGCCGCCCGCATCTGGCGCACGGCCGCGGCCATCGAGTCAGGCATGGTGGGCATCAACTGTGGCCTGATCTCCAACGAAGTGGCACCGTTCGGCGGTGTCAAGCAAAGCGGCCTGGGCCGCGAGGGGTCTCACTACGGCATTGAGGAGTTTCTGGAAGTGAAGTACCTCTGTTGGGATGGGCTCGCTTCACCTTAGAGCTTGATGGCGATCTCGCAGGGGATCGCGTAGCTGAGCAATACCAAAAGAACAGGAGACAACCATGAAAGCCCCCTTCGATGGATCACGCCGCCGCATGCTTGCCGCAACGCTGGGTGCGGTAGCCAGCATCACCCACGCGCAGCCTAACATTCTCAGGCTCGTGGTTCCGTTTGCAGCCGGAGGCATCACCGATCAAGCGGCGCGGATCGTGGCTGAAAGAATGTCGCAACAACTCGGGCGCCCGGTGATTGTGGACAACCGCCCGGGTGCAGGGGGACGCCTCGGCATTGACGCCGTGGTGAAGGCCCCGCCGGACGGCAATACCTTGTTGTTCACCAACTCCAGCTACAGCATTTACCCCGTGGTCAATCCGAAGGCGGGTTTTGATCCCGCCAAAGCGCTTGCACCCGTGAGCCTTTGCGCCACCTATGGCCTGCAGATCGTCGTCAGCAACGCGCTTGCGGTAACCACGCTGCCTGAACTCATCGCCTACGCCAAGAAAAACCCTGGCAAGCTCAGCTACGGCAGTGCAGGTGTCGGCAGCGGCGCTCACTTTGCCGGTGAGTTTTTCAAGTCACTCACGGGCGCCCACCTCGTTCACATTCCGTACAAGTCCACCTCGGCTGCGCTCAACGACGTGGCGGGTGGTCAGCTGGATCTGACGTTCGACGGATCCACCAAGCCGCTGGTGGACGCGGGCAAGCTCAAACTGCTCGCCGTCACCGGAGCCAAACGTGACGCCCGGTTTCCCCACGCACCCACCGCTGCGGAAGCAGGGCTTCCCCCCTTCGCCAGCATGCAATCGTGGGCCGGAATTCTGGCACCTGCGCAGACGCCTCAGGCGCTGCTGGACCCATTGAACAAGGCGGCTACGGCAGCGGTGGCCGACCCAGGGGTGCAAAAACGCTTTGCAGAACTGGGCCTTCAGACGCAGGGCGGTGCGGCAACCCGGCTGGCCGACGCCATTGCCGCCGACATGGCGCTGTATCGACACATTGCTGCAGAGGCGCATTTGCGGTTTGATGATTGATGTGTGAGCTTTTGGCACGGCAGAAGAGAGGCCTGACGTTCTCTGGATGCTCCTGAAAATATAGCTGCCTGCGCTTGTCCATTGGGCGCTACCGCCTGTTTTTGCTCATTGCCCCCTGTGCGCGCCACACAGGGTATGCGAACATCCACCCCATCACTTTGCTGGATGGCCAGCGCGAGGGAGAGGCATTTTTCATGGAACTGCGGCAGCTGCGTTACTTTGTGCGGGTGGTGGAGCGCGGCTCCATCAGCCGGGCGGCGCTGGACCTGGACGTGGTGCAGTCGGCCCTGAGCCAGCAGATCACGCGGCTGGAGAGCGAGCTGTCCACCCGGTTGTTGCACCGCACCCCGCAGGGCGTGACGCCGACCGAGGCGGGCGTGGCCTTTTTCCGCGAGGCGCAACTCACGCTGCGGCATGCGCAGCAGGCAGTGCGGGCGGCGCAGCAGGCGCGGCTTTCGGGTTCCGTCACCGTGGGGCTGGCACCAACCACCTCGGCCGTTCTCGGCTTGCCCCTGATGCGGGCCATGCGCGCCCGCTACCCCGATGTGCGGCTGCACATGGTCGAGAGCATGTCGGGCCACCTCACCGCCATGCTCAACGCCCGCCAGCTGGACCTGGCCGTGCTGTTTGACAGCCGCCTGCACCAGGCGCGGCAGGCCGGGGGCGGGCGGGGCTGGGAAATCCTGCCCCTGCTGGAAGAAGACCTTTTCCTCATCTGCGCCCGGGGTGACAGCGGTTCCGCCCGTGCCCCCCGCCAGTTGCCCGCCAGCGTGGCCGTGGCGGACCTGGGCGAGGAGCCGCTGATTCTGCCCACGGGCCCGCACGGCCTGCGCAGCACGCTGGACACCGCCTTTGCCCGCGCCCGGGTGGACCCGCATGTGGTGATGGAAGTGGACTCGCTGGCCATGGTGATGGCGGCGGTGGATGCCGGGCTGGGCTCCACCGTTCAGCCCTGGGCGGCCATGGGGCGCTACCCGGATGCGCCTGCGCGCTTTCAGTGGGCGCGCCTGGCCGATGCGCCCGCCCGGCGCGTCAACCTGCTGTGCAGCCTGGGCGACGAAGAACTCTCGCCCGCCGCTCTGGCCACCCGCGTGGTGCTGCGCGACACCGCGCGCACGCTGGTGGATGAAGGGCTCTGGCCCGGCACCGCATGGCTGGCGGAGACGACCGAGCCAGAGACACCCGAGGCCCCTGAAGCCCTATAGATGGGCTGAGGTGGACTGAAGTGGGCCGAGATGGCACCTGCAGGCCATCTGCATATGTGATACCCCCATAGGCCCACAGGCCTGCCCAAGGCGGGCGGGGCTTTCTACAGTGGCGCATCCCCGCGAAGACCCCTGGAGACATCCCCCATGATTGCCCGCGCCCTGCGTCCCTGGCTGACGCGTTCGTCCCCTGCGCATTCGCGCGTCCTGCCCTGGTGCCGTTGCACGGCAGGTGCCTTGCCCCTTGCCGGAGCGCGCCATGCCTACTGACCGCCCGGATTCCCGCGCCCCCGTGGATGTGCTGGTCATCGGCGGCGGCAACGCTGCCCTGTGCGCTGCGCTGATGGCCCGCGAGGCCGGTGCCAGCGTGCTGCTGCTGGAGGCTGCACCCCGGGCCTGGCGCGGCGGCAACTCCGCCCACACCCGCAACCTGCGCTGCATGCACGATGCACCGCAGGACGTGCTGGTCGATGCCTACCCCGAAGAAGAGTTCTGGCAGGACCTGCTCAAGGTGACCGGGGGGCTCACCAACGAGCACCTGGCGCGGCTGGTGATCCGCGAGTCCGGCACCTGCCGGGACTGGATGCGCAGCCACGGCGTGCACTTCCAGCCCTCGCTGGCGGGGGCGCTGCACACGGCGCGCACCAATGCGTTTTTCATGGGCGGCGGCAAGGCGCTGGTCAATGCCTACTTCCGCAGCGCTGAACGGCTGGGCGTGCAGGTGCGCTACGAATCGCCGGTAGACCGCATCGAAGTGGAGAACGGCCGCTTTGTGGCCGCGCACTGCACCACCAACGGCCGCAGCGAACGCATCACCGCCAAAAGCTGCGTGCTGGCCGCAGGCGGCTTTGAATCCAACCGCGAATGGCTACGCGAAGCCTGGGGCCAGAACGAGCGCGGCGAGTGGCCTGCAGACAACTTCCTGATCCGCGGCACCGCCTACAACAAAGGCGTGCTGCTCAAACACCTGCTGGACGACCACGGCGCCGACCGCATTGGCGACCCCACGCAAGCCCACATGGTGGCGATTGATGCACGCGCGCCGCTGTACGACGGCGGCATCTGCACCCGCATCGACTGCGTTTCGCTGGGCGTGGTGGTCAACCGCAACGGCGAACGTTTCTACGACGAGGGCGAGGACTTCTGGCCCAAGCGCTACGCCATCTGGGGCCGCCTGGTGGCGCAGCAGCCGGGGCAGATTGGCTATTCGATCATCGATAGCAAGGCCATTGGCCGCTTCATGCCGCCGGTGTTTCCGGGCGTGAAGGCCGACACACTGGCCGAGCTGGGCCAGAAGCTGGGCCTGCCGGCGGACACCTTCATGCGCACGCTCAACGGCTACAACGCAGCGTGCCGTGTGGGCCAGTTTGACCACACCGCGCTGGACGATTGCCACACCGAAGGCATCACGCCCGCCAAGACGCACTGGGCCCGGCCCATTGATACCGGGCCGTTCTACGGCTACGCGCTCAAGCCCGGCGTCACCTTCACCTACCTGGGCCTGCGCACGGACGAGACCACGGCCGTGCACTTTGGCGGCCAGCCCAGCCCCAACCTGTTTGTGGCGGGCGAAATGATGGCGGGCAACGTGCTGGGCAAGGGCTACACCGCCGGTGTGGGCATGAGCATTGGCACCGCGTTTGGCCGCATTGCGGGTACGCAGGCGGCGCAAGCGGCTTTGAATAAAAATAAGGCTCTAGCGCAAAGTCAGCAAGCGCAAGCAGCTACAAAAACAGGAGTAAACCATGCAAGCGCTTGAAGCCCTGACCCGCGACGCCAAGGCGCTGGCCAACGGCGACATCGTGCTGTCGGCCCCCGAGTCTGAAGTGGCCCGCCAGCTGCAGATCTGCAACGCCTGCCGCTACTGCGAGGGCTTTTGCGCCGTCTTCCCGGCCATGACGCGGCGGCTGGAGTTTGCCAAGGCCGACATCCACTTCATCGCCAACCTGTGCCACAACTGCGGCGCCTGCCTGCATGCGTGCCAGTACGCGCCGCCGCACGAGTTTGCGGTGAACATTCCGCAGGCCATGGCCCAGGTGCGCGGGCAAACCTATGCCGACTACGCCTGGCCGCCCGCGCTGGGCCAGCTCTACCAGCGCAACGGCCTGACCCTGGCGCTGGCCCTGGTGGCGGGGCTCACGCTGTTCCTGCTGCTGGCGGTGGGGCTGCATGGGCAGGGGCTGGCGGCGCTGTGGACAGCACCGGTGGGCGGCTTCTACGGCATCTTTCCGCACAACCTGCTGGTGGGTTTGTTTGCGCCCGTGTTCCTGTTTGCCGTGCTGGCCCTGGGCCTGGGCGTGCGCCGCTTCTGGCGCGATGTGACGCCCGCCACCAGCGGCGCGCCGCTGAGTGCGCCCGCCACGGCCGAGGCTACCGATGCGGTGCTGCGCCTCAAGTACCTGGACGGCGGCCACGGCGAGGGCTGCCACAACGAGGACGATGCCTACACCCTCTCGCGCAGGCGCATGCACCACCTCACGTTCTATGGCTTCATGTTGTGCTTTGCAGCCACCAGCGTGGCCACGCTGTACCACTACCTGCTGGGCCTGCCTGCCCCGTATGACCTGCCCAGTGTGCCCAAGCTGCTGGGCGGCGTGGGCGGCATCAGCCTGGCGCTGGGCACCGCAGGCCTGTGGCGGCTGAACCTGCGCCGCCACCCACAGCACGGCGATGCCGCGCAAAAGCCCATGGACCGCGCCTTCATTGCGCTGCTGTTCCTCACCGCCACCAGCGGCCTGGCCCTGTGGGCAGCACGCGGCACCGCAGGCCTGCCGCTGCTGCTGTGCCTGCACCTGGGCGCAGTGATGGCGCTGTTTGCCACGCTGCCCTACGGCAAGTTTGCGCACGGCATCTTCCGCACCGCGTCGCTGCTGCGCCACGCGGTAGAGAAGCGCCAGCCCAACCCCATTGGTTTAGGCGCAGACTGAGAGCGACTCAAAAACTCCCCTGGCGCCGTTGTCTCGCCTTGTCGTAGTGCTACTGCCTGCGGGCGAAACGCCTGGCCAGGGCCGCTTCGCTGAGTTTTGTGAGTCGCTCTGAGCCCACGACCCGTTCCAGAAAACCATCCACGATGAAGGAGACCCCGATGAAAAAACGCACCCTGCTGCACTGCGCCCTGGCGCTGGTAACGGCCCCTTGGGCCTTTGGCGCTGCGGCGCAAGACTTTCCGCCCAAAAAGCCCGTCACGCTGGTCGTGGGCTTTGCCGCCGGTGGCGCGGCCGATGCGGCGGCGCGGCTGATTGCCAAGAAGCTGGGCGAGAACATTGGCCAGTCGGTGGTGGTGGACAACAAGGGCGGTGCAGGTGGCAACATCGCGCACCAGTTTGTGGCCGGTGCCGCGCCCGATGGCTCGGTGCTGCTGCTGGGGTCAGTGGGCCCGCTGACTATTGCGCCGCACCTGATGAAGCTGCCCTATGACCCCTTCAAGGATCTCGCCCCCGTCTCTGGCGGGGTGAACTTTCCGAACGTGCTGGTGGTGCACAAGGGCGCGGGGGTGAAGACGCTGGCCGAGTTTGTGCAGCTGTCCAAAAAGAAGCCCGGCAGCGTGGACTTTGCCTCCACTGGCGCGGGCTCCGCATCGCACCTGGCGGGCGAGTTGTTCAACCAGCGCGCAGGCATCGACATGACCCATGTGCCCTACAAAGGTGGAGCACCTGCTTTGCAGGACTTGCTGGGCGAGCGTGTCACCTCGTACTTTGCCGCGCCCCCCACGGCGCTGCCGCATATCGAGGCGGGCAAGCTGATCCCGCTGGCCACCACGGGCCTCACCCGGCCCTCGTACATGCCCAACATCCCCACCGTGGCTGAGGCGGGCTACCCCGGGTTTGAAGCGCTCAACTGGTACGCCTTTGTCGCACCCGGCAAGACGCCGCCCGCCGTGCTGGAGCGCTGGAACCAGGAGATCGTAAAGGTGCTTAACGACGCGGGCGTAAAAGAGGCGCTGAACAAGCACGGCCTCACGCCCCAGCCCACCACGCGGGCGGAGCTGGCCGCCTTCATGAAGAAAGAGTCTGCGCAGTGGGCCGCCACCATCAAGGAGCGCAAGATCTCGATGGACTGAGCGGCCTTTGCCGGGGGCCTTGCGCAAGGCCCCCGGCATGTCCATCACACGCCGGTCAATGCCTACCGGGGCGTGATGACCGAAGGGTCGGTGTGCACCAGCGTGAGCGGGTAGCGCTGGCCCGCCAGGTAATCCTCCAGGCACGCCAGCAGCAGCGGGCTGCGGTGCCGCTCGGGGCAGGCGCGAATCTCGTCCGGCGTCATCCACACCGTGCGGACGATGCCCTCGTCCAGGCTGCGCCAGGGGTGGTGGGTGCCCAGCGAGCCTGCAAACGCAAAACGCATGTAGGTCAGGTCATCGCCCGTGCGGGTTTTGGTAAAGCGGTTGAGGTACACGCCAATCAGGGCGGTGGGCACAAAGTCGTGCGCGGTTTCCTCGAGCACCTCGCGGGCACAGGCTTGCTCAGGCGATTCGCCAGGGTCCAGATGGCCTGCGGGGTTGTTGAGCTTGAGACCGTCCGTGGTCTCTTCTTCCACCAGCAAAAAGCGCCCCTCGCGCTCGATGAGGGCGGCCACGGTGACGTTGGGTTTCCAGCGGTTTGGCATGTGGGCCATTATGACGACAGGGCGTGTCAGGGTTCTTACGGAGGGCGGTTCACCACACACCCCTGGCAGCGGCGTAACGCCTGGCCAGAGCCGCTTGGCTGAGATGTGCGGGCCGCGCTGACCCCTTGGATGTGCGCTTACCTGGGTGACGGAAGGAGCTTTGTCATGTACACCGCACCGTCCCCATAGCTGGCCAGCCTTTGCTGCTGCAGCGGCTGGGCCAGCGGTTGCACCGCATAGCCATGCCGCTCCCAATAGCCTTGCGAGCCTTGCACCGACACCAGCGCGCTGTGGCGCAGGCCCTGCGCTGTGGCCTGGTCCCACAAGGGCTGCAGCAGCCGCTGTGCCAACCCCTGGCCTGCCATGCCGGGCAGCACGGCCATGTCGTGCAGGTACAGCGTGTCGGGCGCGGAGCCCACGGGGGGCTCAAAGTCGCCATGCAGCGGCGTCACCTTGCCCTGCACCGACTGGTAGGCCGCCAGGTAGGCGCACAACGCGCCATCCAGCAGCAGGGCCAGCGAGCAATTCACGGGGCTGGCCAGACGGCGGGCAAAGACCTCGGTGCTTTCCATGAACCCATCGCCATAGGCAGCGCGTTGCACGGCCATCAGTGCAGGCAGGTCGTCGGTTTGCAGGGGGCGGACTTCAAGGGGCGGCATGGGGGGAAGGGAATGGAGAAAACAAACACCACGGTGGGCGCGATCCACCGGGATTGTGCGGGTTCAAGAGGATATGAGGAAATGGCCCGTTGCCAAGGCGTTTCCATCGCTGCTATTGCATTGAATCATCTTGCTTTGGACGCTCAGCACCTGCCTACACGGACTCCTCCTAGAGTGCTTGGGTACTGTTTTCCGTGAGGCAGAATTCGGCCATAAGCGGGCATTTTTGTAGATCTAAAACCAGCCAATTAACCATATGCCAACCATGGAGCCAATACCCAAGCGCTCGCTTAGCCGCATTTCAAAGATTTTCCTTGCTCTGACCATTGGCCCATTTGCGATCGCTGGTGTCGTGGCCCTGTACATCGGCAATTTTTCCGCAGGATTGGGATTGCTTGTTTTTTCCGCTGTGCTAGCTGCTTTCCCATTGATAGGCATGTTTTTCTTGCGCCATCCAGTGCAAGGCCGTTCTGCAAATTTGGGTGATGAATTGGAGAAATACAAAGCGCAATATCCGGGTTGGAAAGGTAAGGCTGTGTACTACGGGCTTGCCATTGCATTTTTTGTGGTTGCTATTCTGCGAATTGCGGGTCTCGCGGCATAGAAGAACGAAGCAGCGGCCTTGGGCTCAAAAAGTCGCCTCCACCAAGCAACACGCCTACAGCCCCAGCCCCCGCATCAGCGCCTCAGCCCGCGCGTTCGCTTCCGGCGTCATGTGCATAGGCCGCCCCCATTCCCGCTGCGTCTCCCCCGGCCATTTGTTCGTCGCATCCATCCCCATCTTGCTGCCCAATCCGCTCACGGGCGAGGCGAAGTCCAGGTAGTCGATGGGTGTGTGCTCCACCATCATCGTGTCGCGCGCGGGGTCCATGCGGGTGGTGATGGCCCAGATCACTTCCTTCCAGTCGCGCACGTCCACGTCATCGTCCACCACCACGATGAACTTGGTGTACATGAACTGGCGCAGGTGGCTCCACACACCCATCATCACGCGGCGCGCGTGGCCTGCGTAGGCCTTTTTGATGCTGACCACGGCCATGCGATAGCTGCAGCCCTCGGGTGGCAGGTAAAAGTCCACGATCTCGGGGAACTGCTTTTGCAGCAGGGGGATGAACAGCTCGTTCATTGCCAGGCCCAGCACGGCGGGTTCGTCGGGCGGTTTGCCGGTGTAGGTGCTGTGGTAGATCGCGTCCCGGCGCATCGTGATGCGGTCCACGGTGAGCACGGGGAACTCGGCGCATTCGTTGTAGTAGCCGGTGTGGTCGCCATACGGCCCTTCCAGCGCGTGTTGCCAGCCGCTGGCGTGGTGGGCGTCGGGCTGGATGTGGCCTTCGAGCACGATCTCGGCGGTGGCGGGCACTTGCAGGGGCACGCCTAAAGCAGCAGTGACTTCGGTGCGCGTACCACGCAGCAGGCCGGCGAACTGGTATTCGCTCAAGCTGTCGGGCACGGGCGTGACGGCGCCCAGCAATGTGGCGGGGTCAGCCCCCAGCGCTACGGCCACGGGGTAGGGCTGGCCGGGGTGCTGGGCGCAGTGGTCAGCAAAGTCCAGCGCGCCGCCGCGGTGGGCCAGCCAGCGCACGATGACCTGGTTGCGCGAGAGCACCTGCTGGCGGTAGATGCCCAGGTTCTGCCGGGCCTTGCGTGGCCCGCGCGTGATGGTGAGGCCCCAGGTGATGAGCGGAGCCACATCGCCGGGCCAGCAGTGTTGCACGGGCAGGCGGGCCAAGTCGACATCTGGCCCTTCCCACACCTCTTGCTGGCAAGGCGCGTTGCGGCCCACGGTGTGGGGCGCCATGTTCCACAGGGTTTTGAGCAACTGGCCCATGCCCAGCATGTCTTTGAAGCCTTTGGGAGCCTCGGGCTCTTTGAGTGTGGCGAGCAAGGTGCCCAGGGCGCGCACGCCACGCAGGTCGGGCACGCCCATGGCGCGGGCCACGCGGGCGGGGGTGCCAAACAGGTTGGTCAGCACGGGCATGCGGTGGCCGGTGGGCCGGGTGAATAGCAGCGCCGGGCCGTTGGCGCGTAGCACGCGGTCGCTCAGCGCGGTCATCTCCAGGTGGGGCGATACGGGTTCCGCCACGCGGCGCAGCTCGCCCGTGGCTTCGAGCTGGGCCATGAAGTCGCGCAGGTCTTGGTACGACATCGGTTTGAATGAAATCAGCCTCTAGCGCTTGATGGATAAGTGCAGGCAGCTATGAAATTGATAGTTAAGAGGCGGTAGTTAGTGGGGCGGGCAGCCCGGCCCAGCGCGTGGCCAGGGTGTGGGGCACGTCGATGAGGTCGAGCACGCGGGCCACGCTGGCGTCCACCACGTCTTGCACACTGCGCGGGTGCTGGTAGAAGGCGGGCAGGGGCGGGCAGCAGATGGCGCCCATCTCGGTCACGGTGAGCATGTTGCGCAGTTGAACCAGGTGCAGCGGGGTTTCGCGCACCATCAGCACCAGCTTGCGGCGCTCTTTGAGCATGACATCGGCCGCGCGGGTGAGCAGGTTGTCGCTCAGCCCGTGGGCAATGGCCGCCAGGGTGCGCATGGAGCAGGGCGCCACCACCATGGCGTGGCTGCGAAAGGACCCGCTGGCCAGCGTGGCCCCCACGTTGCGCACATCGTGCAGCTGGTGGCCGGGGGCCAGGGCCTGCAGCGCGGCGGGGCCGTCCACACCGCATTCGTGCTGCAGCGTGCGCCAGCCTGCGTCGGACACCACCGCATGCGCTTCAACGCCCGGCTGGCCTTGCAGGGCTTGAAGCAGGCGCACGCCATAGGTGGCACCGCTGGCCCCGGAGATGCCGATGACGATGCGGACCAAGGTGCGCGCAGTGGGGTCGCGGGGGGTGGCTTCGCCATCAGCCATGCGCGGGCTCGGCACGGGGTGGGTGAACAGGGGCGTGGAGTGGCTTTGCCAGGGGCTCGTAGTGCAGGTCGTCCAGCACGCGCTCCAGCACCAGGGCGGCCTGGGCGGGGTCGAAGTCTTCATGGGCGCGCTTTTTGACGCCGTATTGCTGCAGCTGGTAGTGGCGTGCGGGCGCAATGCCGTGGCGGTCCAGCGTGCTTTTCACGCAGACCAGCGGGCAGCCATCCAGCGCGATGATGGGGCGGCCTGAGCGCGCAGTTTTCATGAGGTGGGGTACATCACCGCCCACGCCCGCAATGCACGACATTTCGGCTGCGCCGCAGCGGTCCAGCCGCAGGGCCACGTGGTTGGCCAGCTGGGCCGCGCTGGAGCAGCCGGAGCATGAATACACCAGGGGAATGGGGACGTTGTGGGGGTGGGGAGCGGTGGTCATGGCGTTTTTTCTGGGTAGGTATGGACGGGGCGGGCAGCGTGGGCGCTTGGGCCGCTTGCACGGGCGGGACCCAGCAAGCGGGCCAGCACGGCGCGGGGTGTCCATTGGGCGGGGGCGAGCACGGGCAGTTCCAGGGCGTCCAGCGCGTTCTTCACCACCAGGCCCAGTTCGGTGTCGCCCTGCATGGACAGGCGGCGGCTGAAGAACAGCGTGTCCGGGTCTTGCTGGCGCTGGGCCAGCAGCACAAAGTCATGCGCGCTGGCGCTGATAGTGAGATCGGCGCCGGCGTCCCCTGGCACCCCGGCTGCGGCACTGCGGGGTGCGAAGCGCTGGCCGTTCCACGCAAAGTCAAAGGCCACGCGCGCATCGCGCACCTCAATGCGCAGGCTGCGGTCCTTCAACAGGGCCAGCACATCGGCAGGCAGGTGCCGGGCCAGCGCGAGGTTGAGCGCCGTCACCAGCAGCATCGAGCCAGGGTAGGCAGGCAGGCGCGAGAGCACCGCACCCACGGGCGCAGGCAGCTGGCGCGATTCGGTCGTGCGGCCAGAGGATGGACGTGATGGGTTTGCAGCGTGGGCAGGGTTCGCGAGGAAGCGGGTAGGCGGGAGCATGGGCAATCCAGTAGGGGGTGAAGGAGCGCGGCGGCGCGTCAGGCGGCCGAGCGTTCGGCGTGGTGCAGGTCGCTGCGGCCCTGCTCCAGACCGGGGCGGCCATGCCAGAAGCCGTTGCAGGGCCAGTCGGGCATCAGCGGCAGGATGCGGCTTTGCGCCCGGCTGGCGCTGGCAGGCTGGCGGCGCACTTCGTCAAACAGGGCAATGACCTGTTCCATGTGCTGGGCCTGGGGGCTCAGGCGCACCAGGTCCACGCCCATGTCCTGCATTTGCGGCAGTTCTTCGATGAGGTTGTAGACGCGGGCCGACTGCGTTTGCGTGCCGTTGAGCACGAGGAAACCTTCCTTCTCGCGGGTGCGCAGGGCCAGCCCTTGCGGGTGCTCCAGGCAGCGGAAGTGGCAGTCGTCCTTGGGCAGGTTGTGGTGCCGTGCGGTAAAGCACCGGGCCGAGTACGCCAGCGGCAGCCGCCCGTAGGCAAACACCTCGGTCTGCAGGCCTGCAGGGCGGGCCGCCTGCACCACGGCCAGGTCCTGCTGGCGCATCTCCAGCGGCATCACCCAGCGGGTGGCTCCCAGTTGGGCCATCCATTGCACGGCCTGGGGGTTGTAGAGGTTCAGGTGCGGCCCGGCCACAAAGGGCTGCTTGCCCGCCAGGCAATGCACGGCCCCCATGTCGTTGGCCTCCACGGTGAATTCGCCGTTGGCTGCCAGCTTGTGCAGCCAGGCCACGTCCGAGCCCGATTCGAGCAGCACCTGGCTTGACATGACGACCCGCTTGCCCTGGCCCTGCAGGTGGCGGGCCAGGCCCAGCCAGTCGGACAGGCGCAGCTCGTGGCGGCGTGAGCACACTGTTTCGCCCAGGTAGATCTCGTCTACGGCGGTGTGGCACATGGCTTCGTAGAAGGCAAACACGCTGTTGCGCGGCCAGTAGTACTGCAGGGGGCCCAGGGTGATTTTCATGGTGGGGACTCCGTGGGGAGGTGAGCGGGCTTTGCGCGCCTCTGTGCTCTGGGTCGGTGGGTTACTTCCAAGGGCGGTGGTAGGCCCCCAGCGTGTGCTGCTGGCCCTCGGCCACCTGGTCCAGGCGGGCCATCCAGTGCGTCTTGGGGGCGTAGCGGTGCGGTTGGGCCATGCAGTGGTCAATGGCCTCGCGCCACACGCGCGTCACATCGGCCACATAGGCCGGGCTGCGCTGGCGGCCTTCGATCTTGATGGCGCGCACGCCGATCTTCACCAGCTGCGGCAGCAGCTCCAGCGTGTTCAGGCTGGTGGGCTCTTCGATGGCGTAGTAGTTTTCTTCGTCGCCCACGTCAAAGCGGCCTTTGCACAGCGTGGGGTAGCCCGCGTTCTCGCCGGGGGCGTAGCGGTCAATCAGCACACCGTTCAGGCGTGATTCCAGGCCCTGCGGCGTCTCTTGCCAGCGCACGGCTTTGGGGGGTGAGCACACGCCGTGGGTGTTGGGCGATTTGCCTGTCACGTATGACGAGAGGGCGCAGCGGCCCTCCACCATCACGCACAGGCTGCCAAAGCCGAAGACTTCGATCTCGACCGGCGTGCGCTCAATGACCTGGCGCACTTGCTCCATCGACAGCACGCGCGGCAGCACGGCGCGCACCACGCCAAACTGTTCGCGGTAGAAGTTGATGGCCTCGAAGTTGGTGGCCGAGCCCTGCACCGACAGGTGCAGCCGCAGTTGCGGGTGGTGCTGGGCGGCGTATTGCATGAGGCCGGGGTCGGCCAGGATGACGGCGTCCAGCCCCATGTCCACGGCCTTGTCCACCGCGCTGCGCCAGGGGCCGGGGTTGGAGGCCTGCGGGTAGGTGTTGAGCGCCATGAACACCTTGCACCCGCGCTGGTGGGCGTAGGCAATGCCCTGGGCAATGGCGGCTTCGTCAAAGTTCAGCCCCGCAAAGTTGCGGGCGTTGGTGGCGTCGCGCAGGCCCAGGTACACGCAGTTGGCGCCGTGGTCCACGGCGGCTTTGAGGGCGGGCAGGCTGCCTGCGGGGCAGACCAGTTCGGGGGCCGTGGGCGCGGTCTGGGTGTTTGCAGCGTTGGCAGCGACAGGGATGGCCGCCGGGCCTGCGGGTGGGGCCGCGAGGGGGTTAGCCGGGTTCGGCGCAGCTGGGTAGGAGACAGCCGGGGTTAATGGGTCCATGGCAAGCGTTTCATCGCCAGCACCGGTAGGGTGCCAAGGCATTGGCCGCCACCTTAGTCAGACCCGCATGCGCTGCCGCTGATCTTCATCAACCGGCGCGCACAATGTCATACAAATTTGATCGGGATTTGATGGCGCAGGGCGTTTGGCTGCCCGCCTGGGGCTTGCCAGCGGCAATCACCCAACGGGTGCTTGCGCTTGTGCCTGCGTTGGGGAACGGCTTGCCTTGCATCAAGCCCGTCAGCCGTTTGCTATGAAAAAATGAGCTGCTTGCGCTTATGCATCAAGCGCTAGAGGCGGATTCCATGCTGAATCAGTATTTCACCGGAAAGCGGGCCAGCAGCCAGTCGCGCAGCATCTCCAGCACGGGCGTGGCGTATTCAGGTGCCTCGTTGAACAGCTCGTGGAAGGCGTCTTCAAAGCAGTGCGACTGCACCACCTCGGCCGGTGCGGCAGCAGCAAAGCGGCGGCTGCCTTCGGGGTTGACCAGATGGTCGGCTCCCGCCCACATCAGCAGGGTGGGCGTGTTCCATTGCGCGGCGGTGGCCAGGGTGGCGGGGCCTGCGTCGGCAATGAAGCGGGCGAGCCGGGCACTGATGCGGTCGTGGCAGCGGCGGTCGCGCTGGTATTCGGCCACCACCTCGGCATCGTGCGAGAGGTAATGCGGCTTGAGCCCGTTACCCACCCGCAGGTTGGGCGCAATGCGCGGCAGGGTGGACACCAGCAGCTTCTGCACCGCGCTCAGGCCCGCATCCAGCGCGGGCGAGGACAGCACCAGCGCATCGACGGGGCACAGGTTCAGCGACACCAGGCGCGCCGCCACCAGCCCGCCCATGCTGTGGCCCAGCAGCACCAGCGGCAGGCCGGGCGGCATGCGGGCACGGGTGCATTCGATCATGTCGGCCAGGTCGTCCAGCAGCCGCGTATCGGTGGTCAGGCCGCCGCGGGGGCCTGCGGATGACCCGTGACCGTAGTGGTCGTAGCCGCGCACGGCAAACCCCCACTGGTTGAGCTGGTCGGCCAGCGCGCCGTAGCGCCCGGCATGTTCACCCAGACCATGCACCAGCATCACCAGCCCGCGCAGGGGGGTCTTGGAGGCCACGGGCCAGTCGTGCAGTGCCAGGTTTTCGCCATCGGTGGCGGTAAAGGGGCTGAGCGTGGATGGCGAGAAGTTCTGGGGCATGCAATGCGTCAGGGTGGGCCGGGTGGCCTGCCGTGGCAGCCACCGTGTGGAGCGAAGGGGCTGAGTTGGCGACTTTCTCAGGCCGAGGGCGAGCTGCTTTCAGCGCTGGCTGCGCTTTCTGCTGTCTCGGTTTGGGCCTGGGCCTGGGCCATGGCAGAGATCACATGCGCGACCGAGGCCGTGAGGCGCTTGGCATAAGGCACGTGCAGGAACTCGTTGGGCCCGTGCGCGTTGCTCTTGGGGCCAAGCACGCCGCACACCATCATCTGCGCCTTGGGAAAGCCTGCGCTGAGCATGTTCATGAGCGGGATGGTGCCCCCCTGGCCGATGTAGCCGCAGGGCGCGCCAAAGTGCGCCTGCGAGGCCTGGTTGAGGGCCTGCTCAAACCAGGGCGTGGTGGCGGGCGCGTTCCAGCCCGTGGCGCTGCTGGCGCTCTGGAAGGTCACCTTGGCTTGGTAGGGGGCGTTGTCTTCCAGCAGGGTCTTGAGTTCCTGCACGGCCTGGGCGGCATCCACCAGCGGGGGCAGGCGCAGGCTGAGCTTGAAGGCGGTGTAGGGGCGCAGCACGTTGCCTGCATCCTGCAGCGACGGAAAGCCCTCGGCCCCGGTCACGCTCAGGGTGGGCGTCCAGGTGCGGTTGAGCAGTGCCTGCACCGGGTCGGTGGTGGTGGGCAGCGCAAAGGTGGTGGAGCCACCGCAGTCGTAATGCGCCCACGGAAAGCGCCGGTACACCTCCTCGCCCAGGATGGCGGCAGTGGCTTGCGCCTGGGCCAGGCGGTCGGCAGGCACTTCGCAATGGAAGCTGGCGGGCAGCAGGCGGCCCGTGGCGCTGTCTTCCAGCCGGTCGAGCACCTGGCGCATGATGCGGAACGACGAGGGCACCAGGCCGGACGCGTCGCCCGAGTGCACGCCTTCGGTCAGGATCTCGACCTTGAGCGTGCCGCTGGCCATGCCGCGCAGGCTGGTGGTGAGCCACAGCTGGTCGTAATTGCCCGCGCCGCTGTCCAGGCAGATCACCAGGCCAACATCACCCAGGCGGGTGCGCAGGGCGTCGATGTAGGGCATCAGGTCGTAGGAGCCGCTTTCCTCGCAGGTCTCGATCAGGCCCACGATGCGGGGGTGGGGCACGTTCTGGCGTTTCAATTCCTGAACGGCAGCGATGCTGGCGTACACGGCATAGCCGTCATCTGCGCCGCCACGGCCGTAGAGCTTGCCGTCTTCGTATTTAGGGGTCCAGGGGCCCAGGTCGTTGCGCCAGCCCGAGAATTCGGGTTGCTTGTCCAGGTGGCCGTACATCAGCACGGTGTGCGGTGCGTGGGCCTGCGTGGCCTCGATCTCGAAGAACAGCACGGGGGTGCGGCCGGGCAGGCGCACCACTTCCAGTGTGAGGCCGGGCACCTTCTGTGCCTCTACCCAGGCGGCGGCGTTGCGCACCACGGTGTCCAGCAGGCCCTGGCCCGCCCAGTCGGCCGCAAACATGGGGGACTTGGCGGGAATGGCGATGTAATCGGTGATCTGGCGCACGATGTCGCTGTCCCACGCCTGGCTGACCCGCTCCAGCGCCAGGGCGGGTTCAAGGACTTGAGGGGGGACACGGGCGTTCATGGCAGGCTCCTGTGGACGGTTCAAAAATGCCATTCCAACACAAGCCCGCGGCATCTGTCACCGTTTTGTGTGTATCCCGACAGCGCCCTGGGGTGCTGGGAACTCTGAGCAGGCTTCGCGCAGACCCTAAAAGAGCGTGGGCTGGGTCTCAGGCCCCGTCTGCACCGCCGGGGCCGAGCTGGGGCGGCGCAAGCCTTCATTCACTTCCACCCGATTGCGGCCTCGCTCCTTGGCGTCGTAGAGGGCGCGGTCAGCCGCGTAGATGAGCATGTCCCAGTGGTCGCCGGGCAGCAGGATGCCGCCAAAGACGCCAATGCTCACCGTGAGCGGAATTTCCTGCCCGTCGTGAATGAAGCCGTGGGCTTCCACCGCTTCGCACAGCTCCAGGGCCAGCTGGTAGGCCCCTTTCAGCGGGGTGTCGGGCAGCACCACCAGAAACTCCTCGCCCCCGTAGCGGCCCACCAGGTCCTGCGAGCGCAGCCGCTCGCGCAGCACATCCACCACGCTGCACAGGGCGCGATCTCCCGCCGGGTGGCCGTAGCGGTCGTTGACCTGTTTGAAGTGGTCGATGTCCACCATCATCACCGAGATGGGTTCGCGGGTGCGGATGGCGCGGGCCACGTCCCGGTCCAGCGCGGCAATGGCGGCGCGGCGGTTGGCTACCCCTGTGAGCGCATCCACGGC
This sequence comes from Acidovorax sp. DW039, assembly GCF_037101375.1. Classification (NCBI taxonomy): domain Bacteria; kingdom Pseudomonadati; phylum Pseudomonadota; class Betaproteobacteria; order Burkholderiales; family Comamonadaceae; genus Acidovorax; species Acidovorax sp. DW039. The sequence continues at coordinate 4,641,384 of NZ_AP029019.1, read as the reverse complement.
GGCCATGCGGCGGTTGCCTTCGTCAGCGCGGTCGCGGGCCATGAACACAAAGCCCATGGATGCCAGCAGCCCGACGGCAAAGGTCGTCATGAATGTGAGCGTCTGCACCGCGCTGGGTTGCATCAGGTTCATGCCGGTGAGGGGAGCCACCCCCACCAGTGCCACGCGCAGCGTCAGCACCAGTGTCTGAAAAACCAGCGCCCCGGCCACCAGCCAGGCACCACGCCCCCCTGAGATGCGCCAGCGCAGCAGCAGGTGGGTGAGCAGCCACAGGTTGAGGCCGCACAGCAGCAGGCCGGCCACCACCACCCGGGCGGAATAGTTGTCTGCCAGCAAAGCCATGCTGGCGGCCATCAGCAAGGGCAGGCCCAGCACCGAGGGGCGCAGCGGCCCGCGCCCCTGGAACTGCAACACGGCCGACAGCATGGCCAGGTAGACGCCCACCAGCAAGGTGTTGCCCACCACGACAGAGAGCACATCTGGCACCCGGCCCCGCAGTGCAAACAGCAGGTGGGCCACGGCGTTGAGCAGCAGGCCCAGCGCCCACCAGCGCACGCCGTCGTCGCGGTGCCCCCAGCCCACCGTGGCCATGCCCCCCGCCATAACGATGGACGACAGGATGACCATCGCGAGCATGGTGGAGACGTCGGCAAGGGCGGGAACCATGGGTTGGCGTGTGAAAAGTGGTCAGCAGCGGGCGTTGCGCCGGGGTGGTGCCAGGGCTGGCCGCAGCGGTGGCGGCTTCAGCCCCGCTTTGGGTATCGGCAAGACTTCAATGGCCGCAGGATGTTGGCATGAAATCATGGGCCAGGGCAATAAGGGGTTGCGCTAGCAGCTACATTTTTGATAGTGCCTGTAAGCCGTGCCCATGTGCCCTGTGCCCTGGGGTGGCGAAGAAACTCAGGCGTTCTCGAAGTGGAATACCGCCGTGCCTGCCAGCGCGTTGGGCAGCCAGCGCACCTCGCGTCCGTTCTGCAGGCCGAAGGAATCCAGAATGCGTAGCCGGTTCTTGTGTGCCAGCACCTCAAAGTCCTTGTACGTGCCCACGCGGATGTTGGGCGTGTCGTACCACTGGTAGGGCAGACGGCGCGTGACGGGCATGCGCCCCTGCAGGATGGACAGCCGGTTGGGCCAGTGTGCAAAGTTGGGGAAGGCCACCACGCCGGTCCGGCCCACGCGGGCGGTTTCGCGCAGCATGACCTCAGCGTTGCGCAGGTGTTGCAGCGTGTCGATCTGCAGCACCACGTCAAAACTGTTGTCGCCAAACATCGCCAAGCCTTCGTCCAGGTTGAGCTGGATCACATCGACCCCGCGTTGCACGCAGGCCAGCACGTTGGCGTCGTCAATCTCCACGCCGTAGCCGGTGCAGCCGCGCTCGCGTTGCAGGTACGACAGCATGGCCCCGTTGCCGCAGCCCAGGTCCAGCACGCGCGAGCCGTGGGGCACCAGGCGTGCCAGGGCTTCCATGGTGGATTGTTCGCTCATGCAAACTCCTTTGCAATGCTATCGAAATAAGAGCGCATCACGCTCATGTAACGGGCGTCATCGAGCAAAAACGCATCGTGCCCGTGGGGGGCGTCGATCTCGGCGTAGCTCACGCGGCGGCGGTTGTCGAGCAGGGCCTTGACGATCTCGCGGCTGCGCTGGGGCGAGAAGCGCCAGTCGGTGGTGAAGCTCACGAGCAAGAACTTGGCCTGCGCACGCGCCAGCGCCAGGGTGAGGTTGTTGGCGTGCTCACGGGCCGGGTCGAAGTAGTCGAGCGCCCGGGTGATGAGCAGGTAGGTGTTGGCGTCGAAGTACTCGCTGAACTTGTCGCCCTGGTAGCGCAGGTAACTCTCAATTTGAAATTCGATGTCCTGCGTGCTGTATTTCAGGTCCATGCCCTCACGCAGCTGGCGACCAAACTTCTCGTTCATCACATCGTCGCTCAGGTACGTGATGTGCCCGATCATCCGCGCGATGCGCAGGCCGCGCTTGGGGATCGCGCCATGGCGGTAGAAGTGGCCGCCGTGGAAGTCCGGGTCGGTCACGATGGCGCGGCGAGCGACTTCGTTGAAGGCGATGTTCTCGGCCGTGAGGTTGGGCGCGCTGGCCACCACCACAGCGTGGCGCATGCGCTCGGGGTGCTGCAGCGTCCAGCTCAGGGCCTGCATGCCGCCCAGGCTGCCGCCCAGCACGGCGGCGAGCTGGTCAATGCCCAGGCGGTCGAGCAGGCGGGCCTGGGCGTTCACCCAATCCTCCACCGTCACCACAGGAAAGTCCGCGCCGTAGATGTCGCCCGTGTCGGGGTGCGCGTGCATCGGGCCGGTGGAGCCGAAGCATGAGCCGAGGTTGTTGACGCCGATGACGAAAAAGCGGTTGGTGTCCACCGGCTTGCCGGGGCCAATCATGTTGTCCCACCAGCCCTCGCTCTTGGGCTGGCCTTCGTACACGCCCGCGACGTGGTGCGAGGCATTGAGGGCATGGCACACCAGCACGGCGTTGGACTTGTCGGCATTGAGGGTGCCGTAAGTCTCGAAGGCCAGGTGGTAGTCGCGGATGGACGCTCCGCTTTGCAGCGTGAGGGCCTCCGGAAAATGCATGGACTGGGGCGTGGCTATGAACGACATAAAAAAACCCGGCATCGCTAAAAACGAGGCCGGGTGGGTATGTCGGACGGGTCTTTAGCAGGATTTATAAAGCGCCCGCAAGCTGTGGCAAATCGGCGCGTGGCGCAAATATACCAAAAGCCCCGCCCTGTGGGGGGGGCTGCCTGGCCTCAGGCAGGGGTCACAAAGGCCAGCACGCCCAGCACCGCAAAAATGATGGCGGAGATGGTGTGCACTGCCTTGATCGGCACGCGGCGCGTGATGCGCTCGCCCAGCCAGACCACGGGAGCATTGGCGATCATCATGCCCAGCGTGGTGCCCGCCACTACCCACCAGTAAGCGTTGTACTGGGCTGCCAGCATCACTGTGGCAATCTGGGTCTTGTCACCCATTTCTGCCAGGAAGAAAGCCACCACGGTGGTGCCGAAGACCCCCCAGCGCGGCGAGCCATCGGCATCGCCTTCATCCAGCTTGTCGGGGATGAGCATCCAGATGGCCATGGCAATGAAAGAGGCACCCAGAATCCAGCGCAGCACCTGGGGGCCGACAAATGTGGTCACCCAGGCACCCACAGCCCCCGCGAGGCCATGATTGACCAGTGTGGCGACCAGAATGCCCAGAACAATCGGCCAGGGTTTGCGAAAGCGCGCAGCCAATACCAGTGCGAGCAGCTGGGTTTTGTCGCCCATTTCGGCAAGGGCAACGATGGCGGTGGAGATGAAGAAAGCTTCCATGGTGTGGGGTCAATCCGGCCGGATTGGTTTAGAAACGCATTGACTGCACCCCGACTCCGGCCATTGGATCGGCATGCAGTCAATGGTCTCGCCCAGCTCACAAGCCGCATACGCCATAGGTTTTCAGGAAACCCAAGTGTGTTGACGCATGCCCCGGTGCATTGCGCAACCGGCGGGCTACTCCCCAAAGACTCATAAATTTTAGCGCATTGCAATGCCTATTTTCCCGGGAGAAAAAATCACCACAGAAATAAAAAGCCACAGCACCCATAAAGTGATTAATAATGGTTTGGTCTTTTTGTGGGCGCACTCCGCTCCGAAAAGGCACCGAAGTAAGCGGTGATTGGTCAGTTTCGCGTCTTTGAAGTCGTCACAGGTTTGTTGATTGCGTCGGGCTCCATCGCGTTTTCATGTTTTTTGAGGAGTCCCGTCATGGGCAACAAACTTTACGTGGGCAATCTGCCCTATTCTTTCCGCGACCAAGATCTGGAGCAAACTTTCAGCCAGTTCGGCTCTGTTGGCAGCGCCAAGGTCATGATGGAGCGCGACACAGGCCGTTCCAAGGGTTTCGGCTTTGTCGAAATGGGCAGCGATGCTGAAGCACAAGCCGCTATCCAAGGCGTGCATGGCCAAAACTTTGGCGGCCGCGACCTCGTGGTGAACGAAGCTCGCCCCATGGAGCCCCGCGCTCCACGCAGCGGCGGCTTTGGCGGCGGTAACGGTGGTGGCTTCGGCGGTGGCCGCAGCGGTGGCGGCGGCTACGGTGGTGGCAATGGCGGCGGCTACGGCGGCGGCCGCGGCGGCTACTAAGCCCTCATCCCTCAGGCAGCTTCGCTGCTGCCTGTCCCCCGAAAAGGAGCCCTTGGGCTCCTTTTTTGTTGTCTGTGGTGTCTTGCGCTACCTGCACCGCACCCTGAGTTCATCGGGGGCGTTGGGTTTTGTCAGCAGCCCATATTGCCCCTGCACAACAGCTTGCATTTTTTTTAATTTTGTGGCGCATAATGCCAAAGCGGGTTTTTCTCGCCTTTTTTGGTTTGCGGTGATCCGTCAGTTTCGCGCTTAGAGCGTCATTGAGATTAGCTGGCTGCGTTTTCGGGACTCCATCGCTTTATTCATGTGTTTTTGAGGAGTCCTTCGATGGGCAACAAACTGTACGTCGGCAACCTGCCTTACTCGGTGCGCGACAACGATCTGGAACAGGCCTTTGGCCAATTCGGTGCCGTGACCAGTGCCAAGGTCATGATGGAGCGCGACACAGGCCGTTCCAAGGGCTTCGGTTTTGTGGAAATGGGCAGCGACGCTGAGGCGCAGGCTGCCATCAATGGCATGAACGGCCAGCCCCTGGGTGGTCGCAGCATCGTGGTGAACGAAGCTCGCCCCATGGAGCCACGTCCTCCCCGTTCCGGCGGCTTTGGCGGCGGCGGTGGTGGCGGTTTTGGTGGTGGTCGCAGCGGTGGCGGCGGCTACGGTGGTGGCCGTGAAGGTGGCTACGGTGGCGGTCGCGGCGAAGGCGGCGGTGGCTACGGTGGTGGCCGCGAAGGCGGTGGTGGTTACGGCGGCGGCCGTGGCGATGGCGGCTACGGCGGTGGCCGTGGTGACGGCGGTTTCCGCAGCCCCTACGGCTCTGGCCCACGTAACGGCGGTCGCAACGGTGGCGGCGGCGGCGGTTACGGCGGCGGCAACAGCGGTTATTGATTTCCGAGAGGCCGAGCAACCGATAAGTTGCTCTCCACTTTCACAAGAAAGCCCCTTCGGGGGCTTTTTTGTTGCCTTTTTGCCTCCGTAGTTGCGCCGCTTTGGGGCCGCTAGTTCGCAGGCTCGTTCTGGCGACGTTTGCGCGGTCTGCCTGCCAGCAGGCGGTCAAACAGCGCGTTGGGCAACATCCGCAGCAGCTTGGCCACCACGCCCATTTGCCATGGAATCACACGGTAACTGTCGCCGCGGGTGATGGCCTGAAAAGCCTGGCGTGCAAAGTCCTGTGGCTGCATCAGAAAGGGCATGCTGTAGCGGTTCTGGCGGGTGAGCGGCGTGTCGATATACCCCGGGCAGATCGTGACCACGCGCACCCCATGGGGCCGCATCTCGCCCCGAAGGCTTTCGCAGTAGCTGATGACGGCAGCCTTGCTGGCGCAGTAGGCTCCGTGCCCGGGCAGACCACGAATACCCGCCACGCTGCCGATACCGACCAGGGTGCCGCTGCGGCGCTGTGTCATGCCTTGCACAAAAGGATGGAACGTGGCGGCCATGCCGGTGTTGTTGGTGGCCAACGTGCGCACCATCACTTCCAGGTCGTCCCGCTCGGCGGTGTCCATGCCCACGCTGATACCTGCGTTGGCAATCACCACGTCGGGCAGGCCCTGGCGGGAAATGCATTCGGTGCCAGCGGCCACGATGCTGTCCACTACCGACACATCGGCGCTATAAATTTCGTAGCTTGCTGCGCTGATTCCATGTGCATCAGCCCATGATTTCACTTCAGAAGTGCGACGTGCCACCAGTGCCAGCCGGTAACCCGCCTGGTAGAAGTGCAGCGCCAGCGCCTGGCCAATGCCGCTGGATGCGCCGGTGATGAATGCGAGAGGCTGGGTCATTGGGCGAATCCTGAGATGCTGCAGTGGGCCAAGGTGCTCAGCGGCCTTGCGGAGTGCCGGGCATCAGCATGCCGCGTACACGGCCATTCAATTGCAGCACCTGGTCCAGGTTGTCATATTCCATGGAATCTGCGGTGAAGCGGTCGCTGCCACGGGTCAGGGTGACCGGCTGGTTGGATCGCACCTTCTCTTCCTGGGTGAAGGCGTGCAGGAACTCGCCGCGGAACTGCAGCTGCGGCTGCGCTGGGGCTCCGTTGTGTGCAGGCATGGCCTCGCGGGTCACCACGGCGTCGCCGAACAGCTGCACTTCAGAGCCATCGCCGTTGCTCAGTGCGCGGTTGGATGTCGCGATGGTGAGCCTTCCGTTGGGTGCGATGGAGCGCATGTGCGCCTTGTCGATTTCCAGCGTGTCCGATGCCGGGAAGTGCCGGGCCACGTCGCCCCGCACCTCGCTTTGCAACCGGCCCTTTGCGTCAAAGCTCTTCACGGCAAAGTTCTTCATCGAATAGTCGGGCTGGTCTGCGGGCACGCTGCGCTGGGTGGTAGACAGCGGCATAGGCGCATTGCGCACCAGCCACCAGGTGCCCATGGCGAGCAGGCCCATTAGCAGCACCGGCAGGTACAGCGAAAGTCGGTCCCAGCCTTGTTGAATCCAGCGTGTCATGAGCCGTAGTCCGAAAGCAGGCGGGCATAAGCCCCGGTGGCCACCAGCAGCAGGTCGCAGAACTCACGTGCTGCACCTTCGCCCCCACGCGCCTGGGTCACGTAATGCGCACAGTGGCGATTTTCCAGGTGGGCATTGGCCGGGGCGCAGGCCAGTGCGCAGCGCCGCATCACAGGCAGATCTGGCCAGTCGTCCCCCATGGCGGCGGCCTGAGACCAGTCCAGCCCCAGCTGGGTGAGCAGGCGCTCTCCAGCAGGGCGTTTGTCCTCGGTGCCAAACACGGCGTGCTCAATGCCCAGGGCCTTGAGCCGCACGCGCAGCGGGGCCGAATCCCGGCCGGTGATGACGGCCGGCGTAATGCCCGCCTTTTGCAGCAGCTTCAGGCCGTGGCCGTCCAGGGTGTTGAAGCGTTTGAGGGTTTCGCCGTTTTCGCTGAACAGCAGCCCGCCATCGGTGAGCACGCCATCCACATCGAAAAACGCCACACGCACGGGCTGGGCGCGCAACAGCAGTTCAGGGTCCCAGTTCAGTGCCGGATGCAACGGGGGCAGGAGGGGCAGAGTGGATGACGTGCTCTGCATCAGATCACCTTGGCCCGCATCAGGTCGCCGATGTGCACCACGCCTGTGAGCTGGCCCGCGGCGTCCACCACCAGCACGCTGGTGATGCCATGGGCTTCCATCATCTCGGCGGCGTCCACCGCCAAGGCATCCGGGGCAATGCGGCGGGGCGATGCGTGCATGACCTGGGCAGCCGTGGCGGTGCGCAGGTCCGCCCCGGCCTCAATGCGTCGGCGCAGGTCGCCGTCGGTAAAGATGCCGAGCACCTGGCCTGAGGCATCCACAATGGCCGAGCAACCCAGGCCCTTGGCGCTCATTTCACGCATCAGGTCGCTGAAAGATGCCTCGGGTGCCACGCGGGGCACCTGGGCGCCGCTGCGCATCACGTCGCTCACATGGGTGAGCAGCTTGCGGCCCAGCGCCCCACCGGGGTGGGAGCGGGCAAAGTCTTCGGGCCTGAAGCCGCGGGCATCCAGCAGCGCCACGGCCAGCGCATCGCCCATGGCCAGCTGGGCCGTGGTGCTGGCGGTGGGGGCCAGGTTCAGTGGGCAGGCTTCGCGCTCCACGCTGCAGTCCAGCACCAGATCGGCATGGCGGGCGAGGGTGGAGTGCAGGCCGCCGGTCAGTGCAATCAGCGGAGCGCCCAGGCGCTTGAGCACGGGCAGGATGGCGGTGAGTTCGCCGCTTTCGCCGCTGTTGGAGATGGCCAGCACCACATCGCTGCCGGTCACCATGCCCAGGTCGCCATGGCTGGCTTCGGCAGGGTGCACAAAAAATGCGGGGGTGCCTGTGGACGCCAGCGTGGCAGCAATCTTGCGGCCTACGTGGCCGCTCTTGCCCATGCCCATCACCACCAGGCGGCCTGTGGTGGCCAGCACCATCTGTACGGCGCGGGCAAAACGCTCGTCCACCCGGGCTGCCAGCCCGTGCAGCGCTGCGGCCTCGATGTCAAAGGTCTCGCGCGCCAGGCGCAAGGCCTGTGCCGGGTCGAACGTGGGGGGCGTGGGGAGGCTCGCTGTCATGCCGGGATTCTATCGACCGGGCACATGTCCCTGCTGCAATGGCTCAAAGGCTTCATATGCCTTGGGGACAGCGGTATCCCTCGTATAGCATCGCCCTATGTCCTCTCTCGCTTTGACTTTGCTTTACCTTCTGGCTGCGGTGCTGGGTGTGGTCACCTGCCGCAGCCTGAAGTTGCCGCCCATGCTGGGGTACCTGGCTGCCGGGGTGCTGATTGGGCCCCATGCCATGGCGCTGGCCCAGAACTCGGAAGGCGTGCGGCATCTGGGCGAGTTTGGGGTGGTGTTCCTGATGTTTGCCATCGGGCTGGAGTTCAGCCTGCCCAAGCTGCGGGCCATGCGCCGCCAGGTGTTTGGCCTGGGGCTCATGCAGGTGCTGCTGACCATGGCAGTCGTCACTGCGGGCGGTGTGTTGTTGTCCTACGCCGTGGGCGGGATCTGGGACATGGGCTGGCAGACGGCGCTGGCCCTGTCGGGCGTGCTGGCGATGAGCAGCACCGCCATCGTCGTCAAGCTGATGGCCGAGCGCGCCGAGCTGGAGAGTGAGCACGGGCGGCGTGTGATGGGCGTGCTGCTGTTTCAAGACCTGGCGGTGGTGCCGCTGCTGGTGCTGATTCCTGCGCTGGGCACTTCGCCCGACGAACTGCTGGTGGCGCTGGGCTGGGCCTTGCTCAAGGCCACGGTGCTGGTGGGCGTGTTGCTCACCGGTGGGCAGAAGGTGATGCGCTGGTGGCTTACCCTGGTGGCACGGCGCAAGAGCGAAGAGCTGTTCATGTTGAACCTGCTGCTCATCACCCTGGGCCTGGCTTGGCTGACGGAGCTGGCCGGGCTGAGCCTGGCGCTGGGTGCCTTCATTGCCGGGGTGCTGGTGTCCGAGACCGAATACCGCCACCAGGTGGGCACCGATATTCGCCCCTTTCACGACGTGCTGCTGGGGCTGTTCTTCATCACCATCGGCATGATGCTCGATTGGCACATTCTGGTGGACCGCTGGGCGCTGGTGCTGGCTTTGCTGGCCGTGCCGCTGCTGGTCAAGCTGCTCATCATCATGGTGCTGGCCCGGTTGATGGGGGCCACCACGGGCGTGGCGCTGCGCTCGGGGCTGTTTCTGGCCCAGGCGGGGGAGTTCGGCTTTGTGCTGCTCTCGCTCACGCAGGAGCATGGCCTTGTGCAGCCTGCGCTGATGAACCCCATCCTCGCGGCCATGGTGCTGTCGATGCTGGCCACGCCTTTCCTCATCATGCACAGCAACCGCATCGTGATGAAGCTGGTGGCCAGCGACTGGTTGCAGCAGTCGCTGCAGATGACCACGATTGCACGCAAGTCCATCAATACCAGCAAGCACGTCATCATCTGCGGCTACGGGCGCTGCGGCCAGAACCTGGCGCGCATGCTGGAGCGCGAGAACATTCCCTACATGGCGCTGGACCTGGACCCCGACCGTGTGCGCCAGGCCGCTGCGGCGGGCGATTCGGTGGTGTACGGCGACGCCACGCGCCTGCAGGCCCTGATGGCAGCCGGGCTGGTGCGTGCCAGTGCGGTGGTGGTGACGTATATCGACGTGCCTGCAGCCCTCAAGGTGCTGGCCAACACCCGCTCACACGCCCCGCAGGTGCCTGTGGTGGTGCGTACACAGGACGATTTTTCCTTGGACAAGCTGCAGGAAGCCGGGGCCACCGAAGTGGTGCCCGAGGCGATCGAGGGATCGCTGATGCTGGCCAGCCATGCCCTGGCGCTGGTGGGCGTGCCCATGCGCCGGGTGCTGCGCGTGGTGCAGGACCAGCGCGATGCGCGCTACAACCTGCTGCGGGGTTACTTCCACGGCGCAGACGATGACACCGTGAACGAGCGTGACCAGGAGCGCATGGTCACCGTGAGTCTTCCGCTGGGGGCGAGTTGCCTGGGGTCCACCCTGGGTGCCCTGGCCCTGCCCGCCGTGGGCGTGCGCGTGGTCAACCTGCGCCGCGCCAGCGGCCACCAGACCCCCGTGGCAGATGGAACCGAGCTGCAGGAAGGCGACACGCTGGTGCTGTCAGGCCACCCTGCGGCGCTGGCCCTGGCAGAAGACAAATTGCTGCGCGGTTGAGGGCCGGGGCAGCCCGCCGCGGGGCGGTGTGGGCGGCCGACGGAGCGGGCGGTGTGAGGCTGTGAGAAAAATCAGGCTGCAGCGCTCATGAATCAAGCGTTGGCAGCTATGTTTTCTGTAGCGTTTTGCAGTTGTTCTGCCGGCCCCGGCCGTCCGAACAGATAACCCTGGAAGCGGTGGCATCCATTGCGCAGCAGGAATTCGCGCTGCCCTTCGGTTTCCACCCCTTCGGCCACCACATCCAGCCCCAGGCTCTGGGCCAGGGCCACGATGGTGCAGGCAATCGCGGCATCGTTGGGGTCGGTGAGCACATCGCGCACAAAGCTCTGGTCAATCTTGAGCTGGTCCAGCGGCAGGCGTTTGAGGTAGCTCAGCGACGAGTAGCCCGTGCCAAAGTCATCCAGCGAAAAGCCCACGCCCTGCTCGCGCAGCGCCCGCATCTTGGCGATGCTGTCTTCCACATCCTGCAGCAGCAGGCTTTCGGTCAGCTCGATCTTGAGTTGCTGGGGGCTCGCGCCCGCCTCTTTCAGCGCCTGCCACACCTGGGCGACGAAGTCGGGGTGCTTGAACTCTTGCGCGCTCACGTTCACAGATACTGTCCAGTGGCTGGTGGTGGCCTGCTGGCCCCAGCGCGCCAGTTGGGCGCAGGCCATGCGCAGCACCTGCCTGCCCAGCGGCAGGATCAGCCCCGTCTGCTCTGCCAGCGAGATGAACTCGCCCGGTGGCACCATGCCCCGCTGCGGATGCCGCCAGCGCACCAGCGCCTCGGCCCCCAGCACCTGCCCTTGTGCATTGACCACGGGCTGGTAATGCAGCATGAACTCCTGCCGCTCGATGCCAGCACGGATATCGCCCTCCAGCGCCGAGCGTGCCGTGGCGGCCGCCTGCATGGCCGGGTCGAAGAAGCACAGCGTGTTACGGCCTTGCGCCTTGGCCTGGTACATCGCCAAGTCTGCCCGCTTGAGCAGTTCCTGCAGCGACTGCCCACCGTCATGGAACAGGGTGATGCCGATGCTGGGGGTGCTGTGCAGCACTGCGCCTTCGAGCGCATAAGGGCGGGTCAGGTTTTGCAGCACCTTCTGGGCCACCAGTTCGGCCTCCACGGCCGCCTCGGTCTGTTCCTCGTGCAGGCCTTGCAGCACCAGCACAAACTCGTCGCCCCCCAGCCGGGCCACGGTATCGCTGGCGCGCACACTGGCGCTGATGCGCTCCGCCACCTGCCTGAGCAGGCGGTCGCCCCACTCGTGGCCCAGGGTGTCGTTGATGCCCTTGAAGTTGTCCAGGTCCAGAAACAGCAGCGCACCGTGGGTGCTGTCCCGTGCGCAGGTGGCCACGGCGCGCTCCAGCCGGTCCATCAGCAGGCGGCGGTTGGGCAGGCCGGTCAGCTCGTCGTAGAACGCCAGGCGCTGGATTTCTGCCTCTGAACTCTTGCGCTGGGTGATGTCGCGCGCCACCCCCCGGTAGCCAGCAAACCGGCCATGCTGGTCGAAGATGGGCTCGCCGCTCACCGACACCCACACCATTTGCCCGTCCGGCCCCTGGCGCTGCATCTCGAAGTCCTGAAACACCTCGTGGGCCTGCACCTGTGAGCGGTGTTCTCCCCACAGGGTGTCGCTGACAAAGGTGTTGGGCAGCTCCCACAGGGTGCGGCCATAAAAGGCCTGCGCGTCCAGCCCCAGGTCTTCCACAGGGCGTCCGTTCAGCCGCACAAAGCGCAGCTGCGCATCCTGCTCCCAGTACCAGTCGGAAGACAGGTCCGTCAGGCTGCGCCAGCGCGCTTCGCTCTGGCGCAAGGCTTCCAGGGTGCCCAGGTAGTCGGTCACGTCGGTAAAGGTGCGCACCAGCCCGCCATCCGGCATGGAACGCGAGCGCACTTCCAGATAGCGGCCAGCCTGCGTGCGGCGCACGTAGGTTTCGGGAATGCTGTGGCCACGCCCCTGGGCTGCGTATTCGGCCTGCACATAGGCTCGTGCAGGGGCTTCGATCAGCTCGAACCCCATGCCGAAGTCGCCCCGCTCGGTTTGATAGCGCACGATGTCTTCGTGGCTGGGCTCGCGGGAGAGGAATTCCTCCGGCAGCTCCAGCAACTCCAGATACCGCTGGTTGTAGACGCGGATGCGGCCGTCGGCGTCCACTTTCACAATCCCTTGCGCCACGCTGGCCAGGGTGGCCTGCAGGGCGTCGGACTTTTCGCACAGCAGCGCGCTGGTGCGCATCAGTTCAGCATCCAGATTGCGTCGCTCCTCCTGGGCGCGCCGCGCCATCTCCAGCTGGCCAATGGTGCTCAGCAGCGGCTGTGGGAACTGGATGTCGGCCAGCGCGTAGCCATTGGGGCAATTGGCCAGCAACACCAGCGCCACCATTTCCTGCGCCGCATGGATGGGCAGGCACAGACAGCTTTGCAAGGCGGGCAGCCCGGCGGGCCAGCGCTGGCAGCGTGGGTCGGTGCTGGCATCGTTGACGATGACGGCTTGCTCGCTGGCGAGCGCTGCGCCCACCAGCGACAGGGGATCGCACAGCTCCAGTGCCCCGTGGGAGCGGCGCACCGTGCGCATGCGCGTCATTTCGTCCCAGCGGATATCGGTGAGTGCATGCACCAGCAGGGCAGGGGGCTCTGCAGGCGTGCGCTGCACATGGCCCACCAGACCGAAGCTGCTGCGCGTGAGCTCCATCAGCTCTTCCAGCAGTGTTTCAAAGGCCGCTTGCGGCTGGTCATTGCTGATGAACACCGCCTGGGCTCTGGAGATCGCCTGCAGCAGCCGATGCTGGCGTGCCAGCATGGCTTCTGCCGTGCGGCGTGCCCGGGCGCTGGTGCTGCGCTCCAGAATGGCCTCGATCTGCGCTGGCAGTGCCAGCAGGTAGTTCAACCCGGCATCCTGCACGGCAAAGTCGGCAAAACCATGGCGCATGGCGTGCGCGGCGTGCCCCTCCTCGCCCGGTCGCACCACAATCAGGGCCGGAATACCCTGCAGTGTCTCCAGCACGTCGAACGCGGTGCCGTCCTCCACCTGCCGGGTGCACACCACAATGTCTACCCCCTGCTGGCGCAGGCGCTCGCGCCCCGCCTGCACGGTGCTGGCTACTTCCACGCGCCAGCCCAGCCAGGGGTCAGCCAGGGCAGTCACCAGCGACTGGGCATGCGCCGGGTCGTTGTCGATCAACAAAACGGTGATGGGCATGGGGCGGGGGCGCGGTATCAGCAGGTCAGCGCGGGCAGACGGATGTCTGCAAAGTCTGCCAGGGGGAGCATGCATGGGGCTGCACGCTGCATGTCTTGCCCGTGCTCTTGCAAGGGCTGAGAGGGTCGATGCACCGCCCGCGCAAAGCCGCAGCTTGCCGTCTGTTCCCGGTGTGGGGGTGTCGATTCCATGCGTAGTCCTCCAGTTCAGGGCCGCTTCGCTGGGTCGCGCATCCCAGCCTCTGTCACCCACATGTGGTGCGCGCCCTTGGGTGCCATTGTGCAGACAACTGGGCACGGACGCACACAATTTGGAACAATACGCACCCTTCGTTGTTGCCAAGCGCCGTTCACAGGTCGCCCCCATACGCACCCTTCGCTTGGCAATGCGGGTTTTCTCTGCTTTTTCCGATCTATCTCACGGCTTCAAGCCGTTTTTTCATGCAGTCCTTCAGCGTCAACCAGTATCTTCGTCAACACATCCGCACCGTGCCTGACTGGCCCGCACCGGGCGTGCAGTTCCGCGACATCACGCCGCTGCTGCAAGACCCCAAGGTGTTTCGCGTGCTGATTGACGCCTTTGTGCACCGCTACATGGACAAGGCCCTGCGCCCCGACGTGGTGGCCGGGCTGGATGCGCGTGGCTTCATCCTGGGGGCCGTGGTGGCGTATGAACTGAACGTGGGGTTCGTGCCCATCCGCAAGAAAGGCAAGCTGCCTTTCACCACCGTGGAGGAAACCTACGAACTGGAATACGGCAGTGCCACGGTGGAACTGCACACCGACGCCGTCAAACCCGGCGACCGCGTGCTGCTGATTGACGACCTGATTGCCACCGGCGGCACCATGATGGCCGGGCGCCGCCTGCTGGAGAAGCTGGGGGCCACCGTGACCGAAGGGGCTGCGATTGTGGACCTGCCCGAACTGGGCGGCTCAGCCCGTCTGCGCGAGTCGGGCTTGCCGCTCTTCACACTGGTGGACTTTGCGGGGCACTGAGCCACGTCACAGGCAATGCGCCCACAGCGCCAGGCGCTGCTGCAGCCAGTAGGAGAAGCCGCCTGCGGCGGCCTCTGCTTTGCAAGTGCCGCGAGATGTGCCTGAAGTGGGCGACGTGGGCGATGACTGGGGGCGTTGCAGGACGTTCATGGCCGTCTCCCCTCAGGCGGGTTGGGCAGCCTGGGCTGCTGCAGCTTTTTCCGCGGCACTGGCATTGCTGCGGCCAGCCCGGTCCCACGCCTTTTCATGGAAGAAGAAGGCCACCGCCTGCACCGTGGGCTCCAGCAGGCTCAAAGTGAGCGATGCCAGCAGATTGCCCGTGACGGCATAGGCCACCATGGCGGCTACGCAGATGTGGATGATGTAGTAGCTGCCGGTCTTGAGCAGCATGGTCTTGTTCTGGCTGGCGATGCGGCGGATGTGGGACATGGCGGGCTCCTTCGGTCTGTGGTGTTGCAATGCAGGCGGGTGCACTGCGGCATGGATGAAATGGTAGGCATTCTCAATAGCAATGGCCAATCAATAAGACCTAATTTGCAGATAGAGGCTATGAATGGGGTGGCCTCCGCCCAGGCCTGCCGCTCTTTGCACTGCCCGCCTGGTCATGCCTTGTTCATGCCGCACAGCGCCGCCTCCTACCCCTTGCACAGGGCTCTGCCAGCCCGCCGGACAGGTTGTTGCAACCACCCCATACCCGCACGCCGCAAGCGCTTTGGGCACAACACCCCCGTTGCTATGATGGTTGTCTTTTCAACTTGCGCTAGCGCAACTGGGAGCACACATGGCCCTGATGGACTTCATCAAGAAACAGTTCATTGACATCATCCAGTGGACGGAAGACGGCGACGGCACACTCGCCTGGCGCTTCCCCATGCGCGACATGGAAATCCAGAACGGCGGCACGCTCGTCGTTCGTGAGTCGCAGATGGCCATCTTCGTCAACGAAGGCAAGGTGGCCGACGTGTTCGGCCCTGGCACCTACAAGCTCACCACCCAGACGCTGCCCGTCCTCACCTACCTGAAGAACTGGGACAAGCTCTTTGAGTCGCCCTTCAAGAGCGATGTGTACTTCTTCAGCACACGCCAGCAGATCGACCAGAAGTGGGGCACACCCCAGCCCATCACCATCCGCGACAAGGACTTTGGTGCCGTGCGCCTGCGCGCCTTCGGCAACTACGCCTTCCGCATTGCCGACCCCAAGCTGTTCCACACCGAGATCTCCGGCACACGCGAGGAATACACCGTGGCCGATGTGGACGGCCAGCTGCGCGGCATGGTGCTGCAGAACATCAGCAACGCCATTGCCAGCAGCGGGTTGCCGTTTCTGGACCTAGCAGCCAACCAGATTGCGTTTGCCAACGCGCTGGCCCAGGAGCTGCAGCCCGCCTTTGCCAAGGTGGGTCTGCTGCTCGAAGCCATGACCGTGCAGAACGTCTCGCTGCCCGAAGAGCTGCAGAAGATCCTCGATCAGAAGATTGGCATGGGCATGGTCGGCAACGACATGGGCAAGTTCATGCAATACCAAACGGCGCAGGCCATTCCGAAGTTTGCCGAAGGTGCGGGCAACGGCGGCGGCGTGGCAGGTGACGCCATGGGCCTGGGCGCGGGCGTCGCCCTGGGGCAGGTGCTGGCGCAGAACCTGCAGCAAGGCCTGCAAGGCGGCGCGGCCCAGGCGGCGCCTGCGGCTGCACCCGCTGCCCCGGCGGGTGTGCGGCCTGAAGACGTGATGGCCACGCTGGAAAAGCTGGGCGACCTCAAGGCCAAGGGCATCCTCACGCAGGAAGAGTTCGACGCCAAGAAGGCGGAATTGCTGAAGAAACTGGTCTGACCGGCCACTGGTTTTGCTATTGATTCAATAGCTTGTAGCGCTTGTTGAACGAGGGCTGGTGGCATTTTTTGCCTTCAGCCCTTGTTCGCAGGTGAAGCCTTCTTGCCCACCGCCTCTCCATGGCCACAGACCCTACCCAGCGCGCTTACCGCGCACCTTGCCCCGGCTGTGGCGCGCCGGTGGAGTTCAAGAGCGCCCAGTCCACCCATGCCGTGTGCGGCTACTGCCAGAGTACGGTGGTGCGCAGTGGCGATGTGCTCACGCGCCTGGGCAAGATGGCCGAGCTGTTCGACGACCACAGCCCGCTGCAGCTTTTTGCCAGTGGGCGCATCACGCTGGACGGCCAGGAGCAGCCCTTCACCCTGATTGGCCGCCTGCAGTTCAAGAGCGATGCGGGCGTATGGACCGAGTGGATCGCCTTCCTGCAGGACGGAAGCACCGCCAGCCTGGGCGAGGACAACGGCTCTTACGTCTTCACCCGCAAGATCGACCCGGGCCGCGAACTGCCCGAGGCCAGCCGCTTCCGCCTGGGGGCGACCACCGCCATCAATGGCAAGAGCTACAGCGTGGCCTACAGCGGCAGTGCGCAGCTGGTGTCCGCCCAGGGCGAGCTGCCCAAGCTGCCGCCCCTGGGCCACCCCTTTGACATGGTGGAGCTGCGCAGCGCCGACGGCGAAGTGCTCAGCATCGACTACGGCCACACCCCGCCTGCGGTGGAGCGGGGCCGCTCCGTGCTGCTGGAAGACCTCAAGCTGCAGGGCCTGAAAGACGAATCCGCCAAGGAAGAAAAAGGCCGGCAGTTCAGCTGCCCCCATTGCGGCGCGCCGGTGCAGGTGCAGCTGTCCACCACCAAAAGCCTCACCTGCGGCTCATGCAACAGCCTGATCGACCTGGACAGCGGCGTGGGCGGCGAGTTGCGCGCCGCCGTGCAGGACGAGCCCGTGCAGCCCCTTATCCCGTTGGGTAGCAAGGGCCAGCTGCAAGGCGTGCAGTGGCAGGTGGTGGGCTTTCAGCACCGCATGGGCGTGGAGCCGGGTGACGACGAGCACTTTGGCTGGAGCGAATACCTGCTCTACAACCAGAAGCGCGGCTTCGCCTTTCTGGTCGATTCCGAAGAAGGCTGGAGCATGGTGCGCCCCACCACGGGCGCGCCACAACTCTCGTCCAACGGGCGCACGGCCACTTACCTGGGCACCAAATACGAGCTGAAATACAGCTACGAAGCCGAAACCACCTACGTGCTGGGCGAGTTCTACTGGCAGGTGAGCCGCGGGCAAAAAACCAGCAACCGCGACTTTGGCAGCGCCAAGGGCGTGCTCTCGCTGGAGCAAAGCCGCAATGAAGTGACCTGGTCGGCAGGCGACAAGATCGGCAGCGACGTGGTCGCCAAGGCCTTCAAGCTGGATGACAAGCAGGACCTGCTCAAGCGCGACGACCCGGGCCCGTTCGTGGCCAAGTCGGGCATGGGCTGCGGCACCATCATCCTTATCGCGGTGGTCATCATCATCCTGCTCATCCTCATGAGCCGCTGCTCCAGCTGCGACCCGCGGGTGGAGAACTGCTCATCCAGCTACCGCAGCTCAGGCGGCTCGTACGGAGGCTATTCCTCCGGCGGCGGCCACAAGTGATCAGCGCATGACATTGCAACGACATCGAAACAACCCGACTTTCACCGGAGAACAGCATGACCAAATTTGAATGGCTTCACCCCCTGTCCATCGGCGGCACGTTGCTCTACGCCCTGATGGGCATCGTCATCTTCTGGGTCGCCTTCATCATCATCGACAAGATCACGCCGTACGACCTGTGGCGCGAAATCGTCGAAAAGCAAAACCAGGCCTTGGGCCTGGTGGTGGCCGCCATGTGCCTGGGCATCAGCATCATCGTGGCGGCGGCGATTCACTGACCAGAAGGGCGCATACGTCCACTCCGTTCTGAACGTGAGTGTCAAACGTGTGTCCTTTTTGTAAATTTATAAATACAAACCATTCTCGTTTGCATTAACATGTGAAGTTTGTATCTGCTGCGCCATCCGGCGCATCTTTTCAGGACGTTCACATGATTTCGGATTTTGGTACGGGCGGCGTGGCTGCCCGTTTTCCTTTGGGCTGCCTGGTCGCAGCCATCTTGGTGGGTTGGGGCCACGGGGCAGGCAAGGCCCATGCGCAAGAGGCTCCGCTCCCCCACTCCACCGCAATGGAACTGCCTGCGGTGCAGGTCACGGGCGCGCAGTACGACCCCGATGATGTCCGGCCCGAGGGCGTGACCACCGCGACCAAGACCTACATGGCACCCAAGGACATTCCACAGACTGTAGATACGCTGGAGGTCAACAAGTACAAAAGCTACGGCATCAACGACCTGGCCACCATGCTCGATGGCGTGCCCGGCGTGAACACCAGCTACGACATGCGCGGCGAGGGCGTGATGATCCGCGGCTTTGCGGCAGATTCTGGCGACATCTACCGTGATGGCGTGCGCGAGAGCGGCCAAGTGCGCCGCAGCACCGCGAATGTGGAGCGGATCGAAATTCTCAAGGGGCCTGCGTCTGTCCTGTACGGTCGTAGCGCAGGCGGTGGGGTCATCAACCTGGTCAGCAAGCAGGCGCGTTTTGATGCCAAAAGCAGCGTGACCCTGCGTGGCGGCTCGTGGGACAACTACGGCGGCACGCTCGACATCAACAAGGTCATCAACCCCAATGTGGCCGTGCGTCTGACGGCCGACCGTGAGCAGGCGCACAGCTTTCGCAGTGGCATCCGCAACAAGAACGAGATGGTCTCGCCCAGCATCACTGTAGACACCCGCACCGGCTGGCGGTGGACCGGGCAATACACCTGGGACAACGTGTGGCGGGTGCCAGATCGGGGGCCTGCCTATGACCAGTTGCCTGCGGGTGTTTCCATACGTCAGGGCTTTGCCCAGGCGGGCGACTATGTGGAAGATCGTCTGCGCGTACTGCGATCCGACCTGAGCTATGACTTCAACCCGGCATGGAGCCTGCGTTGGGTCGCCAGCAAGCGTGAAGCGAGTCAGGACTTTGACCACTACTTTGCGGGCACCTACTGCAATGCGCAGGGGCGTACGTCTGCAGGCGCTACCTGTACCAATCCCGGGCTCATCCGCCAGAGCTACGCGTGGCAGCAGACCAGCAACAAAACGACAAGCCATACGCTGGATCTGACCGGGAGTACGGAGTTGGCTGGCATGCGGCACGAGTTGTTGATGGGGCTCGACTACAGCGAAGAGGTCCGCAATCCTCGTCTGTTCTCAACGGCCAGCAGCAACGGCTTTGTCAATCCGCTGCAACCTGTCTTCAACGCAGTTCGACCCGCTCAGGGCAACCCCTCGCAGCAAAACCTGCATGAGGCACATTCGCATGCGCTCTACGTGCAAGATCTGGTGCACCTCTCCACTCAGTGGAAATTGCTGCTGGGGGCGCGTCATGACAGTTTCGACTTCACTACACAGAACCAACTCACAAGAGCGCAGCGTGGTTCGACTGGCAATTCGGTCAGCCCCCGTGTGGGGGTGGTGTGGCAACCTGTCAAGGAACACAGCTTCTACACCTCTTACAACAAGAGCTTTTCGCCCTATGGCGGCAGAGGCTTGTTGGGAGTCTCTGTCGATCCCAATGCGGTTTTTGATGCAGAGCCTCAGCATTCGCGGCAGATAGAGGCGGGCGTCAAAAGCGATTGGCTGGACGGCAAGCTCTCTACCCAACTGGCTGTGTACCAGTTGGAGCACTACAACATCCGATACCAGCCTGACCCTGTCAACAACCCCCTGCTTTACATGGTGCGGGGCAAAGAGCGTTCTCGCGGGATTGAGTGGAGCATGGCGGGGCGTCTGGCTCCTTCGTGGTACGTGCGCGGCGGTGTAGGCCTGATGAGCGCCAAGGTGGTAGACGACCGTAGTGTCCCCGCCAATGAAGGAAATTACCTGCGCGATACCGCCAAGCGCAACGGCAACTTGTTTGTGCGTTACGCGCCCGAAGGTGCTTGGTATGGAGAGCTGGGCGTGACGCACACCAGCAGCCGTTACACCAACGAGGCGAACACCACCCGTCTGCCCGGCTACACCCGCTGGGACGCCCTGATCGGCTGGCGCGCTGCGCCCTGGAACGCGACCCTGGCTATCTCCAACCTGCTGGACAAAGAATACTGGCGTTCCACCAGCATGCCCGGCACTCCGCGCAGCTTGCTGCTCAGCGTGACCTACCAGTTCTGATCTCGCGTGGCGTGCGATGCGCGCCGCAACTGGTGTGGCATGGGCGCCATAGTGCTCCCGCTGGGTGGGGTTTGCAGCGGCGGGGGCTGGGCGTTCGCCCCCACAATACCGCCTTGGTTTCCTCTGAGGGCTTGGGCGGGAGCGTCAGCGCTGCTGCAAAGTCCATCTGCCCGGCCTCCACGCATGTCTTCCACACCTTTATCTGTAAACGCTACATCGGCCAGAGTCTCCACCCCAGGCCCCCGCCCCATCGACATCGCCCTGCTCGTCAGCGTGTTCGTGGTGGCAGCCTGCGGTCTGCTGTATGAGCTGGCAGCGGGGGCGCTCGCGTCGTATGTGCTGGGCGATTCGGTGCTGCAGTTCTCCACCATCATCGGCACCTATCTGTTTGCGATGGGGGTGGGTTCGTGGCTGTCGCGGTACTTTGAGCGGCAATTGCCCGCGCACTTTTTGCGCATTGAACTGTTGGTCGCTTTGGTGGGCGGCGCGATGCCAGCGGTGCTGTTCATGGCCAATGCCTATGTGCCCGGTGCTTTCCGGTTTCTGCTGTACGGCATGGTGCTCATGGTGGGCACGCTGGTGGGGCTGGAGATTCCGCTGGTCATGCGCATCCTCAAGCGCAATACCGTGCTCAAGGATCTGGTGTCGCAGGTGCTCACCTTTGACTACCTGGGCGCGCTGGCGGTGTCGCTGGCCTTTCCGCTGCTGCTGGTGCCGCACCTGGGGTTGATCCGCACGGGCCTGCTGTTCGGGCTGATGAATGCGGCCGTGGCGCTGTGGGCGGTGTGGCTGTTTCGCGGCGAACTGCGCCGCCTCAAGGCGCACGCGGTGGCGTGCGTGCTGGTGCTCGGCGCGCTGCTGGCCGGGTTTGCAGGGGCGGACCACATCACCACGCTGGCGGAAGACAAGTTCTACCAGGACCGCATCGTGTTCAGCACGGCGTCGCCCTACCAGCGCATCGTGGTCACCCAGGGGCGGGCGGGGCACCGCCTGTTCCTCAACGGCAACCTGCAGTTTGCCGAGCGCGACGAATACCGCTACCACGAGGCGCTGGTCCACCCCGCCATGGCCGCCCATGGCAACCCGCGGCGGGTGGCGGTGCTGGGCGGGGGCGATGGCATGGCGGTGCGTGAAATCCTCAAGTACCCCTCGGTGGAATCGGTCACGCTGGTCGAGCTGGACCCGGCCATGACCCGCATCTTTACCGACAACCCCACGCTGGCGCGGCTGAATGGCCAGTCGCTGCAGAGCCCGAAAGTCCACATCGTCAACACCGATGCCTTTCAGTGGCTGCAGCAAGGCGAGGACACTTTCGACGTGATCGTGGTGGACTTTCCGGACCCCACCAACTTCTCCATTGGCAAGCTCTACACCAACAGCTTTTATGCGCTGCTGGACAAGCGCCTGGCGGCCAGCGGCTACGCGGTGGTGCAGACCACCTCGCCCCTGGTGGCGCGCCAGAGCTTCTGGACGGTGGTGCAGACCATTGAATCGGTGGGGCTGCAGACCGCGCCGTACCACGCCCATGTACCCAGCTTTGGCGAGTGGGGTTATGTGCTGGCCAGCCGCCGCCCCTGGCGCGTGCCCGATGCGCTGCCCACGGGCTTGCAGTTCCTGAGCCCGCAGACATTGCCACTGCTGTTTGACTTTCCGCTGGACATGGCGCGCGTGCCTGCCGAGGTCAACCGCCTGTCCAACCAGGCCCTGGTGCACACCTACGAGCGTGAATGGGGTAAGGTCGTTGCGCATTGAGCTGTGACCACCAGTGTTCCTTCTCTGCCCCACGAATCCCATGCACGCCACCCCTTTGACCTCGCGTCTCATGACGCAGGCCCCCATCCCGCAGGCCGGAGGGGCAGCGTGATGCTGCAACGCCGCCAGTGGCTGGCCGGTGCCACTGCCTTGGCGGGCATGCCCTGGCTGTCGGGCTGCCAGCAGGCAGCGCCTGCGCTGGAATTCGCCTTTGCTGGCATCGACATGGAGCGCGGCCACACGCTGCGTGATCTGCTGGCCCGGGGCACCCTGCCTGCGCCCGCCGTGGTGCGGCGCGCGCAGGTGGTGATTGCCGGGGGCGGGGTGGCGGGGCTGGCGGCAGCGCGCAGCCTGCGGCTGGCCGGGGTGCAGGACTTTGTGTTGCTGGAGCTGGAAGACCAGCCCGGCGGCAACAGCCGGGGTGGCAACGTGAAGGGCCTGCCTTGCCCCATGGGTGCGCACTACCTGCCCGTGCCGGGGGATGACGCGCCCGAAGTGCAAGACCTGCTCGAAGAACTGGGCCTGCGCCAGCGTGTGGCCGGGCGCTGGCAGTACGATGAGCGCCACCTTTGCCACAGCCCCCAGGAGCGGCTGTACTTTGACCATGAATGGACCGAGGGCCTGCTGCCGGTGCACGGCGTGGGCGAAGACACCCTGGCCCAATACCGTCGGTTTGCGCAGGCGGTGGATGCAGCCAGCCGGGCGGCCCGCTTCACCATGCCGCAGTTTGCAGCATTGGATGCAAAAAAGGGCTTGGCGCCCGCCCATCAAGCGCTGGATGCTATTACTTTTGAAGCGTGGCTGCAGCAGCAGGGCCTGGATGACACGCACCTGCGCTGGTATCTGAACTATTGCTGCCGCGACGACTACGGCGCGGGTACCTCCCGCGTGTCGGCCTGGGCGGGGCTGCATTACTTTGCCAGCCGCCACGGGTTTCATGCCCCCGGCGAGCCCGTGGCCGAAGACCGTGAAGGCGTGCTGACCTGGCCCGAGGGCAACGGCTACCTCACCCACCGCCTGGCAGAGCCCTTGCGTGCCAGCGGCCAGCTCAGCACCGGCACCAGCGTGCTGCGCATTGCAGAAACGCGCCGGGTTGTGGAGGTGGATGCTTACAACCACCACACCGGCAATGTGGAGCGCTGGCAGGCCCCGCGCTGCATCGTGGCCCTGCCGGTGTTTGTGGCGGCGCGGGTGGTGCAGACGCCGCCTGCCTTCCTGGCGGAGGCGGCCCGGCGTCTGCAATGGGCTCCCTGGGCCGTGACCAACATCCACCTGGGCACTCCGCTCACCGACCGCCCGGGCGCGGCCCCCGCGTGGGACAACGTGATTTACGGCGACGCCAACCCTGGCGGCCTGGGCTATGTGGACGCCTCGCACCAAAAGCTCGACCCCCGCCCCGGCCCCACGGTGCTGACCTACTACCAGGCGCTGGGCGATGTGCCCGATGCCCGCCAGCAACTGGCCACCCTCAGTGCAGAGCACTGGGGCCGTGCGGCGCTGGCATCGCTGGCAGGCCCGCACCCCGATGTGATACAGCGCGCCACACGGGTGCAGACCACGCGGTACGGCCATGCCATGTCCATCCCCGTGCCCGGTGTGCAGCAGTTTTTAAGTCAAATCGGCTTGCAAAGCCCGCAGGGCAAGCGCAAGCTGCTATTGAATGGAGAGCGCCAGCGCGCGCTGCCCACGCCCGCTACGGCGCGGCTGGCCTTTGCACACAGCGACTGGTCGGGCTACTCGGTGTTTGAAGAAGCCTTTACCCGCGGGCACGCGGCGGGGTTGTGGCAGGGGCAGGGGTGATGGATCTGTCCAGCACTTTCGTGCACTGTTCGCGCTGAGCCTTCGACGCACTCAACCCGAACGGCTGGTGCAAGTTCAAGGGTGCCGACGCGATACAGCGCAGGTGCGAAACGCATGAAATCAAAGGGGGCGGGCCGCCTCGCCCGCAAAGCGCCGTTGTCTAGAGATCACGCGGTCATGGTTGTCACATGACAACGCACCAGCGGTGTTATCGGCGGTGTCATAGACCCGTCATAGCCGCCCGGCAAGCTAGGGGGCTACGCAAGTTTCATAGTTACCAGCTCAGCGATCTGACTGCCATGTCTTCTCCATCTGCCTTGTCCACCCTCTCGACTTCTTCCCTCGTTGGCCGTCTGGCCGCCAATGTGGCCACCGTGGCGCAGGCCAGCAACCAGACGGTGCTGGCTCTGCTCTCCGTCACCGCCCGCGCCTGGGCGCTACCAACTTCTCAGCTCTCCGTCAGCGCGCTGGCCAAGTAATCAATCCACACCCGTAACCGGTGCGGCAAAAACCGGTTGGGCGGGTACAGCAGCCAGGCCGTGCCGGAATACGCGGTGTCGTGTTGCCAGTCGGTCAGCACACGCACCAGGGCACCGCGGGCCAGTGCCGATTGCGCCGTAAACCCCGGCAGGCTGGCAATGCCCAGGCCCGCCAGCGCGGCCTCGCAGCGCACCTCGCTATGGTTGGCGACGTATCGGCCCCGCACCGACACGGTGACCTGCTCGCTGTTCCCTTGATTTCTTCCTTGATCGCTTCCTTGGCCTGATTCACCGGCCCTGCCTTTGGCGTGGGCGCTGGTTTTGCGTGGCAGGGTTCGTGTGAATCGCCAGCGCCGGTCGCTCGGGTCCTCCCCCAGGTAAATGCAGTCGTGCCCGGCC
The DNA here is from genome assembly GCF_037101375.1 of Acidovorax sp. DW039. Taxonomy (NCBI): domain Bacteria; kingdom Pseudomonadati; phylum Pseudomonadota; class Betaproteobacteria; order Burkholderiales; family Comamonadaceae; genus Acidovorax; species Acidovorax sp. DW039. Next base: position 4,616,483 of record NZ_AP029019.1, on the reverse strand, counting down.
AGCTCGCTGGGGTGCTGTGGCGTGCCCCGGCGTGCCAGGTAATCCGGGCTTGCGCACACGATGTGCTCCACGGCATGCAGCGGCCTGCCCGCCAGCCCGGGCGGTGGCGTGTCGGTGATGCGGATGGCCAGGTCTACGTCCTCGGCAAACAGGTCTACCACCCGGTCGGTGATGAGCAGTTGCACATCCACCTGCGGGTACGCCGCCAAAAACGCGGGCACCAGCGGGTGAATGCGCTGTCGGCCATAGGCCTTGGGCGCGCTCATGCGCACCAGGCCCTGCGGTGCGTGGATGTGCTGGTCCGCCAGTTGCAGCACGTCGCGGGCGGCGGCCTCCAGCGCCTGACAGCGGCCATAGGCGGCGTGGCCCGCCTCGGTCAGGCGCAGCTTGCGGGTGGTGCGCTCCAGCAGGCGCACCTGCAGCAGCGCCTCCAGCCGAGCCACCTGCCGGCTCACGGCTGACGGCGTGGTGCCCAGCCCCCGCGCCGCGCCAGAGAAGCTGCCCGCCTCCACCACCCGTGCAAACACCGCCATGTCGGCCAGGTGGGGCAGGGCTTCATTGGTGCTCATGAGGAACAAATGTTGTGTGTCATGAATGGATTATCAACACACGAGCGCAAATCTACGATGGGTGTATGACGACTTCTGCCGCTCCTGCCGTTTCTTCCTCCGCTTCTTCTCCCGCCTCGTCGGCCCAGGCCTTCAAGCCGCACCCCTTGCTACGGATGGCCGATGTCACCCTGCTGCTGGTCGCCATCGTCTGGGGCACCAGCTACGGCGTGGCCAAAGGGGCGCTGGCCTATTACCCCGTGCTGGGGTTTCTGGCCGTGCGCTTTGTGCTCACCACCGCCGTGCTGGCCCCCGTGGCCCTGCGCGGTACCACGGCCTCGCAACGCTGGGCCGCTCTGCGCAAGGGTGTACCACTGGGGGCTTTGCTGCTGTCCATCTTTCTGTGCGAAACCTATGGCGTGGCCCACACCACGGCCAGCCGGGCGGCCTTTCTCATCAGCCTGTGCGTGGTGTTCACCCCCGTGGCCGAATGGGCGCTGATGGGCCAGCGCCCTAGCCGGGCCGTGTGGGGCTGCGTGGCCGTGTCGCTGGCAGGCGCACTGCTGCTGGCCGGGGGCTGGCAGGGCGGCTGGAGCGGGGGCGACGCCCTCATGCTGGCTGCCGCCGTGTTGCGTGCCCTCATGGCCTGCGCCATGGCCCAGGCGGCGCGCCATGTCTCTTCCCGTGTCGGGGCGGATGCGGCACCCGTGCCGGTGCTGCTGCTCACCACCGTGCAATCGGCCGTGGTGGGCCTGGGCACGCTGGCCCTGGGCTGGGCGCTGCTGCCGCAAGGCCTGCCAGCCCTGCCCACCTGGCACGACGCCAGTGCCTTCTGGTGGGCTGCGGTTTACCTGGTGCTGGGCTGCACCGTGTTCGCCCTGGTGGCGCAAAACTGGGCCCTCAAGCACACCAGCCCCAGCCGCGTGGGCCTGCTCATGGGCACCGAGCCCGCCTGGGGTGCGCTGTTTGCGGTGCTGTGGCTGGGTGAAAGCCTGGGCCCGCAAGGCTGGGCGGGCGGGGCGCTGGTGGTGGGGGCTGCGCTGTGGATGGCGCGGCGCTGAGGGGGGACTGCCGGGTATAGTTTTCACTGGCCCTCGATGGGTGCCTGTGGCACCGACCCATACCCGACGTTAGTTGAGGATACCCATGCAACGCGACCCGTTGACGATTACAGACCGATTGCAATATGGCCTGATTGCTCTTGCATTTGGCGCTGTGATTGGTGCCCTTGCCGCAGTGGCGGCGGTCGGTTTGTTTGCATCGTTGGGCATGGTGCGGCCGTTCAACCTGTGGCTGATTGGATTCAGCGCAGTCTTCTTTTTTGGCTTCGGTTACCTGCGGGGCTCAGAGGCAGCAGATACGGTCGCTGACGCGTTGATGGCCACGGGACTGATCGTATGGGCTGCGTTTGGCGCCTTGGGTGGCGGCGCAGCAGGGATGGACGGAAGCGTACGTCGGCGATCTGGGTTTGGATGGGTCGTCTTCTATATGGCCGCAATGGCGTTGTTGGCACTTTGTATCTGATGTGTTTGTGCGCGCCGCGCTCGCCCCGGAGAGCCCAAGATGATGCGGTGGGAGTTCGTTTTCGTTCTTGTTTGGCTGTTGCTTCCTCCTCTTGTTTTCGCTGTGTCGCTTTGGTTTTCCTCGGGCGAAGACGTACTCGTCACACCGTATGCCAGTGCGTGGTTGCGGTGGCGATTTTGGTAGTGGCTTCCGTCGCTTTGGCATCGGCGTTCGTCGCTTGGGGTCCTGTGGGTTCAGGGTCTAGCCTGGGTGTGCGCGATGAGCCAGTCATGTGGGCACCATTCGCATTCATTGCTGTTGCTCTGGCTTTTCCTATAGCGGCTTGGTGGGCCTTGAGGCGATAGCTACTGCACCGGGAGGAACTCACAGTCGGCCTGTGTCATAAACACGTCGCAGTCGCGCTTGTACTCGTCACACCCCCGTCACATCCCCCCGGCAAGGTTGCGCCTTTCATTTTGTGCACCCTTGCCACCATGTCTGCTTTCTTCTCTCTGAATCGTCTGGCTGCCAGCGTTGCGCTGGCTTGCGTTGCCCTGTCGCCTGCTTTCAATGCCCACGCGCAGCAAGCCTACCCCGCCACGCTGGCGGGCCATGCCGTGATGCCTGCCATGACGGTGATCGCTGCTCCCGCCGATGCACCGACTGATCTGCGCCATGCGGGCAAATTCACCACCGCGCAGCGCGTGGATAAGCTGGGTTCGGTGGCGGGCCTGTCGGCTGGGCGCCCCACGGGCATTGGTCTGCCGTTTGACGGCCAGCCGTTGCAAGGCCACTCGGGCATCAAGCGCATGGCAGATGGCAGCTTCTGGCTGCTGACGGACAACGGCGCGGGCTCCAAGGCCAACTCGCCCGACTTCATGCTGCACCTGAGCCACTACCAGGTGGACTTCAAGAGTGGCCAGTTCACCCGCCAAAAGACCATCTTCCTGCACGACCCCGACAAGAAGGTGCCTTTCCGCATCACGCAAGAGGGCACAGAAAAGCGCTACCTGACGGGCGCGGACTTTGACCCCGAGAGCTTCCAGTTTGCGGGCGGTGCGCTGTGGATTGGCGACGAGTTTGGCCCCTTCCTCATCAAGGCCGATTTGAACGGCAAGGTGCTGGCGGTGTTCGAGACGAAGGTGGACGGCAAGGTGGTGCGCTCGCCCGATGCGCCCGGCGTGCTGATGCCCGGCGCACCCGATGCCAAGCCCACCGCGTTCGACGTGAAACGCTCCAAGGGCTTTGAAGGCATGGCCGCCAGCAAGGACGGCAGCAAGCTCTACGCCCTGCTCGAAGGCGCGCTGTGGAACGACGCCGCCAAGGCCTACGAGAACGTGGGCGGCAAGCAGTACCTGCGCGTGCTCGAATTCGATGTGAAGACCGAGCAATGGACGGGCCGCCACTGGAAGTACGTGCTGGAGGCCAACCACCACGCGATTGGCGACTTCAACATGATCGACGCCAGCATGGGTCTCATCATCGAGCGCGACAACGGCGAAGGCACGGCCGACAAGGCCTGCCCCACCGGCCAGCAGCGCACGGATTGCTTCCACGACCTGGCGCAGTTCAAGCGTGTGTACAAGGTGGAGTTGAACGATGCCAACGTGGGCGGCGAAATCCGCAAGGTGGGCTACATCGACCTGATGAACATTCAGGACCCGCAGCGCCTGGCCAAGAAGCCGCTGAACAACGGCGTGCTCACCTTCCCGTTCTTCACCATTGAAAACGTGGATGTGGTGGACGAGCAGCACATCGTGGTGGGCAACGACAACAACCTGCCCTTCAGCTCCAGCCGCGACCCCAACAAGGCGGACGACAACGAACTGGTGCTGCTGAAGGTGCCAGAGCTGCTCAAGGCGCGTTGAGCGGCGGTGTGTGCGAGGCGGGCTGGCTCAGTCCAGCCAGCCCTTGGGCGCTTTGTCCGCCTTCTTCTCCACCGGGTTGGCCAGCAGTGATTGCGCTGGGTACAGGCGCAAGAACTCCTTGGCCTTTTCGACCCGTGCATTCAGCCACGCGTCGTAGGCACCTTCGTTCAGGATGGCGGGCATGCTCTTTTCGCTGCCCGGTGCCTGGTAGCGGTTCATCAGCCCGTGGGCATTGGCGTTCACGGTGATGAGCGCGTAGCTGATGATCTCTTCCCCCTCTGCGCCCTGCCAGCGCGCCCACAGCCCGGCCACGCCCATGGGCTTGCCATCCACGCGGGCAATGCGCGTGGGCACCGGCTTGCCGCCCTTGCGGTAGTCGTCCGCAAAAAAGGCCTGCATGGGTACGATGCAGCGCTGCCCGGCCAGCCAGGCGTCGCGGAAAGCCGTGGCCGTGGAGACCAGATCGGACTTGGCGGTGACCAGCTTGGGGGCGCGCAGCTTGGCATCGGATGCCGACTTGACCCAGTGCGGCACCAGCCCCCACTGCGCGGGCACCAGCAGGCGGGTGCGGTCGGCGGGTGCAGGGGCCGTTGGCTCGTCACTGCCGGGGCTGGCCTCTGCCTGTGCGGGGGCGGTGGTGTTTGCGGGGGTGTTTTCTGGCGGGCTGGGTTGCGCGTTCCAGCGGGCCTGGTGCACCACAAAGCCTGCGGGCTTGCGGGGCCACAGCAGCCGCTCCACAGGGGTGGCGGGCGGCTCTACGCCGAAGGCCTCGCGGTAGGTTTCTTCGGGGCGCAGGGTTTCGTACTGGGTGGTCATGGGGTGATCGTAGCCTGCGGCGTGCGCTGGAGCAGGATCTTGAGGGAATATTCGGCCCTAGCGCTCGTAAACCAAGCGCAGGCAGCTATCAAAAATGTAGTGATTCAGGGGCGTGCAGCGTGGGTGTGCATTACCCGCATGGGCGCAACGCCTGTCAGCCGCAGGCACCCAGCGTCTTGCCTGCCATGGCCGGGCGCAGGGTGTTCAGGAACTGCTGGCGCTGCGCGTCGGTCACGGCGGGCAGGCGCAGGGTGAAGCCGTTGGCGGCCTGGCGCTCCTGAATGACGCGCGCCGTGCGAACGCCCTGGGCGCTCAGCGCGGTCAGGCCGCGTTGTGCGGCCTCTTCGGTAGAAAAGCGGCCCAGCGACAGGCCCAGTTCCAGGGTGCCGCCCGCGCGGTCAAAGTCCACCTTGCGGGCGCGCAGCTCGGCGCGCTTCTTGTCCAGCGTGTCCTGGTCGTCAAAGCGGCCCATGTAGATCATCCAGCGGCCGGTGATGGGCGTGGGCTCCAGGCTCCAGCTGCCTGCGGGCAGTGCGGCGGCTGCAGTGCGCAGGGCGGCCGCCTGCTTGTCATCAAAAATGCCCGCCTGCAGGCATTCCCCGGCATCGGCGGGTGGGGTGGCTGCCGTTGTGGCAGAAGCTGTGGCAGACGCGCCAGAGTCAGCCTGCGCCGCAGAGGGGGCAGGCGGGGGCGGCGTGGGCACTGGCGCGGTGGCGCTGCCCTGGGTGCGCAGCACCTTCAGGGTTTCGGGGCGGATCTGCTGTTGCACCCGCTGGGGCTCCGCCTGCTCGGCGGGCATGAATCCGGCGCTGCGTAGCCAGCCCTGGGTCCAGGCGTAATAGCCAGCGTTGGCCAGCAGCAGGGCGATGACGACAAGGCGCAGCATGGGCGGGGCTTTTCCTGTTTTCCTGGCTAGGTGTCAGAGTGAATGAGTGGGCTGCTCACAGGGACGTGGAAACCACGGCAGGGCGAACGCTGATTTCCGCACTGGTCACGGCCTGCATGCCTTGGGCGGTGTGCACCAGCAAAGCGCCATCATCGCCCACGCCATTGGCCATGCCCGCCTGCCCATCGCTCAGGGTGACGGGGCGGCCCTGCAGCACATCGCGTGCGGCAAAGCGGGGTTGCACGGGCGCAAAGCCGCAGGCCTCAAAGCCCTGCAGCATGGCCACCAGCGGCGGCACGATGCGCAGCAGCGCAGCGGGCGCGTCCAGGCCCGGCTCCACATCCTGCAGGCAGCCGGGGGGCATGCTCATGCCCTCGGCGCTGCGCGGCAGCACGTTGATGCCAATGCCCACCACCACGTAGCGGGCAGCGGTGCCATGGGCTGTGGCTGGCTGCGCGGCCTGGGGGGCTACAAAGCTGGCGGTCTCCACCAGAATGCCGCCCAGCTTGCGGTCACCGCTCAGCCACAGGTCGTTGGGCCACTTCAGGCCGATGCGCGGGGGCTGGCCCGGTTGCGCCGGGGGCAGGGTGGGCTGCAGGCTTTCTGCCACGCTCACGCCCACGGCCAGCGACAGGCCTGACCAGTCCTTAGGGGCCATCGGCAGGCCCAGCGACAGCATTAAAGAAGCGCCGACATCGCTTTGCCACACCCGGCCCAGGCGGCCTCGCCCGGCGGTCTGCTGCTCGGCCACCAGCAGGGTGGGCTCGGTCTGCCCGGCGCGGGCGCGGCGCATCAGCTCGGTGTTGGTGGAGTCAATGGTGGGCAGCACCTCGACCGTAAAGCCGGGCAGCAACGGTGCCACAGCCTCCCAGACGGCCTCGGCGGGCCAGCGGATGGGGGTGGTCATGCCTTGCCGCCCTGGTTAGTTTTGTGGGCCTTGGAGGACTTGCCGGTCCTGGATGCCTTGGCTTTGCTCACTGCAGCGCGCGGCTCTGGCGGGGGCAGGTCCGGCATGGGGGGGCGCCAGCCGCGCTTGGGGGCCAGCAGCGTGCCGCGGCAGGTGGCTGCGCCGCACCAGCAGGGGTATTCGGCCTTGAGCTTCTTGGTGTAGCGCTCTTCAATGATGAGGCCGTAGTCGTAGCTCAGTTCTTCGCCCGCCTTGATATTGCGCAGCGCCGTGATGAAAATGCGCCCGTCCTGCTCGTCAGCAAAGCAGTTGGGGTCGCAGCTGTGGTTGATCCAGCGTGCGGAGTTGCCACCGTAGTTGGCGTCAATCACCCGGTCTTCATCCACATGGAAGTAGAACGTGTGGTTGGGCTGGCTGGGGTCGTGCGGGTGGCGGTCTTGCGCCTCCTGCCAGGTGATGATTTCGCCGGTGTACTCCACCAGCACCTCGCCTGCGGCGATGTCCTGCAGGGCAAAAACGCCTTTGCCATGCACGCCGGAGCGCCGGGTCTGGATGCGGCGGCCGGAGTGGGCGTTGGGGTCTGCAGGCGTTGCATTGCGGGCCATGGCAAAAACTCTGTTAACTTGATAGTGCACATGTGTGTGCGTGCGCGTGTATGCGTGTGCATGCGCGTGAGAGCCGGATTGTAGAAGCGCCCGGGGTGGACCTCGGGCTGCTGGAAGCTAGAACGATACGAGAACGACACCAGAACGACTGGCGAGAGCCCCAAAATGACCAAGACCCTGGTAATTGCAGAAAAACCATCGGTGGCGCAGGACATCGTGCGCGCCCTCACGCCCGTCTCGGGCAAGTTCGACAAGCACGAAGACCACTTCGAGAACGACCGTTATGTAGTCACCAGTGCCGTGGGCCATCTGGTAGAGATCCAGGCCCCCGAGCAGTTTGATGTGAAGCGCGGCAAGTGGAGCTTTGCGCACCTGCCGGTGATTCCGCCGTACTTTGACCTGAAGCCGGTGGACAAGACCAAGAGCCGCCTGAACGCGGTGGTCAAGCAGGCCAAGCGCAAGGACGTGACCGAACTCATCAACGCCTGTGACGCGGGCCGCGAAGGGGAGCTGATCTTCCGCCTGATCGAGCAGTACGCGGGCGGCAGCAAACCGCTGGGCAAGCCCGTCAAGCGCCTGTGGCTGCAGTCCATGACGCCCCAGGCCATCCGCGACGGCTTCAACGCCCTGCGCTCCGAGCAGCAGATGGCGGGCCTGGCCAGCGCGGCGCGCAGCCGCTCTGAGGCCGACTGGCTGGTGGGCATCAACGGCACGCGCGCCATGACGGCGTTCAACTCGCGCGACGGTGGGTTCTTCCTGACCACCGTGGGCCGGGTGCAGACGCCCACGCTGTCGCTGGTGGTGGAGCGCGAGGAAAAGATCCGCAAGTTCGTGAGCCGCGACTACTGGGAAATCCACGCCACCTTTGGCGCCCAGGCGGGCGAATACCCCGCCAAGTGGTTCGACCCCAAGTGGAAGAAGGGCGAGGATGCCGAAGCCAAGGCCGACCGCGTCTGGTCGCTGGCCGAAGCCCAATCAATAGCCAACGCCGTGCGCGGCAAGCAGGCCACCGTCACCGAAGAGAGCAAGCCCACCACGCAGGCATCGCCCCTGCTGTTCGACCTGACCAGCCTGCAGCGCGAGGCCAACGGCAAATTCGGCTTCAGCGCCAAAACCACGCTGGCCTTGGCCCAGAGCCTGTACGAACGCCACAAGGCGCTGACCTACCCCCGTACCGATTCGCGCGCCCTGCCTGAGGATTACCTGCCCGTGGCCAAGCAGACCTTTGAGATGCTGGCCGATGTGCAGTCCCACGGCATGCGCCACCTGGCACCGCACGCGCTCACGGCGCTCAACAACAACTACATCCGCCCGTCCAAGCGCATTTTTGACAATGCCAAGGTCAGCGATCACTTTGCCATCATCCCCACCACGCAGGCTCCGTCGGGCCTGAGTGAGGCCGAGCAAAAGCTGTACGACCTGGTGGTGCGCCGCTTCATGGCGGTGTTCTTCCCCAGTGCTGAATACACCGTGACCACCCGCATCAGCACCGTGGCCCCGCACAGCTTCAAGACCGAAGGGAAGGTGCTGGTCAAGCCCGGCTGGCTTACCATCTACGGTAAGGAAGCGGCTGACGAAGTAGAAGGCGGCAAGGACGGTGACAAGGGCCAGAACCTGGTGCCCGTCAAACCCGGCGAAATGGTCAACACGCTGCAGGTCGATCCCAAGGGCCTCAAGACCAAGCCGCCCGCCCGCTACTCCGAAGCCACGCTGCTCGGCGCCATGGAAAGCGCGGGCAAGCAGATCGACGACGACGAGCTGCGCGAAGCCATGCAGGAAAAAGGCCTGGGCACGCCCGCCACCCGCGCCGCCATCATCGAAGGGCTGCTGACCGAAAAGTACATGCTGCGCGAAGGCCGCGAAATCATTCCCACGGCCAAGGCCTTCCAGCTCATGACGCTGCTGCGCGGGCTGGAGGTGGAAGAACTCTGCCGCGCCGACCTCACCGGCGAGTGGGAGTACAAGCTATCGCAGATGGAAAAGGGCCAGCTCAGCCGTGAAGCCTTCATGCGCGAGATTGCCGCCATGACCGAGCGCATGGTGAAGAAGGCCAAGGAATACGACCGCGACACCATCCCCGGCGACTACGCCACGCTGCAAACCCCTTGCCCCAACTGTGGCGGCGTGGTCAAGGAAAACTACCGCCGCTACGCCTGCACAGGCGCGGGCGGACACGGCGAAGGCTGTGGCTTCAGCTTTGGCAAATCGCCCGCAGGCCGCACGTTTGAAACCGCCGAGGCCGAGCAACTGCTGCGCGACAAGAAGATCGGCCCGCTGGAGGGCTTCCGCTCCAAGGCGGGCTGGCCGTTCACCTCCGAAATCGTCATCAAGTACGACGACGAGGCGCACAACTACAAGCTGGAATTTGACTTTGGCGACGACAAGAAGGGCGAAGAGTCTGGCGAGATCGTCGAGTTTGAAGACGCATCCCTGGGCCCATGCCCCATCTGCGGATCGGACGTGCACGAGCACGGCAGCAACTACGTGTGCAGCAAGGCCGTGCCCACCGCTGCGCAGCCCACACCCAGTTGCACCTTCAAGAGCGGCAAGGTCATCCTGCAGCAGCCCGTGGAGCGCGAGCAGATGCACAAGCTGCTGGAGACCGGCAAGACCGACCTGCTCGACAAGTTTGTGAGCATGCGCACGCGCCGCAACTTCAAGGCCCACCTGGCGTGGGACAAGGAGGCGGGCAAGGTCAACTTTGAGTTTGCGCCCAGCAAGTTCCCACCCCGCAAGCCTGCAGCAGGTGCTGCAAAAACAGGAGCTACCAGCGCAGCAAAGACGGGCGCTGCAGCCAAAAAAGCCCCGGCAAAGAAAGCAGCCGCCAAAGCCCCCCGCAAGGCTGCGGCAGGCAAGGCCCCCAGCGCTGCCCTGGCCGCGGTGATTGGCAGCGAGCCGGTGGCCCGCCCCGAGGCCGTGAAGAAGATGTGGGAATACATCAAGACCCACAACCTGCAGGACCCCAGGGACAAGCGCACCATCGTCGCCGACGACAAGCTGCGCGCCGTGTTTGGCAAAGACAGCGCGGGCATGTTCGAGCTGGCAGGCATTTTGGGCAACCACCTGGGCGGCGAGGAATGACCGCGCAAGCCTGCGCACGTGCCTGGGCGCTGTGCGCAGCGCTGGGCCTGCTTGCGGGTTGCGCGGGCACGCCTTCGGCCGGGGGCGATGCCTCTGGCCCCCTGTACAAACGCAGTAGCGGCAATAGCAGCAGCGGCCCCCAAGGCAACGCTGTGACGGACGTGGGCGGCGGCAGCAGCGGCGTCACCGTCTATGGCGAGATTGACGTGGGCGTAGGTCGGCGGCGCTGAGCTCGCGCGACCAGGCCCCGCCCCGGCGCTCCCGCAGCGCCGTGCGGCCCCTGCACTCCTGAGGATTCCCGTTGGCGACCGTTCACCCGTACCAACCCAAACACATCACCCCCACTGACGAGCAGGTCGCCGTGCAGATGTCTGCCGAGCGCACGCTCATCATCGAGGCCAACGCCGGTGCCGCCAAAACCACCACGCTGGCGCTGCGCATGGCCCAGGCGTGGATGGGGGGCATGCCGCCCGAGCGCTGCCTGGCCCTGACCTACACCGACACCGCCTGCCAGGCCCTGCAGGCCGCGCTGCGCAAGATCGGGTTGCCCGCGCCAGTGGTGGCGCGCTTTCGCATTGCCAGCTTTGACGCCTTCTGCACCGCCATGCTGCAGGAGCCCTATGTGGCCCCCGTGGAGCAGCTCACCGACATCGAGGCCCTGCGCCCCTACGTGTGGGACGCCGTGCAGCGCGTGGAGGCCAGCGAACACGAGCGCTGGCCCGAAGAGCTGCAACTGCCCAGTGCGGGCGATGCCGGGTTTATCGAAGACTTTCTGGCCATGGCGCTGTGGCTCAAGGGCACGCTCAAGGACGATATGGAGCGCGAAGACCGCCCCGCATCGCCCGACTACGCGGGCGACCTGGGCGTGAGCTACACCCTGCTCAAGGTGTTTCGTGCGTATGAACGCATTCGCCGCCGCGAGCTGGCCGAGCAGCCGCTGTTTCGCGGCCCGTACGATGCCACCTACGACCTGGCCCGCCGCCTGCTGGAGGGCGACACCGCCGCCAGCCTGCCGCACTGGCCGCGCAATGTGCAGATGCTGCTGGTGGACGAGATGCACGACGTGAACGCGGCATCGTTCCGCGTGCTGCGCGAGCTGCTCGACTCCACCCTGTGCCAGTTCTGCGGCGTGGGCGACCGCGACCAAGTGATCTTCGGCGCGCACGGGGCTGATGCCGCCTACATGGGCGATGCGATTGCCACGCACACCAGCCGCCGCGTGGTGCGCCTGCCCCTCACCCCCAGCCACCGCTTTGGCCGCAAGCTGGCCGCCAAGGCCGGGCGGCTGGCAGGCAAGCCCTACGGCTCGCTGGCCGCGCATGAAACCGCCGTGCAACTGCTGGGCTACGAGGACGAGGCCCACTGCGTGGACCTGATCGCCCAGCAGGTGCAGCAGTGGCGCACCGCCACGCGCGGCAAGATGGCAGGCCTGGCCGTGCTGCTGCGCCATCCGGGCCAGTCCATCGCCATTGAAAACCGCCTGCTGGCCGACGGCGTGCCCTACACCGTGAGCGGCTTTGAAAGCTACCTGTTGCGCCCCGAGGTGCTGCTGGTGCGCGGCCTGCTGGCCGTGGCCACCGACAACTTCGACAGCGTGACCGAGCCGCGCACCCGCGAAAAGCTCATGCGTGCCCTGGTCTTCTTCTGCGGCGCACGCATTGTGGTCAAGGGGCGCGAGCACGAATCGCAGCACGAGCTGCTGGAAGACGCCATTCGCAGCGTGACGGACAACCCGCTGTTTCTGGAGAGCTTTTTCACGAACCAGATCGTGGCCAACGTGGAGCCCGCCATGCAGCGCCGCCTGCGCAACGCGCTGAAGGTGGCCCAGGAAGCCCAGGGCCCCGACACCCTGGCCCGCCTGCTGCAAGCCCTGCAGATCGAGACCGTGGTGCGCGAGGTGTTTGTCTCGCGCCAGCGCCGCGCCGACGCCCTGGCCAACCTGGTCGGGCTGAGCCAGGCCGCCCAGGCCTTTGCCAGCGCGCGCGACTACTTCTTGCACCTGAACGCGGCCGAGCAACGCCAGCGCGAGCTGCGCAGCACCGCTAGTCTGGTGCTGGCCCACATCGGCCACGTGAAGGGGCTGGAGTTTGAGCACGTGCTCATCCCGTACCTGGAGCAGGGCGCTTTCCCCGACCCCCAGGCCCCGCAGGAGCAGGAGCGCAACACGCTGTATGTGGGCATGACCCGTGCGCGCCAGCAGCTCACCCTGCTGGCCCACCAGCAGCGCCCTAGTGCGTTGGTGGCCCAGCTGGGTTACGCTGTGGCCCCGCCGCCGCAAGCGGCCAAAACGGCTTGATCCAGCGACCTGATTCCATGAGCTGATGGGTGGTGTGGTCAGATCGGCCTGCTGCCCTTCCCTCCACCAAATTCGCCTTCACACCGACCATGCGCCGTCCCTTGCAACGTGCCCTCTGGATACTGCTGGCCCTGCTGCTGGTGGCCGGTGCCGCGTGGTGGACGCACGACCACTGGGGCCGTTACGCCGCCGAGGCAGCCCCTTGGGCGCAGCGGGCCTGGGGCAAGCTCACGCGGCCGGGGCCTGACACATTGCCTGCTGACCGCAAGCCCCCCAGCCAGGCGGGCGGTCAGGGTGCACGCGGCGCGGCTTCAGCCCCCGTGGTGCCCACCCCCCGCAAATGCGTGCAGGACGGCCGCACCACCTACACCGACCAGCCCTGCCCACCCGGCAGCCAGGAGCAATTGCTGGATGGTGGCGCGGTGACTTCGCTGCCGCGATAGTCCTCGTTCTGCAAGCGGGCGCCCTGTCCTGAAGGTGTCAGCCCTGCGGCGCAATGTCACCACAATGTCATTGCGCGCTTCTACAGTCGCGCGTTTTTCCCACAACGGAATCACGCCATGAAAGCACTTTCTTCCTTTGCTGCAGTCTGCCTGTCTGCCCTTTTGCTGGTGGGCTGCGGTGGCAGCGACGACGCCCCCGCGCAACCCCAGGTGATTGCCCACCGCGGCGCCAGCGGCCACCTGCCCGAGCACACGCTGGGCGGCTACGAGCTGGCCATCCGCATGGGCGCGGACTACATCGAGCCCGACCTGCAGATCACCAAGGACGGTGTGCTGGTGGCCATGCACGACGACACGCTGGAGCGCACCACCAACATCGCCTCGCTGTTTGCCAAGCGCAATGGCGCCTACAAGGTGGCCGACTTCACGCTGGCCGAGATCAAGACCCTGACCGTGGTGCCCACCGGCACGGGCAAGACCAGCTACCCCGGCTTCACCCCCAGCGCAGCCACCCCTTTCACCGTGCCCACCTTTCAGGAAGTGGTGGACTTTGCCAAGAAGCAAAGCAGCACCGTGGGCCGCGAAGTGGGCATCTACCCCGAAGCCAAGCAGGCTGACCCGGTGATGGAGGACGGCATCCTCAAGACCCTGACGGCCAATGGCTACAACGCCTCCAGCAAGGTGTTCATCCAGTCGTTCAGCGATGCCACGCTGCGCAGCCTGCGCGCCAAGCAGGTCGCCCAGAACAACAAGATGCCGCAGATCCTGCTGGGCGTGGCCACCAAGGCCGCCGATGGCTCCCTGCGCATGGGCGTGGTGGGCGGCACCAGCGTGACCACCCTCACCCTGCAGGAGGTGGCCACCTTCAACGAAGGCGTGGGCGTGCTCATCAACAACACCACCTACCCCGTGACCAAGGAATTCATCGACCAGGCCCACGCCGCAGGCCTGAAGGTGCACGGCTGGACCTTTGCCCAGGCCGATGCCACCCTGGCAGCCACCGAGTTCCGCAAGTTCCTGGACATGGGCATGGACGGCATGTTTGCCAACTACCCCGATCTGGCCGTGACGGCCCGCAACGCCTACGTGCAGGGCAAGTAACACCCCCCAGCCACCCTGCTGGCAAAACGGGTGCGGCGGGCAAGGCGGGCGAGGGGGGCAACCTCCAACACGTCATCCCACAAAGGCAGCTTCGGCTGCCTTTGTTTTTGATGCTCTGCTTTTGATAGCTGCCTGCGCTTATTCATCAAGCGCTGGCAGCATTTTTTATGGTGGGAAGCCGCCACAGGGAGCACGCAATAAAGCAAAGAAAGCGAGGCAGATAACGCAATAAAAAACGTTGCACAAATGTCAAATAGAAATGTTTTGTTACTGATTTTGGTTAACAATCCGGCCTCTTGCGGTCTTTTATTGGTGTTAACCCTAGTGTTTGGTAACCCCCGCGTGCTTTGCAACCTGCGCCCTTGGTGCCCCGTTTGCATTCCGCGCTGGTGGTAGCCAACTGCTTGCAGGGGGCTCGCACATCAGGCCGCGCGCTGATTGCATTCCGTTCTTCACGCTGCACTGCCAGCCGACCTTGACCTTTCTATGCGACTGAAAACCAAACTGACATTGGCCCTGATCCTGATGTGGCTCGGGCTGTTCCTGCTGGGGGCCTGGGCGGCTTTCCATGCGCGCTCGCTGGTGACGGAAGAGCGCCAGGCCGCCGTGCGCCACATCGTGGACCTGGGCTACAGCCTGGTGGACTCGTACGCCGCCGAAGTGACCGCCGGGCGCATGGAACTGCCCGCCGCCAAAGAGCAGGCGCTGGCCCGCCTGTCCAAGCTCCGGTTTGATGGCGGCAAGAACTTCCTCTTCGTCATCGACTCCGCTCCGCTCATGCTGATGCACCCCACCGGCGGCAACCTCATTGGAACCAACGTGGGCGACCGCAAGGACCCCGATGGCGTGGCCTACTACCGCGAGCTGGCCGACATGGGCACCAAGAACGGGCAGGGCTTTGTCTCCTACCAGGCGGGCGTGACGCAGCCCGACGGCAAGGTCGAACGCATGCCCAAGATCACCTATGTGCGCTACAACAAGGCGTGGGACTGGCACATCATGGCGGGCGTGCTGGTGGGCGACATCCAGGCCGCCTTCTACAAAACCATCACCAGCCTGGCCATCATCGTGCTGCTGCTGGGTGCCATCATCCATGTGTCCATGCTGCTCATCATCCGCAGCGTGACGGGCAGCCTGGGCGGCGAGCCTGCAACCGCCAGCGAAGTGGCGGGCCGCATTGCCGAAGGCGACCTGACCGTGGTGGTGCCCACCGTGGGCAACAACACCCATAGCCTGATGCACGCCATGCACACCATGCAAAGCCGCCTGGCCCAGCTCATCGGCAACATCCGCAACGGCACGGAAGAAATCCGCCACGCTGCCGGCGAAATCGCCTCGGGCAACCTCGACCTCTCGGCCCGCACCGAATCGCAGGCTTCATCGCTGCAGCAAACCGCCGCCAGCATGGAGCAGCTGACCAGCACCGTGACCCAGAACGCCGACAACGCCCAGCGCGCGGGCGAGCTGGCCAACAACGCCGCCAGCATTGCCGAGCGCGGCGGCGCCGTGATGGGCAACGTGGTGGAGACCATGCGCGGCATTACCGACAGCTCCAACCGTATCTCCGAAATCATTGGCGTCATCGACTCCATCGCGTTCCAGACCAACATCCTCGCC
Source organism: Acidovorax sp. DW039 (assembly GCF_037101375.1). Classification (NCBI taxonomy): domain Bacteria; kingdom Pseudomonadati; phylum Pseudomonadota; class Betaproteobacteria; order Burkholderiales; family Comamonadaceae; genus Acidovorax; species Acidovorax sp. DW039. The sequence continues at coordinate 4,600,812 of NZ_AP029019.1, read as the reverse complement.
CTCAACGCCGCGGTAGAGGCCGCCCGCGCGGGCGAGCAGGGCCGGGGCTTTGCCGTGGTGGCATCGGAAGTGCGCAGCCTGGCCGGGCGCAGCGCGCAGGCCGCCAAAGAGATCAAGAGCCTGATCGATGCCTCCGTCTCCAAGGTGCACGATGGCTCTGAGCTGGTAGACCGCGCAGGCACCACCATGACGGAAATCGTCAGCGCCGTGCAGCAGGTGCGCGTCATCATCGAAGAGATCACCGCCGCATCGCAAGAGCAGCGCGCAGGCATCCATCAGGTCAACCAGGCCGTGGCGCAGATCGACCAGGTCACCCAGGAAAACGCTGCGCTGGTCGAGGAATCTGCCGCCGTGGCCAACTCCCTCAACGACCAGGCCCGCCAGCTGGCCGAGCTGGTGGCTTTCTTCCGCGTGGCCGGTCTGGGCGGCGCTGCAGCGCAGCCTGCACGCGCCGCCAGCCAGGGCAGTACCGAGCCCACCTTGCGCCTGACCTGAGGCCTTGCACCCGTCCTGGCCGCCAGCCTTTCTCATCCCCACTGATGCCTCAGCGTCAGCCCGGCATCATCACTGGCGCAGGGCTGGCGCAGTGCACGCACAGGGCGGGTGAGGGCCGGGCGGCCTTCGGGTTTCACCCCGCTGCGCTTTGTCGCCGCGTCCCTATCCTTTGCCCACACCCCTTTCAGGAGTTGACCCATGCGCAGCCGCTTGCAGCCCGCCGCCCCTTGCCACCTTACGGCACCGCAGGCTTTGCCCGCCGTGCTTTCCCAGTCCAAGTCACAGCGCTCTGCGTGGTCACTGGGCACCAAGCTCGCAGGGTGGGCCGTAGCGGCAGCCTTCATGCCCAGCCTGGCGCAAGCCCAGGTCTCCCGGTTTGAAGTGCTGGCCACCGAGGCCCCCGCGCTGCAGGCCCGCAGTTTTGGCGACCGCGGCACCGCCACCAAAACCCTGGCCCGCGCCACGCTGGCGCTGGACCCTGCCGACCCCCGTAACGCTGTCATTGCCGACCTGGCCCTGGCCCCGCGCGATGCAGCAGGCCGCGTCACGGCCGTGGCCGATGTCGTCATCCTCCAGCCCCAGCGCCCCAACGGCACCCTGCTGGTAGAGGTGCCCAACCGGGGCCGCAAACTCATCGGCCCCGGCTTTGACAACGCCCCGCCCACCTATGGCCGCCTGGGCGAGGCCGCCGATGCAGGCACCGGCTTCCTGCTGGCACAGGGCTACACCCTGGCGTGGATCGGCTGGCAGGGCGACCTGCCGGCCAGCGGCGGCAAGGGCGCAGCGGCACTGGGCATCAACCTGCCCACGCTGCCCGGTGTGACCGGCCCCTCGCGGGATGAATGGGTCTTTACCCCCAAGCAGACCGAGGCCGAGCAAACCGTCAAGCTCGCCTACCCCGCCGCCAGCCGCGAGGGCGCACAGCTCACCGTGCGTGCCCGCCTGCAAGACCCCCGCAGCCAGCCTGCGGGCCTGGCCTTCCGGTTTGTGGACGACCAGACCATCGCCATCACCCGCCCTGCAGGGCAGCCTGCAGACGCCATCTACGAATTCACCTACACCGCGCGCGATGCCAAGCCCATGGGCATGGGGCTGGCGGCGCTGCGCGATGTGGCGCACTTTCTGCGGCACGACACCAGCGCCGCCAACCCGCTGGCTGCAGGCGGCAAGCCCACCATGCAGACCCTGCTGGGCACCGGCATCTCGCAATCTGGCCGCGTGCTGCGCGACTTTGTGTACCTGGGCCTGAACGAAAGCGCAGACCACCGCCCCGTGTACGACGGCCTGCTGCTGCAAATACCCGGCGCGCGCCGCAGCTACACCAACGCCCGCTTTGCCCAGCCCGCCCGCAACCCCGGCCCCAACAGCGACGACCTGTACCCCGTAGACCAGTTCCCCATGGCCTACGCCACCAGCACCGATGCACAAACCGGCCGCACCGACGGCCTGCTGCAGCGCTGCACAGCCACCAGCACCTGCCCACGCATCATGCAGGTCGATTCGGAATACGAAATGTGGGCATCGCACGGCAGCCATAGCGTGACCGACCCCCAGGCCCAACACCTGCCCCTGCCCGCCAACGTGCGCGCCTACCTGGTGGCAGGCACCCCGCACTTTGCCGCGTTTGATGCGGTCGCCAAGGCCGAGGCAGGCTGCCTGCTGCCCACATCGCCCATCTACGCAGGCCCGCTGATGCGCGCCCTGCTCACCCGCATGGACGCCTGGGTGCGCAGCGGCACCGAGCCACCGGCCAGCCAATACCCCAACGTGGCAGACGGCACCCTGGTGCCCGCCGACCACACCATCTTCCCCGGCCAATACCACGGCCTGCGTGCGCTACTGGGCTACCAGGGCTACGCCACCCCATCGTGGCGCACCGACAGCGCCAGCGGCCTGCCCACCGTGCTGGGCCAATACCCCGTGCTGGTGCCCCGCACCGACGCCGACGGCCTGGCCCTGGGCGCTGTGCGCCTGCCCGCCGTGGCCGTGCCCCGCGCCACCTACGTGGGCTGGAACGCCAAGACCACTGCGCCCATCGATCCACAAAACCCCTCCGGCATCTGCACCCAGCAAGGCGCCACCTTGCCCCTGGCCGCCACCCGCGCCGAACGCCTGGCCCGCAAAGACCCCCGCCCCTCCATCGCAGAGCGCTACCCCACGCCAGACCACTACATCGCCGCCGTGCGCGCCGCCACCTGGCGCCTGCAGCAACAGGGCCTGCTCCTGCCCGCCGACGCCGAGGCCGCCGTGCGCGAGGCCCAGGCAGGCACCCTGGCCCGCTTGCCTTGATGCGCTATTGAAAAGATAGCTGCTTGCGCTTGCTGGATGAGCGCAAGCACTGTTTTTGACCTCCATGGCCCGGTGCAGGCACTTTGGGGCTTGACCTACCAACTTTGGTAGTTGTGCAGAGCCCTCCCCCTGCATAGATTGGGGGAAACATCTGCATACAACTGACCTTTGGGAGCGCGCCCCTGCATGGCGACATTGATACCGGCCCTAGGTGCGTGCCTGCCGCGCATGACCCCTGGAGAAAAACGACTGGCTGAGCGACGGGAAGAACAAGCCCGCAGCGCCATTTACCTTTGCCTCACATGGCGCTTTGATCAGCCTGCCGCGTGATGGACTTCGCCACCATCACGCAGTTCGGCGGCGCACTGGCCGCTTTGGTGCCAGTGGTGCTCATCGCAGGCTTTGTCATCGTCATCTGGCGCACCGTGTCGCTGCATACCCTGCTGCGGCGCCTGTGGCTGCTGGTGCACGGCAGCGATGAAATTTCAGACCCAGCGATCCGTGCGTATGTGGATGAGCAAACCAACCTCATGTCCTTTCGCATGTTCTCTGGCGTGCAGGCGGCCAGCCTGGAAGAAGCGCACCAGTTGATTCAGTGGGCACAAATCAATCGCGTTGACCTGCGCCAAATTGCTGCTTGCGGGCGCTACTTTGACACCGGGCTGCGGCAGGTGCGCAAGCAAGACTTGCCCTCACGCCCCTATCTTTTTGCCCAGATTACGGTGTTTGCCGTGTCCCTTGTCGGTTCGCTGGCCTTAGCTTGGCTGATGCTGATTCCGCAGGTGCCGTTCACCCTCAAGTCGAGCGAGCGGACCTTTCTCGCAACAGAGTCCAGCGCACAGACCTTGTGGCCCCCTGTCGTCTTCAACAGAAACCCATTGAAAAAGAGCGACTGTGATCAGCCGCTGGCCGCGAATGCCGCACGTACCTCTTTCACGGAGGCCGAGGTGAAAACGTTGTGCGAGTTTTTACCAACGGACGAGTGGCCGCCGCACCTAGCAAGCAAGCTGAAAGAACAGCGCTGGTCTCTGTTTGTCTGCCTGCTGTTCCTTCTGGCGCTGCTTGCTCGCGCGGTTGTGGTTTTGAACAAGGTCGTCAGCGCCAAGGATTTGCTCGCTCGTGGATTGCCATCAACCTTGCCGGGGGCGCAGGCCGAGCTGGATTTCTATGGTGGAAAAGACTGACATGACGCACTTCGACAGGTCAAAACGGAGGCGGGTTGGTATGACCGCGCTAAGTGGTGAAGCGGTGCGCTGCGCTCGCACCTTGGCGCAACACAAGTTACCGGTAGAGAACGGCATCAGCCCGGCCACTTTGACCCCACCAGCAACAAGATCAAGGTGATGACAATGAAGGTCAGCAAAGGCCTGGAGTTCCCTGTGGTGGCGCTACCCGGCACGGGCATGGGGCACTACCTGTGGCGGGGAGGACGAGAAGCAGGCGGCGCGAGTGTTGTATGGGGCGGCTACGCAGCGGTTGGTGACGGGGGTGGGGATGGTTTCTTCACCAAGATAACTCTGTCAAGTCAAGTAAATCACTTGAGATAAAAAATGAATAGAACTTTTACAGACAAAACAAATGCTATAGACAAAAGCATCGGTTTTGACTTTCAATTTTTTTACTTCTTGGATGCCATTCTTAATATGAAAGTCGGTGAATCGGTTGGCATTGAGGTAAAGGATGATGTCCACACCGAATTAAATTCGGACAAGCAGATTCTTATTCAGCTGAAACACACCACGCAAAAAGCGGCCAATGGATTTCCGATTGCGCTTAGCGAGCTTGACATAGACCTTTGGAAAACCATCTCCAATTGGGCAAAGGTTATTTGCGATGCATCAGATGGAAGAAAAGATATTGATAAGCAAATTGAATTTGTGAAAAAAACCACTTTCTTATTGGCAAGCAATAAGTCAGAAAATGGTGGAAATTCATTTATAAATACACTAAACGCTTATCATTTTGATAGCAGTAAGTATGTAAGCGTAGTGGAAAAGCTTACTTTCTTTGAGTCAAAGACTGACAATCAAACAATTAAAGGTTATCTAAATAGCATCCGATCCTTAAACGAGGAAGTATTAAAAATATTCCTTCTGCATATTAAATTTGAGCTAAACGAAGATGACATCATTGGCAGGGTAAAGAAATCTATCCTCAACAAGGTGATTGCAGCGCACAGAGTGGATGAGGTATTTGCAAAATTACACTCCAATCTACATAAAGACAACTATCTAGCCACCAAGGCGGGGTGTGCAATAACAATCTCGTTCCAAGATTTCATCACCAAATATTCGAAAATTTTTGATGATACGCGTGCAACAAAACTAGTGCGACACAAATTTTCTTTTGTACCTCCTGCAAACCTCACCGATCAGACCTTCATCCGACAACTATTAGAAATTGGTGATTTCGCGGACAAAGACACTGATGCCATTATTAGATACACGACCGAAAAAGTGATGTTGGAGAATCACTTGACCAAGTGGGTCGCAGATGGGTTATTGACTGCGGACGATGTCGATCACATGTACGACGAAACCCAATCCATCTGGTATAGCCGATTTAGACAGGCTTATCGATTTGCTGACGCAATGAGTGCAGATGAAAAAAAGACCCAGGCACTCGCAATGATTGATGAATTGCGACGTAGCGCCTTATCAGTCGACATGAATCCCTTAGAAACTAGGCTGAGCAATGGTGTTTTTTATTATTTATCTGACCTACCTACCATTGGATGGGATCATGAGTGGGAGAGTAAATTCAAATGAATTTTGACCACTTTAATAATATAGGATTAGCTGCGATTGCCATTTCCGAAACACTAGCAAAAGCAACCAATGGCATGACGTTATCAAAAGTGCCGCTCATTTTTCCGACGGTTATGCATCGGCAAACACTAAGTTATCTTTCACGAAAAAATATAAATATTTCAGGTTTTACATCGCTGTTCATTGAGCATCCTGAATTTTTTACAAACTTTTGGCGTCGATATGAGGTATCACTCGCAACGTCCTTCAATGCAATACTTCTTTTAAACGAAATCGGAGTGACTCATTTAGAGGGTAGGACACTTTCTTTTATTCGACCCATCACTGCTATTGACTCCATGGGTGCCCGTGCGCAAAAAATCAGTAGAGCGGCATCGAACGTTGAGCGAATGCTCGAATCTTCACCGGAAGAACTTTACCTAAATCTGCGAATTAAATTATGAGATTCAGTATTGATAGCATATGTCTCTGGCTTAAAAATGGGCGCCGGAGAACAATCGAATTTCTTCCAGGGAAAATCAATATCGTTACAGGAAAAAGCGGAACAGGAAAAACTGCAATCTTAGATATATTTGATTATTGTTTGGCTTCGAGTAAGCATACAATATCCGAAAGTATTATCAATGAATCTGTGGCGTGGTATGGCGTTCGGTTTCATATTGGCAATAAGCACATAACAATATGTAGGCGAAGCCCAATCGGTAGCGTGGTTTCGGATGAATATTTTCTGTCCACAATCGGCGAGCTTCCGGATAAGCCATCGAAAAATACAAATGAAACGGCTGTAAAAAAACTTCTTCAAATTGAATTTGGCATTGACGATCGGATAAATACTCCATATGGAGGCCAAAGCATTAGAGCTGGCTCTCAATTATCTTTTCGGTTTTTCCTGCTGTTCTGCAGCTTGTCTGAAGACATCATTACAAGCAGTACTGTTTTTTTTGATAAGCAGTCACAAGACCGATATCGCGAGGCATTGCCCCGAGTATTTGACTTGGCAATGGGTATAGACGATGCGCCCAATATTTTGGCGCGCGAGAGACGGGCAGCACTTGAGATACAACTACAGAAGCTTCAGAAGCGATTGCGTACTAGATTTGAGAATGCAAGCAAGTCGGCTCCGGAATTGGAAAAGCTAGCAACTCGCGCAGCAGCTTTGGGCTTGGCCGTGGAAGCTGATACGAGTGACCCAGTCAGAGCACTTTCCTCGGCAATCCAGGAAGAAATACTCAGCAAAGATAAGCCGACTTCTTGGAGAGGAAAATATCAGGAAATTAGTGCTGCCATATACGAAATTGATAGAAAAATACGGAACCTTGATCGATTTAAGAGTGAGTACGCTAGTTACAAGAAAACCTTATCCGAGACTGAAGATAGTCTACGGCCTATCGATGTCCTTGCGGAAAGCGAACCATCACTAATTCGGTCATCTGCCTTCTCATCGCTTTTAGAGGCTTTACGCGATGACTTTAGCCGCTTAAAAATTGCCATTCGCAACCGAAATCCTGTTGATATTCAAATTGCCGAAATACGAAGAGGTTATGAGGCTGAAAGGCTTCGACTTAGGACTGAACTTCAGGCCCTACCAATAGATCAGGAAGCATTTAAATCCGATCGCGAAAGATGGATGTTCATCGGTGAGGCAAAGGGAAAATTAGAAGTATTTGGCAATACACCAAAAGTAGCTGACATTGACTTAGAGGGTGAAATTAGGCGAATTGAAGAGGAGCTTGAAAAAATTAGAGTAACTGACGTGGAGGAGAGGCGTGACTTAGCGATTCGAAATATTGAGCAAAATGCTCAACGTCTACTTAATCAAGTCAGTTCCTCTCTAGAGAATTATGCAAACTATGAGGCTATTTTTAGCTACTCCGATAAGAGATTGCGACTAAGAAAGCCGGCATCAATGCATATTGAAAATGTTGGCAGTAGTTCAAACCACATGTTTCTTCACTTAATAAATATGCTTGCTTTGCAAGAGCTTGCCATTAGCAATCAATCTGCGTTCGTTCCACCCTTAATAATTATTGATCAGCCTAGTCGCCCCTACTATGGTGATGAATCTATTCAGGAGCAAGAACTTAGTAGTAGTGACACTTCCAAAATCACGTCAGCAATGAAGATGTTGAATGATTTTGTGGCTCGCATGATTAATAATTATTCAAGTGAATTTCAGATGATTATTTTTGAACATATTCCACCCTCGATTTGGAAAGGATTGGACTACGTTCATCTGGTAGAAATATTCAGAGATGGAAATGCCCTTATTCCCAGCGATGGGGCTTCGGAATAAGACGCTCTTCCAAGGCATTTTTAAGCTGTTACGCGATACAAAATCATGCTGCCTCATGTATTCGGGTAGCAGCCCATACGCTAGTCGGAGTTTGATGCTTCTAGCGCCACATCTGCGGTGATTTTGTTTGTCACTCACTTGCCACCCCACCCATCTATTACAACTTTTATCGGACTTTCCGGCTTGCCCGCTATCCTGCGTTGGCTCATTTGTGGTCACCCGCCCTCTCATAACGACCGATATGCTCAGGCCCGTACCAGTCCAAACAACATCACCCCCATGCACGAAATCATCTGCCCCCACTGCAGCAAAGCCTTCAAAATCGACGAAGCGGGGTATGCCGACATCCTCAAGCAGGTGCGTGATGGCGAGTTTGAGCAGCAGTTGCACGAGCGTCTTGAACTGGCCGAGCGGGAAAAGCGCGACGCGATTGCCCTGGCCAAGGCCGAGGTGACCAATGCGCTGCAAAAGGCTGCGGCAGCTAAAGACACGGAGATTCAGGCGCTGAAAGCCCAGCTGGACGCGGGGGAGGTGGAGCGCAAGCTGGCCGTTACAGAAGCCTTGGGCGCGGTGAGCAAGGAGCGCGATGCGCTGGCCAACGAGCTGGCCCAAGCGCGCAGCGCGCAGCAGGCCGCAGCCCAGTTGGCCGAGGCCAAGTTGGCCCATGCGCTGCAGGCCGAGGCCGCTAAAAAGGACGCCGAGATTCAGGCGCTGCAAGCCAAGCTGGCGGCCAGCGATGTGGCGCGCCAGTTGGCGGTGACGGAGGCGGTGAACCAGGCCGTGGGCGTGGTCGCCCAGGAGCGCGATGCCTTGAAACATGACCTGAGCCTCATCACCGTCAAAAACCAGCTGGAAGAGAAAGCCATCAAGGAGCAATTCGCCTTGCAGCTGCGCGACCGCGAAAACGAGATTGAGCGCCTGCGCGACATGAAGGCCCGACTATCGACCAAGATGGTGGGAGAGACGCTGGAGCAGCACTGCGAGATTGAGTTCAACCGCATCCGTGCGGCGGCGTTTCAGCGTGCGCACTTTGACAAGGACAACGACGCGCGCACCGGCAGCAAGGGCGACTACATCTTTCGTGAGGCGGATGAGCACGGCACCGAGATCGTTTCCATCATGTTTGAGATGAAGAACGAGAGCGATGAGACGGCCACCAAAAAGAAGAACGAAGACTTCTTGAAAGAGCTGGACAAGGACCGCACCGAGAAGGCGTGCGAGTACGCGGTGCTGGTGTCCCTGCTGGAGCCGGAGAGTGAGCTGTACAACAGCGGCATCGTCGATGTGTCGCACCGCTACCCCAAGATGTATGTGGTGCGGCCGCAGTTCTTTGTGCCGCTGATCACGCTGCTGCGCAATGCCGCGTTGAACTCGCTGAAGTACAAGTCCGAGCTGGCAATGGTGCGTTCGCAGAACCTGGACATCACCAAGTTTGAGACGCAGCTCGACGAGTTCAAAACGGCGTTTGGCCGCAACTGGCGCCTGGCGTCAGACGGGTTTGAGGAGGCCGTCAAGCGCATTGACGAGGCCATCAAGGACCTGGAGAAGACCAAGGAAGCGCTGCACAAGTCAGCGAACAATTTGCGCTTGGCCAACGACAAGGCCGAGGACCTGACGATCAAGAAGCTCACGCGCGGCAACCCGACGATGGCGGCCAAGTTCGCGGAGCTGAAGCAGGTGGAGATTTCGGACGGTGAGTGATGCTCGCCCATGGTTACGGGCGGTGTATCCGGTCGCTGAAGCCATAGCTGGCCGATATTCAGTGACCCGCACATAGACTTACCAGCATGTTCTCCTCGCCCATCCTCGGCTTCAGCCACCTCACCTTCATCGTCCGCGATGTAGACCGCACTGCCCGCCTGTTCTGCGAAGGCTTGGGCGCGCAAGAGGTGTACGACAGCCAGGGCCGCAACTTCTCCCTCTCGCGCGAAAAGTTTGTGCTGCTGGGTGGGCTGTGGCTGGCGTTCATGGAGGGCGAGCCACCGGCACAGCGCAGCTACCGCCATGTTGCCTTTGCTGTGGCTGACGAGGATTTGCCCGCTTGTGAGGCGCGGCTGCGGGCGCTGGGGGCCGAGGTGAAGCCGCCCCGCCCACGGGTGGAGGGCGAGGGGCAGTCGCTGTACTTTTACGACTTTGACAACCACCTGTTTGAGCTGCACACCGGCACGCTGGCGCAGCGGCTGGCGCGGTATGCACAGGGGTAGGGAGCGGCAGCTCGGGCTGCGGGGGTTGGGCCTGTTGCTGGCTTGGCTGTCAGGTGTGTGGCGATATTCGCCGCATTTGGTGCGGTGAATATCGCCGCAGTCCGGCCCATCTACCGCTTACAGGCAAGCTGGGCACTGCCTTCGTCGAAACCAGCGCTTACCTGGCCGTGACTTGCGGGCGGCTGACGGTGCTGAACACGTACTTCAGGCTGTCGCCCAGCGTGGTCTCCCACACCATCCACTCGTGCTTGCCGTTGACGATGCGCAGCTCGGCGGGCTGCTTGGCCTTGCGCAGTTGGGCGTAAAGAATCGCGGCTTCCGATTCGATGGCGAATTCGTCGTCGTCGCCAGAGTTGATGTACATGGGCACCTTGATACCTTTGGCCAGGAAGGCGTCCATCAACGGTGGGTAGTTGTACTGCTGCCATACGGTCTTACTGTAGGCCCCGTTGGTGTTGGGCTCTGCAAAGACTTTGACGCTGCGCGCCGACGAGTCTGCCGGGGGCTCGGTGCTGTAGATGGCGGGGGACAGCAGGGCCGCGGCCTGGAATTTCTCGGGGTACTTCAGCACGAAGCGCAGCGCGCCGTAGCCGCCCATGGACAAGCCTCCAATCACCCGGCCTTCGCGGGTGTTGATGGTGCGGTAGGTCTTTTCTACGTGGGGCATCAGGTCGTTGAGGAAGGCGGTCTCCATCTTCTCCTTCAGGTCCACGTACCAGTTGGTGTTGGCGTCGGGCATCACGTAGATGGCGGGGGGAATCTCGCCGTTCTCCACCAGGGTGTCCACGGTCTTTTGCATCTTGCCCTTCACCACCCAGTCGTTGCGCACGCCCCCGTTGCCGTGCAGCAGGTACATGAGGGGGTAGCGCACGTTGGGGTGCTCTGCGTACCCGGTGGGCAGGTACACGTTGTAGGTGAGCGCGCGGCCCAGTGCGGGGCTTTGTACTTCGGCAGACAGCACTTCACTGGCTTGGGTGTTGCTCGCCAGGGCGCCCAATGCCAGGGCTGCTGCGGGGATGAGTTGGGTGATGCGCAAGATAGGGTCTCCAGAGTTTGATCGCCGGAAAATTATGCGAAGTGCTCGCCAAAACACCATCTTTATTTGCGCATGGGCGTGGCCGTGGGTTGAGGGGGCGCGCTGTGCTCAAAGCAAGCGCCAGCGCGCCGCCGCCATGTGCTGTGCCCGCCGTGCGGGCAGTTGGTAGCTGAACGCTTGCACTACCGCTGCGAATGCCCTGCAGCCAGAGTTGGCGGGGCTTGGAGCCCGCCAGTGGTTTACGCAGTTTCGGCGGCCAACTTCTTGCCAGCGGCGGCGCGCCGCCCCGTCCACAGCCCTTCGGCCGAGTACAGCACCAGCGCCGTCCAGATGAACGCGAAGCCCACGGCGCGGGGGCCGACGAAGGGTTCGTTGTAGAGGAAGACGCCCATCAGCGCCAGGATGGAGGGCGTGATGTATTGCAGGAAGCCCATGGTGGACATGGGAATGCGCCGCGCGCCTGCTGCAAACAGCAGCAGCGGAATGGCGGTGACGGGGCCGCTCAGGATGAAGAACAGCCAGGTGTGCGCATCGTGTGCGGGCCAACTGCTGCCAGGGCCGGTGGGGCCGCCCCACAGCAGGGCCACCATGGCCAGCGGGGCGAGCAGCAGGGTCTCCAGCGACATGCCTTCCAGCGCGCCCAGCGTGGCTGTCTTGCGCATCAGCCCGTAGAAGCCGAAGGTCAGCGCAATCAACAGCGCCAGCCATGGCACGCGGCCTGATTGCACCGCCATCCACAGCACACCTGTGGCGGCCAGGGCAAAGGCGGCCCACTGGGCCTTGCGGGGCCGCTCGTGCAAGAAGATGAAGCCCAGCGCCACGTTGATGAGGGGCAGGATGAAGTAGCCCAGGCTGGCGTCCAGCACATGCCCGTTGTTCACCGCCCAGATGTAGCTGAGCCAGTTGCCCGCCAGCAGCAGGGCCGACACGGCAAACTTGCCCAGCAGCACGGGGCTGCGCCGCACATCGCCCAGCCAGGCAAACCGCCGCAACACCGCCAGCACGATGAGCACAAAGGCCAGCGACCACACCATGCGGTGCAGCACCACTTCCAGCGCGCTGGCAGCTTGCAGTTGCTTGAAGAACAGGGGGAACATTCCCCACAGGACATAGGCCGACAGGCCGTACAGGATGCCGCTGGACATGGTGATAGACAGGCGTGTAGACAGCTAGTAAAGAGGTCGAAATCTTCGTCAGGCTAGGCGCAAACCACAGCGATAGCCGTCGCTATCGCGAGGATTTGCAACGCAGCATGGCGGAGATTCTCGACGTCTTTATGAAACGAACTTCTCATTCGGGACACTAGGGGTGGCTGAAGAATCGTGGCGACCGGGGGGAAGGGCGCGCACCGGGGTGGTGCGCGAGAGGTTTCCTGTGACGGTAACACGAATGCACCAAAGCCTGCAGACCGTGCTGCAGGTGCTTTGGTGTGCTCACGTTTTGATAGCTGCCTGCGCTTTGTCCATAAGCGCTAGGGGCCCCTAGGGCCGGGGTCAGCCGCTGGCGCTTACTTGCCGCTTTGCCATGCCACCTGGGTGGCCTGGGCGCACTCGTTCATCACGGTCAGCGCGCGCTGCGTGGTGTCTGCGCCGATGACGAAGGGGTTGGCCTTGAGCCGCTTGCCTTGCTGCTGGGCCTGCTGCATGAGAGCCAGCTTTTCTACGGCCTGGTCAAAGCCGTTGTGGTTGGAGATGAACACATCCACGTTTTGCGCGCGGGCCAGGGTGCGTACGCGGGCCGTGGCATCGATGTAGGCCTGCAGCCGTTCCATGCGGTTGGGCTGGCGGCCAAAGTTGAAGGATGTGCCGCCCCACAGCAGCGTGCGGTGCACCTGCTGGCCCTGTTTGGCGCTGAACAGCAGCGACACGGTGCCCATGGTGTGGCCGGGGGTCATCACGATGTCGATGGCGGTGTCGCCCAGGCGCAGGCGGTCGCCGTCTTTCAGGGCCAGGTCGGTAGCGGGGTTGCGCACGGGTGGGCGGCCCCAGTCGGGGCGGTCAAACTCCAGCTTGGTGGCGGTCATGTCCCAGTCGGGCGCACCCATGTGCACGGCGGGCGCGTAGCGGCGGCGCAGGTAGCCCACGCCACCGTAGTGGTCGCCATGGCCGTGGGTGACGATCACCATCTTGATCTGCGCCGGGTCCAGGCCCAGCTTGCGCATGCCCGCGTCGATGATGTGCTCGGCCTCGTCGTCGTTGTCCATCGCATCCACCAGGATCAGGCCCTGGCTGGTGGCAATGACCCAGGCGCTCACCCACTTGTTGCCCACGAAGTACAGGTTGTCAAACGCCTGGCCGGGTGGTGGGGCGGGCAGGCGCATGAGCTGGTCGCGCGGCATGGCGTTGGGGTCGGCCATGGCGGGGTCGACCACCTCGCCCAGGCGCAGGTAGGCCAGCAGGTCGGTGCCCGCGGCCTTTTTGGCAGCGGCCAGATGGCTTTGCACGCCGGGCAACTGCGCTGCAGCGGGGCTGATGCCACCGGCCACCATGGCGCAGCAGGCACAGCCCATGGCCAGCATGCGGCGGCGGCCGGGGTTCATGCCTTCAGGGGCGGCTGCAGTAGTGGGGGCTCCCTCCAGAAATCGGAACAGCTTCATGGGCAAGTTTCTCCAGTCATCACGGTTGTGTGGATGTACCACCTGTGCCTGCAAACGGCAGGCAGATGGTTATATGAAATACCGAATGCTGGAGTGCCCCTGACTGGCAAAGTTCCGCATGCGCGCGGGTGCAGGGGTTGCCCCACCCCGGCGAGGGAATCTGGGTCTAATGACTTGGTGCTATGTATTTGATAGCTTACTGCGCTTGTCTGGTGAGCGCTATGTGGCATTTTGGTTGTGTACGCCGCAGTTCAGACCTTGACCGAAGCCCCCGTGGCATAGAACTGCCCGCCCGCCACGTAGTGCAAGGTGCGCAGGCTGTCGGGGGCGGAATCAAATTCCCAGTGTCCGTTGCGGAACACGCGGTCGTCTGCCCAGGCGGCCACCACTTCGCCAATGAACAGGTCATAGGTCTGCTGGTTGTGCGGCTCGGGGATCACCCGGCACACCAGCCAGGCAGCGCAGCCTTGCACCAGGGGTGGGGCGTTGTCGGCGGCGATGTTCGGCAGCGCAGGTGCGTCAAACAGCGGCACGGCGTGGCGCTGCAGTTTGTCGGGGTGGGTGTGGGCGCTGTCGGTGCCCACGGCTTCGGTCAGCGCGGCCATGGGCACGGTGGGCAGCTGCAGGGCAAAGTGGCCGCTGGCCTCCACCAGTTCGCGGGTGCGGGTGGCCTTGTCGAGCACCACAGTCACCTTGGGCGGGGCAAAGTCCAGCGCGCAGGCCCAGGCAGCGGCCATCACATTGCGCTGGCCCGCGTGCGTGGCCGACACCAGCACCGTGGGCCCGTGATTGAGCAGGCGGTAGGCTTTGTCCAGCGGCACGGGGGCGATGTGTGCAGGCAGTGGAGTGGCAGGTGGGGATACAGGGGCGGCGGTGGATGGCATGCGTTCTCCGTCAGCGGTGATGTGATGGGGGTGTAAGTGGCAAGGGGCTAGTCGGTCAGGTCGGTAGAGCTGTGCTCAAGACGGGACAGAAGGAGCAGAGGGATCGGGCTGCCCGGTCTGCCCTGTCTGTACCCGAAGCCAGTCCAGAAAAGCTGCGACCGGTTTGCGCACGGCGTGCCGGGCGGGGTAGACGACAAAGTGTGCCTGCACCGCAATGCCCGACTCCATGCCAAACAGCGGCACCAGCTTGCGGTCGGCCAGGTGCTGCGCGGCAATGGTGGCGCTCTCCAGCGCCACGCCCAGGCCTTGGGTGGCGGCGTCCAGGGCCATCTGGGCGCGGTCAAAGCGCACGGCAAAGCGCTCGGGCGCACGCTGGGTGGTAAAGGCGGCAAACCAGTCAGACCATTGCACCACGCTCACTGCGCTCTGAATCAGCGGTACATCCAGCAATTGCTCGGGCTCCTTGAGCTTGTGGCGGCGGATGAAGGCGCGGCTGGCCAGGGGCAGCACTTGCTCGGTGAACAGAGGGTGCACCTCCAGGTGAGGCCACTGGGGCACGCCGTAGCGTATGTCGATGTCTGCCTGGCCCAGGCCGAAGTCGCTGGGGGTGTGGGCGGCAGACAGATACAGCGATATGTCGGGGTGGTGCGATGCAAAGTCCGCCAGCCGGGGCATGAGCCACAGGCTGGCAATGCTGGGCGATGAGTGCAGGTACAGGCTGTTGCTCACGCCGTGGCGCAGGTCGTTGGTGGCGCTGCCAATGGCCTCCAGCGCGCCGCCCACGCGCGAGAGGTAGCGCGCCCCGGCTGCACTCAGCGTCACGCCGTGGGCGCTGCGCTCAAACAGGCGCACGCCCAGGTGGTCTTCCAGCCGCGCCACCTGGTGGCTGATGGCCGAGGCGGTCAGATGCAGCTCTGCAGCCGCCAGCGCAAAGCTCTTTCTGCGGGCCACACATTCAAAGGCTTGCAGGCAGGCCACGGGAGGAAGGGATGCCATCGCGCGCAGGGTTTAAGTTGAAGGTTCTTCATCTTAAGCTGACGCAATGTCGCTTGTCATCAACATACGCTGCTTTCAGAATTTGCAGCACTACAGGAGACAACGCGCCCGCCACGAGGCCCGACACCACAGGCATCCACCCGCTAGGGTGGGGCGTGCTCCTGCATGTTCAACACAACAGGAGACACAGCACATGCTTCTCAAAGACAAAGTGGCCGTCATCACCGGTGGCGCAGGCATCAACGGCTTGGGCTTTGCCACAGCGCGGCAGATGGCCGCCCAGGGCGCCAGGGTGGTCATCCTGGACCTGGAACGCGCCAACCCTGCCGCGGCTGCCGCCCAGCTGGGCAGCGGGCACCTGGGCTTGGTGGCGGATGTGACCGACAAGGCATCGTGCGACGCCGCTATTGCCCAGGTGCTGCAGACCCTGGGACGTGTGGACGTGCTGCTGAACAACGCGGGCATCACCCAGCCGGTGAAAACGCTGGAGATCACTGGCGCTGACTACGACCGCATCCTGGACGTGAGCCTGCGCGGCACGCTGTACATGTCGCAGGCGGTGCTGCCCGCCATGCGGGCGCAAAAGCAGGGTTCCATCATCTGCGTGTCGTCCGTGTCAGCGCAGCGCGGGGGCGGCATTTTTGGCGGCCCGCACTATTCAGCAGCCAAGGCGGGCGTGCTGGGCCTGGCCCGTGCGATGGCGCGCGAGTTTGGCACCGAAGGCGTGCGCGTGAACTGCATCACCCCCGGCCTGATCGAGACCGACATCACCCAGGGCAAGCTCACCGACGCCAAGAAGGCCGAAATTGCCGAGACCATTCCGCTGGCGCGCCTGGGCCGCCCTGCCGACGTGGCCGGTGCCTGCGTCTTCCTGGCCAGCGACCTGTCGGCCTACTGCACCGGCATCACGCTGGACGTGAACGGTGGCATGCTGATCCACTGATCGGGCATACCCTGCTGCGCCGTTTCAAGTGAGAGCGGCTCACACAACGCAGCGCAGCGTCCTGGGCCAGGCGTTCCGTCGCAGGCGGTGCCAGGCAGCACGCCGGGCACGACAAGACGGAACAACGACGCCAAGGGAGTTGGGTTAGCCGCCCTCAACCAGCGCGCCGCCAGCAGCGCGCGCCACAGACCACAACATCAAGGAGACAACACCATGCAACGCAAGACATTCCATCGCATCCTGTGCGCCGCCGTGTTCACCGCCGCGCTGCCCCTGGCGGCCCAGGCCCAGCAGGCCATCAAGCTCACCCTGGGGCACGGCGCTGCGCCCGGCAACCCCCGGCATGAGGCGGCTGTGAAGTTTGCCGAAGTGCTCAAGGCCAAAACGGCTGGCCGCATCGAGGTGCAGGTGGCCCCATCGGCCCAGTTGGGTGACGATGCCGCCATGGTGACCGCGCTGCGCACCGGTGCCCTCGATATGTCTGCCAACTCGCAAGGTGCGGTGGCCAATGCCGTGCCTGAATACGCAGCTTATGGCATGCCGTTCCTGTTCTCCACACCCGAGCAGGCCTTCAAGGTGCTGGACGGCCCGCTGGGCAAGGAACTGGCGCAGAAGTCTTCTGACAAGGGGCTGGTGGTGCTGGGCTACTGGGACAACGGCATTCGCCACATGACCAACAGCAAGCGGCCCATCACCAAGGTGGAGGACCTCAAGGGCCTGAAGATGCGCACCCCGCCAGATGCCGTGCTGGTGGACATCATGCAGGCGCTGGGCGCAGAGGCCCAGCAGATCAAGTTTGCGGAGCTGTATGTAGCCTTGCAGCAGGGCGTGGTGGACGGGCAGGAAAACCCCCTGGTCAACTTCCACGCCAGCAAACTGTATGAGGTGCAGCAGCACCTGGCATTGACCAGCCACATGTTCCAGATGACGCCTTTCCTCATGAGCAAGCGCACCTGGGGCCGCCTCTCCGAAGCCGACCGCAAGGCGGTGCAGGAGGCTGCCGATGAAGCCACGGCCCTGCAACGCAAGCTCTCGCAGGAGGCAGACGAGAAGCTGCTGGCCGACCTCAAAGCCAAGGGCGTGCAGGTCACCACCATCGACAAGGCCGCGTTTGCCAAGGCCACCGCATCGGTGGAAGACAAATGGCTGGCTGGCCCCATCGGCCCCTACGTGAAGAAGGTGGTGGCCGCGGCTCGCTGAACGGCAAGCCGCAGTCTTCCCAACCCTGCGCTGCGGGCCCCGAGCCCGCAGCGTGCCAAGGAGCTGAGTGATGAACTTTCTGGAACGTGCCGTACTCGGCCTGTGCCGCGTAGTGCTGTGGGTCAGCACCGTGGCCATCTTCGCCATCCTGGTGGCCAACACCGTGCTGCGCTATGCCACCGGCACCAGTCTGCAGTGGGCCAACGAAGTGCCCGAGCTGATGTTTCCGTGGCTGGTGATGGCGGGCGTGGTGCTTGCCGCAGCCCAGGGCGCGCACATCACCACCACCTTTCTGATGGATACCCTGGCCCCCGCGTTGCGGCGCTGGGTCAGCGTGCTGGGCTGGCTGGTGGTCTGCGCCCTGTATGGCACGCTGGCCTGGTCCACCGGGCAGATGCTGGAGATCGTGCATGACGAGAAGTCGCCCATCTTGCAGATTCCTGGCTCGGTGACCTACGCGTGCGTGATGGTGGGCCTGGCAATGCTCGCGCTGCTGGCACTGCTGTCGGCCTGGCGGGCATGGAGTGCCCCGGCTGCATCGCGCTCGCTGCCTGCGCAGGCAGACGCCCCGGTGCCTGAAGCGCATTGGTAAGCACCCTTCTCACACTCCCCAACCTTGACCGAAGAGGCTTCCCATGAGTGCCATCATTCTTCTTGTATTTCTGGGAGCGGCGGTGGTGGCCATTCCCATCGCCCATGCTTTGCTGATTGCCGCGATGGCAGCCGTGGCCACCACGGACCAGGTGCCGCTGGATCTGCTGGTGCAGCAGATGGTGGCGCAGGTGCAGAGCTTTCCGCTCATTGCCATTCCGTTTTTCATGCTGACCGGCTCGCTCATGATGGGCGGGCGCCTGGGGGGCGCGCTGGTGGGCGTGCTTTCGGCCCTGATTGGGCGCTTTCACGGGGGGCCTGCCCAGGTGGGGGTGCTCTCGTCCACGCTGTTCGGTGGCGTTTCAGGGTCTGCCGTGGCCGATGCGTCGGCGATTGGCTCCTTGCTCATCCCATGGCACAAGCGCCTGGGGTATCCGCCTGCTTTCTCTGCCGCCACCTTGGCAGCCGCCGCCACGATCGACATCCTCATCCCGCCTTCGATTCCGATGATCCTGTTCGCGCTCACGTCGAACGCGTCCATCGCATCGTTGTTCGTGGCGGGCATCCTGCCGGGCATCCTCATGTGCGGTGGCTTCATGGCCATGTGCTGGTGGGTGGGCCGCCGCCGCAACTTCCCGCGCGACATCACGCCCATCGAATGGGCCACCTTCCGCAAGCACCTGTGGTACGCATCACCTGCCTTGCTGCTGCCGGTGCTCATCGTGGTGTTTCTTCGCTTTGGCATTGCCACACCGACCGAGGTGGCCGTGCTCTCGACCTTGTACGCAGCCGCTGTGTCTGCGGTGTTCTACCGCGATCTTTCCTGGGCGCGCCTGAATGATGCGGTGGTGCACGCCGGTCTGGCCACCGGTGTGGTGCTGCTTGTGATCATGTCGTCTGCCGCCATTGGCTGGTTGTTGACGTTTGACCAGATGCCCAGCGGCGTGGCTGCGTGGATCACGCAGAACGTGGGGCAGCCCTGGGTGGTGATTCTCATCATGAACCTCATGATGCTGTTCATCGGCATGTTCATTGATCTGCCTGCCGCTGTGCTGCTGCTCACGCCGGTGTTTGTTCCGCTGGCGCAGTCCATTGGCATGGACGTCGTGCAGCTGGGAATCATGATGGTGGTGAACCTGGCTGTGGGCCTGTACACCCCGCCCGTAGGCACCACGCTGTTCATCACCAGCGCATTGGCCAAGGTGAAGGTGGGGCAGACGGTGCGCGAGCTGGGGCCGTTCTATCTGGTCGCCTTCCTGGTGCTGGCCCTGGTGTCCTATGTGCCCGCCAGCATCTTGCGCTGACGCCGCTTTGTCTCGCGCTTAACGCTTTTCCCGCAGTCTTTTTCAGGAGAGTTTCATGACTACAAACGCAGCGTCTGTGCCTGCGCTGGCAGCGTGCGCCCATCGCATCCGCCGCTATGCCGTGCGCATGGGTGAGGTCCAGGGCCAGGGCTACATCGGCCAGGCCCTGGGCTGGGCCGATGTGCTGGCCGTGGCCTATGGGCACGCCCTCAACCTCCGGCCTCAAGAGCCCGAATGGGAGGGCCGCGACCGGTTCCTGCTCTCGCACGGCCACTACGCCATTGCGCACTACGCGGCGCTGATCGAAGCGGGCGTGATTCCGCAGGACGAGCTCGAAACCTATGGCAGCGACGACAGCCGCCTGCCCATGTCGGGCATGGCCACGTACACGCCGGGCATGGAGATTTCTGGCGGATCGCTGGGCCAGGGGCTGGTGATTGGCGTGGGCATGGCGCTGGGGCTCAAGCAGAAAAAGAACCCTGCCTTTGTCTACAACAGCATGAGCGATGGCGAGCTGGACGAGGGCTCCACCTGGGAGGCCGCCATGGCTGCAGCCCACCACCGGCTGGACAACCTGATCTGCCTGGTGGACATCAACAACCAGCAGGCCGATGGCCCTTCCAGCAAGGTGCTGGGCTTTGAGCCACTGGCCGACAAGTGGACCGCCTTTGGCTGGCATGTGCAGCGCGTCAACGGCAACGACCTGCCCGCGGTGCTGGCGGCCTTTGACGCCGCGCGTGCGCTGAAGGAACCCAAACCCCGCGTGATCCTGTTCGACACGCTGATGGGCAAGGGCGTGCCTTTCCTGGAAACGCGCGACAAGAACCACTTCATCCGCGTGGACCCGCCCGAGTGGCAGCAGGCCCTCGCCATCTTGGACCAGACCGCCCCCGAAGGAGCTGCCGCATGAACGCCATCGCCAATCCTGTGGCCGAGAAAAAGCCACGCCTGACCACCTCGGCCATGATCGCCTCGATTGCGGGCGAGGGCCAGCGCGTGAAAGCCGCTCCCTTTGGCAAGGCCCTGGTGGAGCTGGCCGCGAACCGTCCCGAGATCGTGGGCATGACCGCTGACCTGGCCAAGTACACCGACCTGCACCTGTTTGCGCAGGCCCACCCCGAGCGCTTCTACCAGATGGGCATGGCCGAGCAGCTGCTGATGGGCGCTGCAGGCGGCATGGCCAAAGAGGGGCTGATCCCGTTTGCCACCACCTACGCCGTGTTCGGCACGCGTCGCGCCTACGACTTCATCCATCAGGTGATTGCCGAGGAAAACCTCAACGTCAAGATCTGCTGCGCGCTGCCCGGCCTGACCACCGGTTACGGCCCCAGCCACCAGGCCACGGAAGACCTAGCCATGATGCGCGGCGTGCCCGGCCTCACCATCGTGGACCCCTGCGATGCGCTGGACATTGAGCAGGCGGTGCCCCAGATTGCAGACCACTCCGGCCCGGTCTACATGCGCCTGCTGCGCGGCAATGTGCCGCTGGTGCTGGACGAAATCGAGGGCTACCGGTTTGAGCTGGGCAAGGCCAAGCGGCTGGTGGATGGCAACGATGTGCTGATCATCTCCAGCGGCTTCATGACCATGCGCGCACTGGAGGCTGCGCGTGCCCTGCAGGCCGACAACGTGGGCGCTGCCGTGCTGCACTGCCCCACCATCAAGCCGCTGGATACCGCCACCATCCTGGCCGAAGTGCAGCGCAAGCCGCGCCTGGTGGTGGTGGCAGAGAACCACTCCGTCATCGGCGGGCTGGGCGAGGCCGTAGCCAGCGCCTTGCTGCAAAACGGCGTGGCTCCCCAGCGCTTTCGCCTGGCGGGCCTGCCCGACGCGTTTCTGGATGCGGGGGCTCTGCCCACCCTGCACGACCGCTACGGCATCAGCACGGAGGCCCTGTCCCGCCGCATCAAGGGATGGCTGGGTTGACGGGCTGTTGAGCACCCGGCGGCAGGCCCCTGCTGCCGCGTTTACCATCGCAAGGTCGGCGCGCACATGCGCCGCGCAAATCCCCCCGGCCCGGGCCTGGGGGATTTGTCGTTTGGGGAGCGCGGCCACCGTGGGCGCTCCTCTGTGACCAGCCCGCAAGGGTGCTCAAAGCCATCAAGGAACCGCTGTATGTTCAGTCATGTGATGCTGGGTGTGAACAACCTGGAAGTGTCCAAGAAGTTTTATGACGCCGTCCTCGGCACGCTGGGCGTGCCCGCAGGCGTGGCCAACAAGAACCGCTACTTTTACCGCAGCCCCACAGGCACGTTCTGCATCACCACCCCCATCAATGGTGAGCCCGCCACACACGGCAACGGCGCAACCACCGGCTTTCTGGCCGAGTCGCCCGAGCAGGCCGATGCCTGGCACGCCGCTGGCGTGGCCAACGGCGGCGTGACCTGCGAAGACCCACCCGGCTATCGCGAAGGCCCTGGCGGCAAGCTGTACCTGGCCTATCTGCGCGACCCTGACGGCAACAAGCTGTGCGTGCTGCACCGCCCGAAAGCCTGAAGCCGCCAGTCTGCTGAAGCAATATTTGCTATATTTTTAAGAGCTTCCCGCGCTTGATGTGTGAGCGCTGGAAGCTCTTTTCAT
Organism: Acidovorax sp. DW039; assembly: GCF_037101375.1. NCBI lineage: Bacteria > Pseudomonadati > Pseudomonadota > Betaproteobacteria > Burkholderiales > Comamonadaceae > Acidovorax > Acidovorax sp. DW039. The sequence continues at coordinate 4,578,633 of NZ_AP029019.1, read as the reverse complement.
TGAAATCTCCCGAGGAAGACCCCCTGCATGCAATCCGCCAGTGCCACCCTGTTTGACGAGGCCTACTACCAGCGCTTTTACTTCGACAAGAAAACCAGCGTGGTAGACCCGCAGCACATGGAGCGCCTGGGCACGTTTGTGAGCAGCTACCTCAAGTACCTGCGCGTGCCGGTGCAGCGCGTGCTGGACGTGGGCTGTGGCATTGGTTTGTGGAAGGGCATCATCGAGCAGCATTTTCCGGGGGCCAGCTACCAGGGGGTGGAGTTCAGCCCCTACCTGTGCGAACGCTTTGGCTGGCAGCAGGGCTCGGTGGTGGACTATGCGGCCAGTGCGCCGTTTGACCTAGTGATCTGCCAGGGCGTGCTGCCCTACCTGAACCCGAGCGACCTGAAAGCCGCGCTGCACAACCTGGGCCGCCTCTCCAAAGGCGCGCTGTATGTGGAGGCCGTCTCGCGCGAGGACTATGAGCAGGACATCATCGACGAAGACCTGACGGACAACCGCGTGTTCCGCCACCGTGCCGAGCTGTACCGGCGCGGCCTGCGCCAGGGCTTTGTGGAAGTGGGCGGCGGCGTGTGGCTCAGCCGCGAGGCCGAGGTGCCCATGTTCGCGCTGGAGCATGTGGGTGGCTGAACACGCAGCGGACTCTGGCCCTGCACCCGTTGCGCCCGAGGTGCCTCATACGCCCCATACACCCCAAACGCCGCCCCGGGCACCCCATGCCGTATCGCGCCTGCGCACCGCACGCCTTGCCCGCAGTGCCAAACCCTTTCTGGCCCGGGGCGGCCCGCGCGGCGAGCGCTGCCCCGGCTGCCGCCTGGTGCCCAGCCACTGCCTGTGCAGCCTGCAGCCGGTGATGCCCACGCGCGCTGGGGTATGCCTGCTGATGGCCGACATCGAACCCCTCAAGCCCAGCAACACCGGCTGGCTGATTGCCGATGTGGTGCCAGACACCTTTGCCTTTGGCTGGGCTCGCACCGAGGTAGATCCGGGCCTGATCGCACTGCTGGCCGATCCGCAGTGGCAGCCCTATGTGGTGTTTCCGGGCGAGTTTGTGGAGCCTGCGCGGGTGGTGACGGAGGTCGCTGAGCCAGATGCGGACACCGCTAATGGCAAGCGCCCTCTCTTCATCCTGCTCGACGCCACCTGGCCCGAGGCGCGCAAGATGTTCCGCAAGAGCCCGTACCTGGACCGCTTTCCGGTGCTGAGCCTGCAGCCCGAGCAGATCTCGCGCTACCAGCTGCGCCGCTCGCGCCGGGACGACCACTTCTGCACCGCCGAAGTGGCGGGCCTGTGCCTGGACCTGGCGGGCGAGCCGCAGGCCGCGCAGGTGCTGCAGGCTTACCTGGACGTGTTCACCCACCACTACCTGCAGGCCAAGCACCAGCTGCCGCCGGACTGGGAGGGGGATGCGCACCTGCAATTGCGTGAGGCACTTGGGAAGAGCTAGCCCCTTTTTGCAGGCATTAGCTGGACATCCACTGCGCAACAAAGAGGTCCGGCACACATTCCCGGCGGTTCAGTGACGGATTGCACAGCGCCATGCGCTGTGGTTGCAACTGGTGACGTTTTTGCGGGCCTCTCGTGGGCACAATCCGCAGCGCTTCAACGCTCCTGCAACGCTGTGGAGCTTGGCTCACCTGGGAGGGGTGCGCTGGACCTGAAGCACCGTCTTAAAAAAGGAAAAACCGTGAAGAAGAATGTGCTCTGGATTGCCGCCTTGTCGCTGGCTTGTGTCACCGTGGCCCATGCAGGCAAGGCTGAGCGGGACTTTTACACCGCTGAAGTCGAACCTGCCCTGAAAACCGCCACCACCACGCTCAAGCAGTCGTGCGGCTGCGATGTGAAGGTCAACGTCAAGCAAGACAGCTTCCAGACCGTGGACCATCTGCGCCAGGTGCGCTACTCGGCGGGCACCATCATCGACAACGCCCCCCGCTACTGCAACGACGCGCCTTCCAAGGCCGCTGTGTGCAAGCTCAAGACCCTGGAGTACGCACGCACAGGCACCACGGCCTTCAAGTTTGCGGCAGGCAAGGGCGTCATCACCCTGGACGAAAGCTCTTACCCCAGCTGGGACATGCTGGCCGCAGAGCTGGACAAGTAACCGGTTCTCGCAGCGCAAGGTGCCATGCACCTTGTGCAAGCCCCCATGCAAAAGCCGCATCGCTCATGTCGATGCGGCTTTTTTTTTGGGGTCACGGCACCAAAGCCGCGGCTCAGATAGCGCGATCCCTGCAGGCCAAAGCGCCAGGGCACGTCCACGGCTTTGGAGATGCCGATGCGCGGGCCAGCCACCACAGTGATGGAGGGTGGCAGCCCCGTCTCCGGTTCCAGCAGGGCGAAGGGGGGCTCTTGCAGCGGCTGGTGGTTGTGGCGTGCGTCAATGCCCAGCGCCTGGGCCAGCCTGCCCGGCCCTGCGCACAGCAGGCGCGCATCCTGCACCCCACGGCGCTGGCGCATGGTGTCCAGGCCATGCGTGGGTTCCAGCGCGCGCAGCAGCACGCCCGCGCCATGGCCCCTCTCGCAGCATACGGTGTTCACGCACCAGTGCAGTCCGTAGGAGCGGTACACATAAGCCCTGCCGGGCGGGCCAAACATGGCGGCGTTGCGCGCAGTCAGCCCACCAAAGGTGTGCGACGCCGGATCGCTCTGGTCATAGGCCTCGGTTTCCACAATTCGCCCGCCCACGCCGTCGACGAGCAGCGTCAGCCCAATCAGCCGTCGGGCCACCTCATGGGCGGGGGCGTTGAAGTCCACCACGGCGGGGCGAAGCGGAACTCCGGATGCATCAGGATCAGCAGAGGCAGGCATGGGCCGCATGGTATCGGGAGCGTGGGCGGGTGCGGGTCAGGCACAATCACGCCCCCACTTCCACTGTGTGCATGTGGCCTGAGCGCGGCTCAACCCCCTTGCCGTTGGATGCCGTGTTGGATGATGTGAGCCTCGCGGTGCGTGCAAATGCTTCTGTTTTGATAGCTGGTTGCGCTTTATCCACGTGCTTTCGAGCAGACTCTCCGGCCAAGAATTCTTCTGAAAGACCACCCATGACCAAAGACCTGGCCCGCCAACGTGAGCTGCAACCCATGACGCTGTGCGAGCCCTGCCAGGGCATCCAGCGCAACTGGCGCAAGGCCCCTGGCCACGCCGAACTGGTGCAGCGCGGCAACCGCAAGGAAGACCGGCCTCAGGGCACCGTCACCTTCACACGCTATGTGTGTGACCGCTGCGGCACCGCCTGGGAATACGAGAACGACAAGAACAACCAGCACGCGGGCTGGTCTGTGGTGGGGCGTTGAGGCGAGAGCATGGTTTCTTTGGGGCCAACTGCCCCTGTCTCGGGCACCTTTTGGCGCGGGGTGCATCTGACATCACCTGTTTTGAGCTGACCAGGAGCCTCTGATGCACGCACACCGTTTTCGCCGCCGCGACTGGATTCAACGCACGCTGGGTTATGGCCTCATCGCGTCAGGGGCCTTGGCGTTGATGGCGGGCACGGCCCATGCGCAGCCCAGCTACACCGTGTCTGCCGAGCAGCTGCAGGACATGGTGGCACACAAGTTTCCCCGCAGCGTGCCCCTGGCTGGCATGGTAGACCTGACCCTGCAGGCCCCCCGCCTGCGCATGCTGCCTTCAGTGAACCGGCTGGGCGCCACCATGGAGGTTGAGGCCGCAGGCCCCGCCCTGCGGCGCAGCCACCCGGGTTCGTTTGATGTGGAGTTTGCGCTGCGCTACGAAGCCAGCGACCGCACGCTGCGCGCCCACCAGATACGGCTGGGGCGGCTGGAACTGGCAGGGCTCAAGCCCGCCGCCAACGAACTGCTCAACGCCTACGCTCCGGCCCTGGCCGAACAATCCCTGCGCGAGGTGGTGCTGCACCAGCTGCGCCCGCAAGACACCGCCGTGTTTGACGGCCTGGGCCTGGAGCCCGGCCCCATCACCGTGACGGACAAAGGCCTGCAGGTCGCCTTTGTGCGCAAACCCGGCTGATCGCGCACGCGGGGCGCGTGAGCCCACTGCACCGTGCAGGACACGGGGCGGCGCGCATTGCGGGCTCCGTCCTACACCTGCGCAGTGCACTGCGCCTTACAAACAGCCATGGGCTGCTGCGGGGTGACTACCCAAAGTCACCTCAGTGCCGCAGCCGGTTTTGCCTGACTTTGTGTTTGCACCCATGGCTCTGACTTCTTCTCATCCCCCTCTCACCAGCACCACCACCCCCCCCGGCATGGCCCCTGCGGGCGTGCAAGTTGTGGTGGTCACTGGCGCCTCCAGCGGCATCGGGCAGGCCACCGCACTGGCCTTTGCCCGCAAAGGTGCCAGCGTGGTGCTTGCCGCCCGCAACCCCGACACTCTCGCACCCGTGGCTTTGGCCTGCCGCAAGGCAGGGGCCAGCGCAGCGCTGGGGGTGCCTACCGACGTCACTGATGCAGATGCAGTGCAGCGTCTGGCCGACACCGCGCTGAGCCACTTCGGGCGCATTGATGTGTGGGTCAACGGTGTGGGCGTGGGGGCCGTGGGGCGGTTCGACAAGACGCCCCTGCCCGCGCACCGGCGGGTGGTAGAGGCCAACCTGCTCGGTCACCTGTACGGTGCCCACGCGGCCCTGCGCCACTTTCGCCAACGTGGGCGGGGTGTGCTCATCAACATGATCTCGATGGGGGGCTGGGTCCCCTCACCGTACGCTGCGGCCTACACCGCCAGCAAATTCGGTCTGCGCGGCCTGTCGGCAGCGCTGCGCGCCGAGGTCTCCGACCTGCCCGAGGTGCATGTCTGCGACATCGCTCCCACGTTTGTCGATTCGCCCGGCCTCTCGCACGGTGCCAACTACACCGGCCGCAATCTGCAGCCGCGCATTCCTTTGCTTGACCCGCAAGCGGTGGCAGCCTCCATCGTCTCTGTGGCCGAGAAGCCGCGCCCCATCACCTGGATGGGCCTGGGTGCACGCCCGGGCCGCCTGATGCATGCGCTGGCACCGCATTGGCTCGGTGGCGTCATGCGTTGGGTAACGGAGCGCGCATTGCACAGCGCGCGGCCCGTAGCGCCATCGCAGGGCAACCTGTTTGCCCCGTCGCGGGGCACAGGCATGGATGGCGGTCAGCGCAAGGCCCATCGCAGCGCAGCAGCCCGGGTGGCCGTGTTTGGCGTGGTGGGTTTGGCGCTAGGCATCTGGGCCGCCCGCCAGCCCGAACCCGGCCGTACCTCGCGTTGACGAACTGAGGCCACTGCCCCTCTCTGCTCCCCTTGCAGGTTCTGCAACTACCGCCAGGAGTTCATCCGTGAGTGCTTCCTCCACTGCCCCCACCTCTCCCGCGCCCAACCCTGCGCCAGCTTCAGCCCATGGTGTGCCCTTTGTCCTGTACGCCCTGCGAGGGCGCGTGTACGCCACCAACGTGAAGCAAAAGCTCATCGACCTGGGTGAGATCACACGCGGTGCAGACGGGCAGTATTCCTACCTGCTGGATGGCGACAAAACCACCGGCAGCGACTTTGCCACCCCCGAGGCCGCACTGGCCCATGTGGCAGCCATGGTGAGTTTTCTGTTTCTGGATGGGCAGTTCACCGCGCTGGAAGACCTGGGCGGTGCCGACCGCCCCGATCTGGTGGATGCCCCGCAACTGGAGGTGATGCTGGAGCCGCCGGTGTAGCGCGCCTCAAAGATCTCTTTAGCCACACTTTCAGGAGCTTGGCGCCCCCGCTCAGGGAGAGTGCCCAGTTCAGCGTGCCGATGCAAGGCGTGGCACAGAAGGTCTTGTTGCGTCAGGGGCGAGCCGGAACAGTGCGACCGAGTCCACCAGCCCTTGCGCCTGATGGTTGAGGTTCTGTGCAGCCGATGCCATTTGCTCTACCAGCGCTGCGTTCTGCTGCGTGCTCTGGTCCAGTTCTGCCACGGATGAGCCAATGTGCCCGATGGTGGTGGATTGCTCTCGGGTTGCTGCACTGATCTCACCGATCAGGTCCGCCACACGTCTCACCTCGTCGACGATTTCGGTCATTGCACTGCCTGCGGAGTTGACCAGGGCGGATCCGGCCTCGACCTTGGAGACGCTGGCTTCAATGAGCGCCTTGATTTCCTTCGCGGCTTCTGCACTGCGCTGGGCCAGTGTGCGCACTTCCCCGGCCACCACGGCAAAGCCGCGGCCTTGCTCACCTGCTCGGGCGGCCTCCACGGCGGCGTTCAGCGCCAGGATATTGGTCTGGAACGCGATGCCATCAATGACGCTGATGATGTCAGCGATCTTGCGAGAGCTGGCGGTTATGTCCGTCATGGTGACCACCACTTGCTCCACCACTGCGCCGCCGTTGGTAGCGGCTGAGCGGGCTGATGCCGCCAGTTCGCTGGCTTGCAGGGCAGTGTCTGCGTTGTGCTTTACGGTAGCCGTCATCTCTTCCATGGAAGAGGCGCTTTGCTGCAGGTTGGTCGCCTGTTGTTCCGTGCGATGGGAGAGATCAACGTTGCCTGCAGCGATTTCGCGCGAGCCTGCCTCCAGCGCCGTGGAGGTGGTACGGACCTGGCTGACGATGCTTGCCAGGGCCATCTGCATGTCGCCCAAGGAGGCCAGCACACTGTTGGCAGGGGCCGCTGCCGCCCCTTCCACCGGGCTCAGGTCACCCGACGCCACCCTGCCTGCGGCAGCGCGCAGTTGTGCCGGGTCTGCCCCCAGTGAGCGCATGAGGCTGCGATTGATGAGCGCTGCCAGCAGCACGGCAGCGCCAATGGCCAGCAGCGATGCAATGATCAATTCAAGGCGCTTGGTGCGGAACTTCTCTGCAGACTTCTTGATTTCCTGGGCCCCCGATGCGGCGATGAGCCTGGTGTATTCAGAGGTGGTTCCAATCAGTTGCTTGAGCAAAGGCTGGCACTCCGCATTCATCTTGGCGGTGGCCTCTTCCTTCTGCCCGGCAAGGGCCTTGGCCACAATGTCCAGCGCCACCGGGCCATAGCGCGACTCCAGCTGTTCCAGCTTGCTGAAAAGTGCCCGCTCTTCACTGGAGGCATCTTTGGCCTCTGACAGCGTCTTCTTCAGCGTGGCAATGCGCTCCTGTACACGCTCGTGCGCGGCCTTGACGGCCTCGGTTTCCGAGCGGACATCCTCCGCTCCACTGAGCAAAATCAGATTGCGTGCCGAGATGGCGCGGGAACTCGCTGCGGCACGAATGTCCCGCGCCAGGCTTCCCCGGCTGAATTCGTCGCTCACAAATCCGTCGAAATCCTGCTGTGACTCACTGAGGCTGGCAACGGAGAGCGTTGACACCCCGATGAGAATGGCAACGAGTACGGAGAAGGCCAGAAACAGCTTGCGGGTAACGGTTTGATTGTGAAAGTCCATGGGGTTCAGAAGATGCGAGGGGCGGAAGTGTGAACTCCGGGTTGGCAACGTCGCGCATTGTGCAGCGGCCAATCATTTTTAGTATTTTGTTCAATTGTGTCCCAGCAAACTCCCGGGCCATTTCTGCTGGGGCGGCCCCGTGAGGGTTTTTATGGCACAGCGCGGCAGATGCTGACAAACACGGCCTACACCGGAATTACAACCAGGCGTGAACGATGGTTGCTACGTTTTTAATAGTGTTCTGCGCAATCTGCATAAGCGCTACAGCCGTTTCCAAAGGGGCAGTTCTGTTGTAACGCCTGTCCGTAGTTTCACTGTCCTACCATTCAAAATCACTGTTGCATCCATCAGCCTTTTGTCTTGGCGCGTGGCCCCTACATTTGTTAGGCCGCTGCCCGACGGGTTGCAGCGCCCAACCAGGAGCCCGAATGTCATCTGCTGTCCCAGCATCCGCCACCCACCCAGTGCTGCAGGCCCAGCCCCTGGGTCCGCTGTGGCCCACGATGGATCCCTTTCTTTTCTGCGCCCACCATGACGATGCCTACCCGGCAGGTGACGGCGCCTTTGCACCCGCCGTGTCGCTCGAAGGCCGCCAGATCGGCAGCGACTTCAGCCGCAAGGACGGCTGGAGCATGTACCACGGCGACACCGTGCCTGGTTTTCCGGGCCACCCGCACCGGGGCTTTGAGACGGTGACGCTGGTGCGCAAGGGACTCATCGACCACGCGGACTCGCTAGGCGCTGCCGCCCGCTTTGGCGGCGGCGACGTGCAGTGGGTCACCGCGGGCAAGGGCATTCAGCACTCGGAGATGTTCCCGCTGCTCAACGCCACCGAGCCCAACCCGCTCGAACTCTTTCAGATCTGGCTGAACCTGCCCGCCCGGAACAAGATGGTGGAGCCGCACTTCACCATGCTGTGGAACGAGCGCATCCCGCGCCTGGAGCACCGCGATGCCAACGGCCACCTGACCACCGTGACCGTGGTGGCCGGGGCATTGCCCGGCGCTGCTGCGCCGCTGAGCCCACCGCCCGAATCCTGGGCGTCTCAGCCTGAGGGCGATGTCGCCATCTGGACGCTGCGCATGGCTCCCGGTGCGCGCTGGACGCTGCCTGCCGCCGCAGGCCAGGGCACGCGCCGCATGCTGTACTACTTTGTGGGCAACGGTTTCACCGTGGGGCCGCAGGCCATCCCCGGCCATGCGGCGCTGGAGATCGTGGCCGGGCAGAGCTGGGAGCTGGTCAACACCGGCACCAGCGAAGTGGAATGCCTGCTGCTGCAGGGCCGACCCATTGGCGAGCCTGTGGCGCAGTACGGTCCGTTCGTGATGAACACGCAGCAGGAAATCATGCAGGCCATGCAGGACTACCGTCGCACCCAGTTCGGCGGCTGGCCCTGGGCCGAGAGCGACCCGGTGCACGGGCCTGAGGCGCGGCGCTTTGCGCGTTACCCGGGGCAGACGCAAGACGAAGTGCCAGAGGCATCGGGGCGTTGAATGCCCTGATGGCACCGGTCGCCGCAGCGACGCCTCCACCGCAATGGCGTTGGGGGCATCGCTGCGTCGTGGACAATGCGCGCTTCGATTTCGCTGGTGTGCAGCCCCGTCTGCACGCCCCCGCAACCGGTTCCAAGGCACATACCGCATGACAACCATCACCAAAGACTCTGCAGTCACCATCACCTACAAGGTGACCACGCCCCAGGGCAAGCCGCTTGATTCCGGCAGCCTGGCCTACCTGCACGGTGGCTATGAAAACATCTTCCCCAAGGTTGAAGCCGCGCTGGAAGGCCAGACCGTGGGCTTCACCGCCAACCTCGATTTGGCGGTGGAAGACGCCTTTGGCGCGCGCGACGAAAGCCTGGTGCGCACCATCCCCAAGAGCGAGTTCCCGCCCGGCGTAAAGGTGGGCGGCCAGCTGCAAGGCGTGGGCAATGACGGACAGCCCGCCATCTTCAACGTCGTCAAGATCAAGGGCCCTGAAGTGCATCTGGACGGCAACCACCCCCTGGCGGGCCAGGCGCTGAAGTTCAGCTGCAAGGTCACGGCAGTGCGTGCCGCCACGGCAGAAGAAATTGCCCACCGCCATGTGCATGGCGCGCACGGCCACCAGCATTGATGCAGAGGGTTATCGGCTGAACTGCTGAATTGCAGACTCGCTGAGTTATCTTCCGCCCACAGCCACCCGCCGGGTGGCTTTTTTTACGCCTGCGCTGGCTTGCCTGCAATGCGCCTGCGCGGCACGGTGGGCTCGGCCGCCACCATCTGCGCGCTGCGCTCGTGCGCTGTCTGCGCCAGTTCGGTAATGAGCGCGGCCTCGGGCAGGTTGTGCCAGTAGCGCGTGGGCATCTCCTTTTTCATCATGGCCAGCTTGAGCCGCGCGGGGTTGAAGATGTGGCGGTAGTAGGTGAGCCACAGGGCCTCGCCCGCATCAGGCCCCGGCGCGTCGCTGCGCTGCGCGCCGGGGCCGGTGTGCAGCTGCCGCCCATCCCAGCGCACGCTGGCGTCGGGCGTGAGGATGGCCCAGCGCATCTGCGTGAAGCGGCGGATGAAGAAGCCCGCATTGGCCTCGGTGATGTAGTGGTCGGGCTCGAACCAGGCCATGTGCAGGGTCTCGCCATCGGGCTCCACCACGGGCCGAAAGCGCACAAAGGCGTGCATCTTGTGCATGTCGCGCCGCACGGCGCGGACCATGTGGTGGGCCAACATGCGGTCGGCGTCCAGCGGGTCGTGCCGCGCGGCTTCGGCCTCCGTGCCGCCTTGCGCCATGCGCCACAGCAGGCGGTACATCAGTGCAAAGCGGGCCGGGTCGCGGTGCAGGATGAGCTGCTCGCACAGGTGCACAAAGTCGGGTGGCACGCGCAGCGTGGGCGCATCGGGGGCTGGCGGTGGCAGGGCGTTGTGGCTGTGGGGCTCTGGCGCAAACAGGTCTTCAGCCGCATCGGCCTGGCAGCGCCAGTCCACGGCTTGCGGTAGCACATTGGCTTGCACCAGGGCGCGTGCGGCGGTGCGAAAGCCTTGCCAGTCGGTGGGGTGCTCCAGCGTGATGGTGTGGCGCTGCATGTGTTCCGCTCCGGCTCAAAACAGGCTGCGTTGCACGGGCGGGGGCGCCAGTTGCGCAGCCAGGTCAGCAGCCTCCAAAGCACGCCCGGGCCGGTAGTCGGCCGCCTCCACAAATGGCAGCACTTTCTTGAGTGGCACATGCAGCCGCGCCAGGTCCGCATGCCGCAGGCGGCGCACGCGGCGGGCGGCCAGCAGGCGGTCTACCGTCTGCACGCCAAAGCCGGGTACGCGCAGCAGCAGTTCGCGCGGGGCGGTGTTGAGATTGACCGGAAAGCGCTCGCGGTGCGCCAGCGCCCAGGCCAGCTTGGGGTCCATGTCCAGCGCCAGCATGCCCACCTGACTTCCCTGTGCGCCTTGGTTGGGCGGCACGATCTCGTCGTGGGTGAAGCCATAAAAGCGCATCAGCCAGTCGGCTTGGTACAGCCGGTGCTCACGCACCGTGGGCGGCGCGGCCAGCGGCAGGGCGCGGGCGGCGTCTGGAATGGGGCTGAAGGCAGAGTAGTACACGCGCCGCAGCCGGTGCACGCCGTACAGCCGCGCGCTGGTGGCGAGGATGGTGCGGTCGTCCGTCGCATCGGCCCCCACGATCATCTGCGTGCTTTGCCCGCCGGGCGCAAACAGCGGTGCGCTGGCCCGGCGCGTGGTGCGCGACTGCGGCATCGACACGATGGTCTGTGCGGCTTGCTCCTTGCGGGCCGCGCGCGATTCGCCAATGTGCACAGCCATGCGGGCCATGGACCGGTCGATGGCCGCGCTGTTTTTCTCAGGCGCCAGGGCCGTCAGGCTCTCGGCCGTGGGCAACTCGATGTTGATGGACAGGCGATCGGCATAGCGGCCTGCGCGCTGCATCAGCTCGGGCGATGCGTCGGGAATGGTCTTGAGGTGAATGTAGCCGCGAAAGTCGTGCTCCTCGCGCAGTACGCGGGCCACCTCCACCACCTGCTCCATGGTGTAGTCGGGGCTCTGGATGATGCCGCTGGAGAGGAACAGCCCCTCAATGCAATTGCGGCGGTAAAAGTCCAGCGTGAGCTGCACCACCTCATCGACCGTGAAGCGCGCCCGGGGCACGTTGCTGGTCACGCGGTTCACGCAGTACAGGCAGTCGTACTGGCAGAAGTTGGTGAGCAGAATCTTGAGTAGCGAGATGCAGCGCCCGTCTGGCGCGTAGCTGTGGCAGATGCCCATGCCCTCGGTCGAGCCCATGCCGCGCCCGCCCACCGAGTTGCGTGGCGCAGCGCCGCTCGACGCACACGATGCGTCGTACTTGGCGGCGTCGGCCAGGATGGCGAGTTTGGACTGTAAATTCACTGTATGAATTTACAGTAATTTGAATGCCTGACGCCAGCTTGGGGAAAATTCAGGAGCACTAACTGCTCCTGAATTGATAGCTGCTTGCGCTTATTGGATAAGTGCTAGAAACTAAAAATGCTTGAAATCGCCGAGGTCAGACCGCTTCCAATGCCATCACCGCCGTAGCCGTGTTCGAAATCGGGATGTGGTAGTTGCTGTGCACCCGCCGCACGCCCGCGCTGGCGGTGGCGAGGGTACCGCGCATCGCCAGCCACATCAGCAGCTCCACGCCCTGCGTACCGGTCTTTTCCACCAGCTCGTGCACGCTGAACTGCGTGGCCCATTCGGGGTTGGTGGTCAGGCTTTCGATGAACTGCAGGTCAAACGCCTTGTTGATAAAGCCCGCGCGCTCGCCGTCGAGCTGGTGGCTGAGGCCGCCCGAGGCAATCACCGCCACCTTCTTGTTGCTGTCCCAGCTCTGGATCGCCTGGCCCACGGCCTTGCCCAGCGCGTAGCAACGCTTGGCCGACGGCAACGGGAACTGCACGGTGTTGATGCACACCGGCACCACCGTCACGGGGCAATCGCCCTCGGGCCAGAAGAGCTTGAGCGGCAGCGTGCAGGCGTGGTCCACCAGCATCTCCTGGCAGGTGGTCACGTCAAACTCCTGGTCGATCAACGTGTTGATGAGGTGCCAGGACAAGTCCACCTCGCCCGGGAAGGGCGGCAGCGTGGGGATGCCCCACCCTTCATCGGCGTTGTTGTATTCGGCCGCCGCGCCCACGGCAAAGGTGGGCATCTTGTCGAGGAAGAAGTTCAGGCCGTGGTCGTTGTAGAACATCACCACCACGTCTGGCTTCTTCTCGCCCAGCCACTGGCGGATGGGCGGAAAGCCGTCAAAGAAGGGCTTCCAGTAAGGCTCGTTCTGCAGGCCCTTGTGGATGGCGTTGCCGATGGCTGGGATGTGCGAGGTGCCGAGGCCGCCGATGAGTTGTGCCATGTCATTTTCCTGATGAAGGTTGTTTTGGCGTGCGTTGTTCAGGCGGCGCCGGGCCGCCCCAAGCCGCCTGAGGCCCCCCTGGGGGGGCAGCGAACCACACGCAGTGGGGAGCGTGGGGGCTTAGTCTTTTCCTGCTGCGACCAGCATCGCCTTGAATTCGTCCTTGGTCATGCCCGTCTGCTGCGCGCCGATGTCCTGCATGTCCAGCTTGAAGATGCCCGCAAACTTGGCCAGGTAATAGGCGTTGCCGCCCGCAGCAATCAGCTGCAGCACGTTCTTGGCACGGATGGCGGCGGCCTGCTGTTCGTTCAGGCCGTACTTGCGCATGTACGCCTCTTCGTCGGCCACAAAGGCCTTGCGGTTGGCCTCGTCGTTGAACGAGAAGCACATCTTGTTCAGCGCATAGCCCTTGCGGGCCTGGTCGCCATCGAACGGCGTGGTGCCGGGGATCGGGGGCAGCTTGGAAGGCATGAAAGTCTCCGGGTCTTGATGTAAGTCAGCCCCGAGTGTCGTGACGCCATTGCCAAAGATGAAGGGGGTAAAGATCATCGAATGCATGAGCAAATTCGATGGATCAGGCCTGGACGGACACCTGCTCAAGCTGCTGCTGGCGGTGCTGGAAACAGGCAGCATCACGGCGGCTGCCGACCGCCTGGGCGTCACCCAATCGGCCGTGAGCCACTTGCTCGACAAACTGCGCGCCATCACCGGCGACCCGCTGTTTGTGAAGCGCGGGCGCGGCATCGTGCCCACCGCACGGGCCGAGGCGCTGGCCCAGCCCGCGCGCGACATGCTGCACCAGATGCAGCTGTTTGCCCAAGGGGCCGCGTTTGACCCAGCCGCCTGGCAGACCGAGCTGACGATTGCAGCCAACGACTTCCAGCGTGACTTGCTGCTGCCCGCGCTGGCAGCCCGCCTGCGCGACGCGGCGCCAGGCGTCACGCTGCGCATCGTGCCCAGCGGGGCGCCCAGCGCTGAATTGCTGCGGTCCGATGCATGCCAGCTCGTCATCAGCCCCCGCCCGCCGGACGGTACCGACATCGTGCAAAAGCGTTTGTTTGAAGACCAGTACCGCGTCTTCTACGACGCCAGCGTGCGCAGTGCTCCGGTTACCGAGGCTGACTACCTGGCCGCGGACCACGCCACCGTGGCCTACGAAGCGCACCGGGGGCTAGACCTGGACCGCCAGCTGCTGGCCCGTGGCGTGCGCCGCCGTTTTGCCGTGCGCGTGCCGGGCTTTGCGGCGCTACCGGCGTTTGTGCGCGGCACGGCGCTGCTCACCACCGCGCCTTCTTTGCTGGCCCGCACGGCGCTGGCAGGCTTGGCCAGTGCGCCTGTACCGGTGGTGTGCCCGGCCATGCCGATGTACCTGATCTGGCATGCGCGCTACCAGCAGGATGCGGCGCATCGGTGGCTGAGGGCGGAGGTGGAAGGTGTGGTCAGCCCCGTGCTTTCAAGGGATACCGCAAGGGGGCCGTAGCCGACTATGCGGCGCCCATCTTGTCGGCCAGCACGGCGGCAAGATGTTGCTTGGCTTCTTCTAGCTGGGCCTTGTCGGCGTCATGCACGTTGCGGAAGAACGCGGCGCAATCGGCCGATCCCGCTGCTTCCGCGTCTTTGATGTACTGGTCGTAGGCCATCAAAGCCTGTGCCTTGTTCTGTACCAGCGTGACCCAGTCGTAAGCCAGGTTGCTCAGTGGGTGTGCATCGGTTGAGTTTTCTTGCATCAGGATTCTCCGGGTAGATAGTCGTTGCACGTTAAAACCCGCGCTAGCTGACTGTTTGCAGACTGAACCGATACGCGCCGCAGGACTGCACCTACGTGCTGCCGGACAGGGCGCCCGTGTCTATCCGGATCGAGCCCTGTCCCTGCGCAGCGCCCCCTTCAACAACCGCGTCGCCCGGTCCCTCAGCCCCACAGGCTTGCCCGGCCGCACCGGGTTCTTTCGTGCCTCCACGCACGCTGCCAGAAAATCATTCAGGATCGCCGTGTCGTCCAGCGTGTCCGAGCCCTTTTTGTGGAACTCCGGGTGCCACTGGGTGGCCGCGATGTAGCCGCGCCCCGGTGCGGGCTTGAGGCGGATGGCCTCGGGCACGCCGTCGGGTTCGCTCAGGGCTTCCACCTCAAACTCCGGTGCCACGCGTTTGATGCCCTGGTGGTGGATGCTGTTGACCCGTGCACGCGGCAGGTCGGGGTAGAGCTGGGAAAGGCGCGAACCCGGCACGATCTGGATGTCGTGAAAGTGCTGGTCGTAGGTGGTGGCGTTGCGGTGCTGCAATGCGCCGGGGTGCTGGGTTTCAATGTCCTGGTACAGCGCGCCGCCAAAGGCCACGTTGATGAGCTGCAGACCCCGGCATACGCCAAAGATGGGCTTGCCCACTTCGGCAAAGGCCTTGACCAGCGCCAGGTCGTAGATGTCGCGCACGCGGTCGCCAATCCATTCCTCGCGCAGGGGCTCTTCGCCATAGTTGCCGGGCCATACATCTGCGCCGCCGTGCATCACCACGGCATCCAGCCACTCGGCGTAGTGCTGCAGCGTCACGTCGCCACGCGCCGTCTCGCCGGTGGGGCAGGGCACCATCACCACGATGGCGCCGGACGACATGATCCAGTGCGCGATGGATTGCTCTACGTACTGCAGCGTCTTGTTGGTGAAGAGGGGGCGGGTCGGGTCAGCGTGTTGAAAGCAGGCGGACAGGCCGATCTTGAGGCGGGGAGAGTCGGGCATGGGCAGCGAGGGGGTGCGCTGGCGGTGGGTGCGCACAGGCCAGTGCTTTTTGTAGCACTGCGCTGCCCGGCTGTCTGTAGGAGAGTATCTGCAGTGCGGGGCTTCTGCGCACTGTGGCTGAGAGCGGCTCACAAAACTCTTCTGGCGTCGTTGCCGCGTCTTGTCGTACTACGCGTACTGCCTGCGACGCAGCGCCTAGCCAGAACCGCTACGCTGAGTTTTGTGAGCCGCTCTTAGTGATGTCAGGCAAAAGTGCCTGCAGAGCTCATCCATAAAGCGCAGCAAGCTATCAAAAGCAGAGCATTTCTCAGGCGGTGGTCATCTCGGGCCGCAGTGCTGATGCCGGTTGTGGTGCCGATGCAGGTTGCGCTTCCGGCGCCGCAGCCGCGCGCGCCACAGGTGTCTGTGCGCAGAGCACGCCATGCAGTTGCACCACCTGCCCCACCATGATGAGGGCAGGGGGTTGGACCTTCTCAGCCACGGCCAGGGCGGGTAGCGTGGCCAGGGTGGCGGCCAGGCAGCGTTCGTGGGGCAGGGTGGCGTTTTCCACCACGGCGGCAGGTGTATCGGCAGGCAGCCCGTGGGCGATGAGCTGGCTGCAGATGGCGGGCAGGGCGCCTACGCCCATGTAAATCACCACCGTCTGGCGCGGGCGGGCCAGCAGTTCCCAGTCCAGGCCCACGGTGCGGTCTTCGCGCAGATGGCCGGTGGCAAACACCAGGGTGCAGGCGTGGTCGCGGTGCGTCAGCGGTATGCCCATCGAGGCCCCGGCGCCCTGCGCCGCAGTGATGCCGGGCACCACGTCAAACGGAATCCCGGCCTGGGCCAGGGCCTGCACCTCTTCGCCGCCGCGCCCAAAGATGTAGCCGTCGCCCCCCTTGAGCCGCACCAGGCTGCGGCCACTGCGGGCCAGCCGCACCATCAGCGCAATGATTTCCTCCTGCGGCAGCGTGTGGCGGGACGATTCCTTGCCCACGTAAATGCGCTCGGCGCTGGGGGCAATGCAGTCCAGCACCGCCGGGCCAACCAGGTGGTCGTACAGCACCAGACTGGCGTTTTGCAGCATGCGGTGCGCCTTGCGGGTGAGCAGGTCCGGATCGCCCGGGCCTGCGCCCACCAGCGTGACATGGCCCGGTGGCAGGCTGGGGCGGGGTGCCGTGCAGGCCGCAGGGGCGGCGGTGCCGGTCGCATCGTTCATCGGGCTCATCGTGGTTCTCGTTGTGGGATGGGAACAGGCCACATGTTTAAACGCAATGCCCGGCCCGACCTTGACTTAGTGCAAGGACGGCGCTTCCAACCCGCGACACGATGCACCCATGCCTCCTGTGCTGTTCCCTGTGTTGCGCTGGCTTTCCCCTGTCCGATCCGGCTTTCAGCCGCAGGTGGATGAGGCTGTGCGCTCCGTGGGCACGGGTGCCGCTTCGGCCGTGCGGGCGGTGTGCGCCATCGCGCTGGCTGCCGTGGCATGTGCCGCTGCAGCGCAAGGCGCGAGCGCACCTTTTACCGTTCCGTCTCTGCAACGCCAGAGCGCGCTGGTGCGCATGGTGCGGCAGGACTGTGGCTCGTGCCACGGCATGCGGCTGACGGGCGGGCTGGGGCCCGCGCTTACGCCGCAGGCGCTGGAGGGCAAGCCGCTGCTGTCCATGGCGTCCACCATTTACGGTGGCCGCCCGGGCACGCCCATGCCGGGCTGGAGCGCCATGCTCACGTTGGATGAGGCGCACTGGGTAGCCCGGCAGCTGGCCACGGGCTTTCCTGAAGAACCTGCAAGAACTGCCCCATGAAGTCCCTGTTTAATCCCCTGTTCGATCGCTCCAGCCGTTCGGCTGCTTCCGCTGCTACTGCTCATCCAGACTTGACTGGCACCCGACGCGGCTGGCTGGCGTTGATGGCCGCATCTCCGCTGTGGGCCAGCGGCTGCGCTGCAGTGGCGCAGCAGGCCGACACCCATGGCGGAGCCGCCGGCGACATGCGGGGCACGGGCGATCTGGGCGTGGTGATTCAGCGGGCGCGGGGAGCCATCACCGTCGTCAACACCAGCCACCGCGCCCTGCTGGGCGAAGTGGCGGGGCTGGGGGATTTGTCGCATGCCTCGGTGGTGTTCTCGCGGGATGGACGCGATGCCTATGTGTTCGGGCGTGACGGCGGTTTGACGCAGGTGGACTTGCTGCGCGAGCGCATCGTGCGGCGGGTGATGCAGGCGGGCAATTCCATCGGGGGTGCCATCAGTGCCGATGGCACCATGGTGGCCGCGCAAAACTACGTGCCCGGCGGGGTGAAGGTGTTTGATGCCAAAACGCTGGACCTGCTGGCCGACCTGCCCGCCACCTACGGAAACGGGCGGCGCTCGCGGGTGGTGGGCCTGGTAGACCTGCCCCAGCGCCGCTTTGCCTACAGCCTGTTTGACGCCGGGGCCATCTGCATTGCCGACTGTGCCGACCCGGCAAACCCCCGCGTGCACACGCTGGAAGGCATAGGCCGCCAGCCCTACGACGCGCTGGTCACCCCCGACGGGCGCTACTACATTGCAGGCCTGTTTGGCGAGGATGGGCTCGCCATGGTGGACCTGTGGGAGCCCCAACCCGTGGCGCGTCGCATTCTGGCGGGCTATGGCCGGGGGCAGCAACCGCTGCCCGTGTACAAGATGCCCCACTTGCGCGGCTGGGCCGTGGCAGGGCGGCATGCCTACCTGCCCGCCATAGGCCGCCACGAGGTGCTGGTGGTAGACACCGCCACCTGGCAGGAGGTGGGCCGCATCCCGGTGGCAGGCCAGCCCGTGTTTGTGATGGCCCGGCCGGATGGCCGTCAGGTGTGGGTGAACTTTGCCGTGCCCGACTATGACCAGGTGCAGGTCATCGACACCCCCAGCCAGCGCGTAGTGGACACGCTGCGCCCCGGCAGGGCCGTGCTGCACATGGAGTTCACCCCACGCGGCGAAGCGGTGTGGATCAGCTGCCGTGACGACCACCTTGTGCGCATCATCGACACCGCCACACGCCAGACGCTGGCAACCCTGGCCGTGGATGCGCCCAGCGGCATCTTCTTCACGGCGCGGGCGCAGCGCATGGGGTTCTGACCATGGCCCCCCACACTGCCACAGCGGGTGAATGCAGGGCGGCCGATGGCGATGATGCAGGCCTGAGCGCGGCCCAGCGCCTGGCCCTGCTCAACGTCTGGCAACGCGGGTTTCCGCTGTGCGATGAGCCGTTTGCTGCCGTGGGTGCCACCCTGGGCCTGTCGGGCTTGCAGGTGCTGCAGGCCTACCGCCAATGTGCCCGTGACGGCGTGCTCAGCCGCATTGGGGCCGTGTTTGCGCCCGGCAGCGGCGGTGCGTCCACCCTGGCTGCCATGGCTGTGCCCACCGACCGGCTGGAGGCCGTGGCCGCCATCGTGTCTGCCCACCCGGGCGTCAACCACAACTACGAGCGCGAGAACGCCCGCAACCTCTGGTTTGTGATGACGGGAGCGAGCACCGTACAGGTGGAACAGTCGATTGCCTTGCTGGAGGCCGACACCGGCCTGCCCGTGCTGCGCCTGCCCATGCTGCGGCCCTATCGCATTGATCTGGCATTCGATCTGGCCTTTGACCGGGCCACCGGTCCGGCGCAGGGGCTTACCCCGCAGATGCGCCACGGCATGGCCTCTGCCAGTGTGTGTACCACGCCCATGCTGGCAGCGGAAGACTGGCCGCTGGCCGCACTGGCCGAGCAGGGCCTGCCCCTGGTGAAGCAACCCTATGCCCACTGGGCGCGGCGGCTGGCCTGCACCCCTGCGCAAGTGCAGACCACCCTGGAGCAATGGCTGCACCAAGGCGTGCTCAAACGCTTTGGCGTGGTGGTGCGCCACCACGAGCTGGGCATTGCCGCCAATGCCATGACGGTGCTGGATGTGCCGGATGCCGATGTGGACGCCGCAGGCCGCGCCCTGGCGGCGCAGCCCGGGGTCACGCTCGCCTATCGCCGTGCTCGCGCCACGGGTTGGCCTTACAACCTGTACTGCATGGTGCACGGTGCCCATCGCTCTGCCGTGCTGCAGGTGCTGCAACGCGCGCTGGAGCACAGCGGCCTGGCGGGCGTGCCGCGTGAGGTGCTGTTCTCGCGCCGCCGCTTCAAGCAGACCGGTGCGCGGCGCTTTGCGGCTGCTGCGCCACAGGCCCAGGACGAAGGGGTGGCCGATGCCATCGGTTGAAGACCTGCGGCTCATGGCCTATCTGCACGGCGGCTTTCCGCTGGTGGATGAACCCTATGCCGCAGTAGCCCAGGCGCTGGGCACGACCGAGCAGGACGTGCTGCAGCGCCTGCAGCGCTTACTGAATGAGGGCTACCTCACCCGTTTTGGCCCGCTGTTCCAGATCGAACGCGCAGGCGGGCAGTTTGTGCTGGCGGCGCTGTCCGCCCCCGAGGCGCAGTGGGATGGCGTGGCCGCGCAGGTGAACGCCCTGCCCGAGGTGGCCCACAACTACCGGCGTGAGCACGCGCTGAACATGTGGTTTGTGGTGGCTGCCGAGTCGCCCGCGCTGGCCCGCCAGGTGCTGCAGCGCATTGAAGACACCACGGGCCTGAAGGTGCACGCCTTTCCCAAGGAGCGCGAATACCGCGTGGAGCTGCGCCTGCCGCTGCTGCCACCGGGCGTGACACTGCCCCCGCCGCTGGAGGTGCCCCATGGCGCTGGATGCGTTTGACCGGGCGCTGATCGCCGCCACGCAGGCGGGCCTACCCCTCGTGGCCCGGCCGTACGACGCAGTGGGCGCAGCCCTGGGCGTGAGCGGCGAGCGCGTGCGCCAGCGCCTGGGCGAGATGCTGGAGACGGGGCTGATCCGCCGCGTGGGCGCGGTGCCTCACCACTACAAGCTGGGCTTTACCGCCAACGGCATGAGCGTGTGGGATGTTGCGGATGCCGAGGTGGACGCCCTGGCACGCCAGGTGGCCCTGCTGCCGGGGGTGAGCCACTGCTACCTGCGCCCGCGCAGCCTACCTGTGTGGCCTTACAACCTGTTTGCCATGCTGCATGGGCGCAGCCGCGACGAGGTGAGCGAGCAGGCCACCCACATTGCCCAATTGCTGGGGGCGCATTGCCGTCAGCACGACATCCTCTATTCCAGCGCAGTGCTCAAGAAGACAGGCCTGCGCCTGAAGGAAGACTGAAGGACGACTGAACATGTTTCGCATCAGCCAATACATGCGCGAGCTGGCCCGCGCCGAGGCCGAAGGGCAGTACCCCAGCGTGCGCGAGCGCAGGGCTGCGGGCCCCGTAGTCATCTGGAATCTGATTCGCCGCTGCAACCTCACCTGCAAACACTGCTATGCCTTGTCGGCCGACCACGACTACGCGGGCGAACTGAGCACCCACGAGGTGTTCACGGTGATGGACGACCTGCGCGGCTATGGCGTGCCGGTGCTGATCCTCTCGGGCGGTGAGCCGCTGATGCGCCCGGACCTGTTCGACATTGCGGCGCGTGCGCGGGCCATGGGCTTTTATGTGGGCCTGTCGACCAACGGCACGCTCATTGACGAGCCCATGGCCGACCGGGTGGCCGCCGCAGGCTTTGACTACGTGGGCATCAGCCTCGATGGCCTCAAGCCCACGCACGACAAGTTCCGCCGTCTGGACGGTGCGTTTGACCGCAGCCTGGCCGCCGTGCGCCACCTGGGCGAGCGGGGCGTGAAGGTGGGCCTGCGCTTCACGATGACCTCGATGAACGCGCACGACCTGCCCGCCTTGCTGGCCCTGATGCGCGAAGAGGGCGCGCAGAAGTTCTACTTCTCGCACCTCAACTACGCCGGGCGGGGCAACATCCACCGGGGCAAGGACGCGCACTTCACGGCCACGCGCGAGGCGCTGGATTTGCTGTTTGAGCGCGCCTGGCAGGCTGCGCGGGACGAGCGAGGTGAGGACTACGTGACCGGCAACAACGATGCCGATGGTGCCTACCTGTTGCAGTGGGTGCAGCAGCGCATGCCGCGCTGGCACGCCGATCTGCGTGCGCGCCTGCAGGCCTGGGGCGGCAACGCCAGCGGTGTGAATGTGGCCAACATCGACAACCTGGGCCATGTACACCCCGACACCATGTGGTGGCACCACGACCTGGGCAGCGTGCGCGAGCGGCCTTTTTCTGCCATCTGGGCTGACACCAGTGACCCGCTGATGGCAGGCCTCAAGGCCCAGCCCCGGCCGGTGCAAGGGCGCTGCGCTGCGTGCCAGTATTTCAGCCTGTGCGGCGGCAACACGCGGGTGCGTGCGCAGCAGCTCACGGGCAATGCCTGGGCGCCTGACCCCGGCTGCTACCTGACGGACGAGGAAACAGGCACCGAGTATCTGGCCGTGGCCGAACCGGTGACCCAGCATCCAGTGCACTTCATGGAGGTGAGCCATGCGCAGTGATCACGGCCTGACCCTCACCGTGCACGGGCTGGCTGTGCTGTCCTTGTGCGCCGCAGGCCTGCTGGCTGCCTCGGGCGCAGCACTTGCGGAGACTTCTGCACCTGCCACGGCAGCAGCGGCCGCCGTACCCGCACCTGTACCCGCGCCTTTACTCGCACCCGTACCCGCTGCCCCGGCCTTGTACCAGCAGCACTGCGCCGTGTGCCACGCACCGCAGCGCACGGGCGCCATGGGCCCGGCGCTGCTGCCAGAGAGCCTGGAACGCGTGCGCCCGGCGGAGGTGTTGCGCGTCATCAGCCAGGGCCGCCCCGCTACGCAGATGCCTGCGTTTGCCGCCACGCTGAGCAGTGCGGAAATCCAGGCGCTGGCGCAGTGGGTGCGCAGCCCCGCGCCCGTCGCGCCCACCTGGGGCGATGAGGACATCCGCACATCCCGCGTGGTCACTCCCGTGCCTGCCGATGAGCCCGCCAAGCCGGTGTGGTCTGCCGACCCCATGAACCTGTTCGTGGTGGTGGAAGGGGGCGACCACCATGTGTCGGTGCTCGATGGTGACAAGCTGGAAGTCATCACCCGCTTTGCCAGCCGCTACGCGCTGCACGGTGGCCCCAAGTTCACGCCCGATGGGCGCTATGTGTTCTTTGGCTCGCGCGATGGCTGGATCACCAAGTACGACCTGTGGCGCCTGCGCGTGGTGGCCGAGGTGCGTGCGGGCTTGAATATGCGCAACGTGGCCGTGAGCGGCGACGGCCGCTGGGTGATGGCCGCCAACTACCTGCCGCGTAACGTGGTGCTGTTCGATGCCGACCTGAACCTGGTGCGCAACTACCCCGCCACCACGCTCGACGGCAAGCAGGCATCGCGCGTGTCGGCGGTGTATGACGCCACGCCGCGCCGCAGCTTTGTGGTGGCCCTCAAGGACGTGCCCGAGCTGTGGGAGATTTCGTACGACCCAGCCGCTGCCCCCATCCACGACGGCTATGTGCACGACTACCGCATGGGCGAATCCATTGCCAAGCCGGGCTTTCAGGGCGTGCGGCGCACTGCGCTGGAGGAGCCGTTGGACGACTTCTTCTTTGACCAGACCTATACCTACGTGCTGGGTGCCACGCGCCCACGGCAGGCCGATGGCGCTGTCGCATCCGGCAAAGCCGATGCCCCCGCACCCGCTGCGGTGGCCCCGGGTGCCACCGCCCAGGTGGTGAACCTGGACATCCGTCGCAAGGTGGCCGACCTGCCCATTGCCGGTATGCCGCACCTGGGCTCGGGCATCACCTTTGGCTGGAACGGCACCACGGTACTGGCCAGCCCCAACTTGCAAGGCGGCGCCATCGACGTGGTGGACATGAAGACCTGGAAGCCGGTGCGCACCATTGCCACGCCAGGGCCGGGCTTCTTCATGCGCAGCCACGAAAAGACACCCTACGCCTGGACCGACTCGATGATGAGCCCGGCCGCCAAGGACACGCTCACCATCATCGACAAGCGCACGCTGGAGGTGGTGACCCAGGTGCGCGAGCCGGGCAAGACGCTGGCGCACATCGAGTTCACCAAGGACGGCCGCTACGCCCTGGCCAGCGTGTGGGAGATGGACGGCGCCGTGGTGGTGTACGACGCGCAGACCTTCAAGGAAGTCAAGCGCCTGCCCATGAGCAAGCCCGTGGGCAAGTACAACGTGTGGAACAAGATTTCGCGCAGCGAAGGGACGTCGCACTGAAGCGGCGAACAACACTCGGCGAAGTGTTCCTTGCCAACAAAGTCAGATACAGCCAAGCGGGTGAGTTAGAGCGGTGGTGATCTGTCGCTGAGAGAGTCTGAGGCAGCGCGAAGGTTCGCTTCAGGCTCATGTGCAACGCGTTCGCGAATGGGTACTATCGGCTAGAAGCCCACATTCAGAATGCCTCCTTGTACAAAGCAGTACGGGACAATCGTTAACTGGAAACTACTATGAGATTTCTTCGCAGTTTCACGTTGCTCGCGATGTTTACGCTCGCCAGTTCTGCGTGCGTTGCTCAGATGGTCGGCGTAGTCATCACCCCTGATGGCTATGAAGTCGGAGGCGTCAAGTGGAAGCTTGCGACACCTGCAGTGGATGAGGTCGTGCGCCAAGGCCCGACGCGGGTTTTGATCTTGGTCTGCACCCATACACCGCCTGCCAAAATCATTCAGTTCCAAACAGAGCTGGAAGCTCGGTACAAAGCCCCAGTGCAACTCGCCAGCTGGGAAAAAGCATGCCCCGACAAAGGCTCGCAAGTACGCCATTGGGATAACCGGGAGCGCTCCCAGGCGGGTTAGCCAAAGACTACTTCCATAGGTTTTTTTGCCCGCGGTGCTGTAGGTAAACGCCCGATATTCAAAGATACCTACTTCCGCTTTGGACCCTTAACCGCCGTTCAGAAGAGCCACCCGGAAGCTGCCTTTGATTTGCTGCACGTTGTTGTTGGAAATCCCGATGTCTGCCTACGACAAGCTATAGTTTGCCGAGCTGACGCGTGCCGGGTTTCACAGAATTTTTATATGGGGACGTTTGATCAGGTCGTCCCTTGCAAACCTATGCTGCAAGCAATCCCAAGGAGAAATCAGTGTCCAGAAGATCCCGCACCGTCCGGTTTATCCTGCAGGTTTTGCGGGATTCATCACGTTAGGCTGCTGAGATGAGTATCGGAGCCAGGATCGACGAGTGCATGAACAAGCTCTCAATCGGCGATGCCGAGAACGCATTCATACAGCTGGCGATTGCTATTGATGGCACTGCGAAGCGTCTGTACCCAAGCAAGAGAACAACAGACCGATGTAAAAGCTTTCTAAGGGACAACTTGCCATTTGTCCTTTGGTCTTTGACCAATGGCACACCGTCTCAAAGCAAGGATCTGACATTCGAGTTCAGCGGATCTAGTCATCCCAACCAAAGCACGAAATTTGAAGATCTGGTTTACAGCATCATCCGGTGTGCCTTGCTGCATGAAGGCGAGATGCCGAAGAAGGTCGAATTCGTCTCTGAGCCTTACATCGGGATGCTCGGCGGCCGAATGCAATTTCCAATCGCCTTAATTGGATCGCTACTACTCGCAGTCATCGCAAGTCCCGTCAATGCACGAGAAAATGTCTCAGCATCAACGTCTTTCACGTTTGGAAAGACAAGGGTCTACCTCTCTGAGTTCATCGGAGATCTGGAGAGAACAAAAGCCTCGATTCGCCTTGGCTTTCAATACGATGTCGAAAAGCTGCTTTCAGACTTCAATACACAGAGGGGTCATTCGCCAGCAGCCTAACCCTTCCATCGAGTGGACTCGCCCCGGCAAGCCGGGTCGATACTCTCATATCAAATGTTGAGCGTCCGCTTTAATCTGCTGCCACAGACTGCTCCTGACCGATAGTGCGCGTTCGCCGTAGATTCGTGGATGACGGTAACCGCTGCAGAGTGTTTCTACCACCGAGCCATGTGCCTCGGACGCTATTGCCCGTGAACACGAAGCGGTGATGGCTGGGCGCTGCGTCGCAGGCAGTACGCGCCGTACGACCAAACGCAGCAACGACGCCTGAAGCGTTTTGTTAGCCGCTTTAAAGCGGCCTACACCGCCTCTCTGGCGCCGCCGTTCCCTCTTGGCGCACTTGCCGATGCGGCCCGGGCCGGCTCACAAATCCAGCACCAGCACCTTGCTGCGCGCGCGCGAGCAGCAGGGCAGGAACTGCTCGTTGCAGGCGCGTTCTTCTTCGGTCAGGTACATGTCGCGGTGGTCCACCTCGCCTTCGAGCACGCGGGTGATGCAGGTGCCGCACACGCCTTGCTCGCAGGCGGTCATGATGTCCACGCCGTGCTCGCGCAGGGCGTGCACCACCGAGGTGTCTGCCGCAATGGTGTAGGTCTTGCCCGTGCTGGCCAGGCGCACTTCAAAGGGCTGGTCGCCCGAGGTGTCCTGTGCGGGCGCACCGAAGTATTCCAGGTGGATGTGGTCCTCAGGCCAAGCCAGGTTTTTGGCGGTGTTGACCACGTATTCAATGAAACCCGCCGGGCCGCACACATACAGGCGCGTGCCTGCGGGCGCATCGGCCAGCAGGGCCAGGGCGTCCAGCTTGTGGCCTTCGCTGTCGGTGTAGAAGTGCACATTCGCCGCCATGGGCGATGCGGCCAGCTCATTGGCAAAGGCCGTGCGCTCGGGCGAGCGGGTGCAGTAGTGCAGTGCATAGCTGGCCCCGGTGCGTTGCAGCCGGTCGGCCATGCACATCAGGGGCGTGACGCCAATGCCACCCGCCACCAGCAGGGTGTGTGGCGCGGGGTGCAGGGCAAACAGGTTGCGCGGTGTGCTGATGGTGATGAGGTCGCCCTCGTGCACGGCATCGTGCATGCCCACCGATCCGCCGCGCGATGCGGCGTCGCGCAGCACGGCAATGCGGTAGCGGTGCTGTTCGTGTGATGCGTTGCACAGCGAGTACTGCCGCACCATGCCGCCCGCACTGGCAGGCAGGTGCACGTCGATGTGCGAGCCTGCGCTGAAGGGCGGCAGCTGCTCGCCCTCGGGCCGCGCCAGTTCAAAGCTGGCAATGCCTTCGGCTTCTGTCTGTTTGCGCACCACGCGCACTTGCAGGGTTTCCTGGGCGGTCATGCAGCTTCCTTGTGGGCAGGGGCGGGGGCTTTTTCAGCGGCCAGCAGCCGGTCGATGATGCGGCGCGACTGTACACCGCCTGAGTCGATGTTGAGCATGAGCAGTTTGCGGTCGGGGTAGCGCAGCAGGTTTTCTTGCTGCAACTCCAGCATCTCCTGGTCTTCGGCAAAGATCTTGCCCTGGCCGTCGCGGATCTGGGCGGTGAGCGAAGGGTCTTGCGGCTTGAAGTTGCGCGCCATGCCCCAGAAGTAGTGGATGGATGTTTCGGTTTCGGGTGTGATGAAGTCCACCACGATGCTGGAGGCCTTCTTGTCCGGCGGGGCGTTGTAGCCGCCGTTGCCTGCCAGGGCCACGCCCACCTCGATCAGCACGTGGCTGGGGGGTGTGAAGTGGCAGATCTGCCAGCGGTCCACCGGCTGGTCGTCGGGCAGGCCGTTCATGCGCAGGGCCATCTTCCAGAAGGGTGGGGCCTCGATGCCTTCCATGAAGCGGCTGGTGATGACCTCGTCGCCTTCCACGCGGGTCTTGCAGGGCACCTCGTCAATTTCCTTTTGGCCGATGCTGGTGGAGTGCACATAAGTCTCATGCGTCAGGTCCATCAGGTTGTCGATCATCAGGCGGTAGTCGCAGGCAATGTGGTACAGCCCGCCGCCGTAGGCCCACTCGGGGTTGTCGGCCCATTCCAGGTGGTGGATTTGGGCGGGGTCGGCCAGTGCGGCATCACCCGTCCATACCCAGATGAAGCCATAGCGCTCCACCACCGGAAAGCTGCGCGCACGCGGAAACGCCTGCACCCGCTGGCCGGGCATGGAGACCGACTTGCCCTCGCAATCCACCCGCAGGCCGTGGTAGCCGCATTGCAGGTGCCCGTCGCACACCTTGCCCAGCGACAGCGGTGCGCCCCGGTGGGGGCAGAAGTCATCCAGCGCCGCGACCTGGCCGGGCGCGGGCCGGTAGAACACGATTTTTTCGCCGCAGATGGTGCGGCCCAGGGGCTTGTCGGCAATCTCGTCGGGCGTGCAGGCCACGTACCAGGCGTTCTTGGGGAACATGGGTTTGTCTCCTTGTGGGTGTTTGTTGTGATGTCTCTGGGGATGCAATGCCCCAGCGAGCCGGTGGAGCCATTGTGCAAATACAGGCTGCGTTTGTATACATAAAACGGCTGTCTGACTGGTATCTCGTTTTGTTATCGCACATAACTACTTGTTTTTATTATGGTTTGCAAACTATAGATGGCTGATGGGGTGAATCCTGTATACAGTGGCGGGTGGTAGGCTGTATACAGCGCAGCGTCCTCCGTGTTGCCTTCTTTTTTGTATGACCGTTCCAGAACTCGCCCCTTCGTCCTCGGCCTCCCCTGCAGACCCCGGTGCCTCGCAGGCGGTGCGGGCGCAGTTGCGCCTGCGTGAAATGATCCTGGCGGGTGATTTGCCCGGCGGCGCGCGCATTGCCGAGCTGGCGCTGGTGGACCTGCTGGGCGTGTCGCGCACCCCCATACGCGAAGCGCTGCTGCGGCTGGAGCAGGAAGGCCTGTTGACCTGCCTGCCCAGCGGCGGCTACGCGGTGCGCACGTTTTCAGAGGCTGATGTGGCCGATGCCATTGAGCTGCGCGGCACCATGGAGGGCCTGTGCGCCCGGCTGGCCGCCGAGCGAGGGGTGGATGCCGCCCTGCTGGACCAGGCCCATGCCTGCCTGGACGACATTGACCAGGTGCTGCAGCCCCCCGCGCTGGACGACGAGGGCTTTGCCCGCTACGTGGAGCTGAATGCCCGCTTTCACCACCTGCTGGCGCGCATGGCGGGCGATGGCCTGATGGCGCGTGAGCTGGAGCGCATCAAAAGCCTGCCCTTTGCCTCGCCCTCGGCCTTTGTGGTGGTGCAGACCCATTCCAGCGCGGCGCGCGACATGCTGGTGGTGGCGCAAGACCAGCACCGCCAGGTGATCGACGCCACCACCCGCCGCGAAGGCGCGCGCGCCGAGGCGCTGATGCGCGAGCACTCCCGCATCACCCGCCGCAACCTGCTGGCCGCCGTGCAGAACCCGCAGCTGGAAGGGCTGCCTGGCGTGGGGTTGATCCGTG
Source organism: Acidovorax sp. DW039 (assembly GCF_037101375.1). Lineage (NCBI taxonomy): Bacteria > Pseudomonadati > Pseudomonadota > Betaproteobacteria > Burkholderiales > Comamonadaceae > Acidovorax > Acidovorax sp. DW039. The sequence goes on along the minus strand of NZ_AP029019.1, from coordinate 4,550,162 downwards.
GGCGGGTTGTCAGCGCTGGTAGTTGAGGCGGTATTTGCTATTGAATCAATAGCTGCCTGCGCAATGACTACGGGTGCTGCGCGCTGAAAAGCCGCTGATTTTTGTGCGGCTACCCCTTCATGGCTTTCTGCCGCAGCGGTCACGTTCAGGCTACACGGCTCCAGTTTTATGACACGAAATGCGGTCTAGCGCCCGCTCAATAAGCGCAGACAGCTATCAAAATGTGAGTGAATTGGAGAGCGGCTGGCGTGAGCTTGCGCTGACTTCTCCAGCCCGCCCCCAGCCCACCCTCGTCGGATATTGCATTTGGCGATAACTCAAAGTGGGCGGGGCGGCTTGTGGGCTCCGGGCAGCTCGGGCCACACTGTCAACTATTCATTGCCCAACGAAAAACACCATGGAGACACGCTATTCCGGGCCATCCGTGCCCGCTTCCGTTGCCCCAATTTCCGGCATCCAGCTTTCCCCCATCTCCCGGCGCGCCTGTCTGGGCGGGTTGGCGGGTGCCGTTGCCGGGGCTCTGGCCAGCGGGCAGCCCGCATGGGCGCAGGCAGCGTTTCCGGCCCGGCCCCTGCGCATCGTGGTGCCCAATGCAGCGGGCGGCGCGGCCGACATCACGGCCCGCACGGTGGCGCAGCAGATGGCGGGCCCGCTGGGCCAGAGCATCGTCATCGAGAACAAACCCAGCGCAGGGGGCGTGGTGGCGGGCGACCTGGTGGCACGCGCCGAGCCCGATGGCCACACCCTGCTGCTGGTGAGCAGCGGTACCGCCGTGAGTGCCGCGCTGTTCCAGTCCCTGCCGTTTGACACCCTCAAGGCCTTCACCCCCGTGTCGCTGCTGGCCACGTTTGACCTGGCGCTGGTCGTGCGCGAGGGCGGGCGCTTCAAGACGCTGGCCGATCTGCTGGCCTACGGCAAAGCCAACCCCGGCAAGCTCAACCTGGGCACCCCCCAGCTGGGCACAACCCAGCACCTGGCGGCAGAGCTGTTCAAGGTGACGGCGGGGCTCGATGCGCAGACCGTGCCCTTCAACGGCACCCCGGCTGTCATCACGGCCCTGCGCGGCGGCGAGGTGGATGCGATGGTGGACATCCTGGGCGGGCTCATGCCGCAGATCAGCTCCAAGGCATTGCGTCCCCTGGCCGTGCTGGGCGCGCAGCGCGCACCCCAGCTGCCCGATGTGCCCGCCGTGCGCGAAAGCGGCGGGGTGTTCACGGGCTTCAACGTCACATCCTGGAACGGCCTGGCCGTGCCCGCCCGCACACCGACGGCGGTGGTCGATCGCCTCTCGCGCGAGGTGAATGCTGCCCTGGCGCAGCCAGAGGTGAAAAGGCGCCTGCAAGACCTCAACCTCAACCCCCAGGGCAGCACACCGGCCCAGGCGGCAGAGCATCTGGCGGCGGATATCCGGCGCTGGAGCGACGTCATCACCCGCGCCCGCATTCCGCGCCAGTAACCCATCGCCCTCGGCCACCGTGCCGCCTCATCCCGTTGCGCCCGTCTCGCCCCGTCCTGCCTCTCCGGATTCACTGAATGCTCCACATCCTGGCCATCACCGGGCCGCTATACCTGATCATTGCCCTGGGCTACACCGTCACCCGCGCAGGGCTGTTTGCCCGCGCCGACATGCGGGTGTTTGGCAAATTCGTCATGCATCTGGCGCTGCCCGCCATGCTGTTCAATGCCCTGTCGCAGCGCCCGGTGCGCGAGGTGCTCAACCTGCACTACATGGGCGCCTATGCGCTGGCCAGCGGCATGGTGCTGGCTCTGGGCTTTGCCTGGACGCGCTGGGTGGCGCGCCGCAGCATGAGCTTCAGCAGCATGGTGGCGATGGGCATGGGCTGCCCCAACAGTGGCTTCGTCGGCTACCCGGTGCTGCTATTGGTGCTGGGCGCACCCGTGGCCAGCGTGAGTCTGGCGCTGAACATGGTGGTGGAGAACCTGCTGCTCATCCCGGTGTTGCTGGCGCTGGCCGACCTGGGCGAGCCCGGTGAACAAGGCCGCAACGCCTGGCACCGCGTGGTGTGGCAAAGCCTGCAGGGCCTGGCGCGCAACCCCATGCTGTGGGGTGTGGTGGCGGGCCTGGCGGCGTCGTGGCTGGGGCTGAGCGTGCCCGAGCCTGTGTCGCGCACGCTGCAGCTGGTGGCGCAGGCCAGCGGCGCGCTGTCGTTGCTGGTCATTGGCGGCAGCCTGGTGGGGCTGCACACGCAGGGCACCTTGCGCACGGTGGCGCAGATCAGTGTGGGCAAGCTGGTGCTGCACCCGCTTGCCATGCTGCTGGTGTTGACCTGGCTGGTGCCGGTGCCCGACCCGGCGTTGCACCGCGCAGCCCTGCTGAGCTGCGCCATGCCCATGCTGGGCATCTACGCCATCCTGTCGCAGCGCCACGGGCACGAGGGCGTCAGCTCTGCCGCCCTGCTGGTGACCACGGTGGCGTCTTTCTTCACGCTGAGCACCTTGCTGTGGCTGTTGAACCCGGTGTGAGCTGTGGGGCGGTGTGCCGCTCAGCGCGGCTGGAACACGCTGACAGCCGTCTGCCGTATCAGGTCCAGCGCCGCCTTTTGCACCTGGGTGGAGGGGCGCTGCAGGCTGGTGGCCAGCGATACCGGAATGCGCAGTGGGGGCGTGCCGATGGCCTGCGCGGTGTAGGCCGACGGCCGGGGTGAGTTCAGCAGGGCATTGCGCGACAGCACGGCGCAGCCCGCGCCATCGGCCACCAGGTCCAGAATGGCCGAGACGCCGTCGATCTCCAGCGCCACCTCCGGGTGGCAGCCAATCTGGGCCATTTCAGACTCCACATGCATGCGGATGGCGTTGGGCCGCGAGGGGATGACCAGCGGCAGCCGGGCCACTTCGCTCAGCGGGATCGGGCCTGGGGGCGGGTCTTCTTGCAGGCCGGGCGGGCGGGCGCGCACCAACACCAAGTCTTCGTCCAGCAGGTGGGCCACGTCCATGTCGCGCGAGGCCTGGGCGTTGTACAGCACCACAATATCCAGGTGGCCGCTGTGCAGCCCCTCCAGCAGGGCCCCCGACAGCCCTTCGCTGATGGACAGGCGGGCCTCGGGCAACTGCTGGCGGAAGGCCCGGGTCAGGGGCACGGTCATCACCCGGGCCACGCTGTTGGGCAGGCCAATGGCGACGCGCCCGGCCAGCGCACCGCGCACCCGGCCCAGCTCTTCACGCGCGCGCTCCACCTGGTGCAGGATGCCGCGGCCATGCTCCAGCAGCACCTTGCCCGCCTCGGTGGGGGTGGCCCCCCGGCCGTTGCGCACCAGCAGGTTCTGGCGCAGCTCCACTTCCAGCAAGCGCACCTGCCGGCTCAGCGCGGGCTGGGCAATGTTGAGCACCACCGACGCCCGCGTGAAGCTGCCCAGCTCTGCCACGCGCACGAAGTATTCGATCTGTTTCAGGTCCATGGGCAAGGTTTTCGATGGAAAGACGTCGAAATTTTGAATAGCTACCGCTGTGCAATCTCACAATGATATATCTGGTAGTGGCGCAGCCCGCTTTTCCCGCCCGGAGGCCTTGACCACAATCAGGTCGTTATCACCCGACCGCAGGTGAGCAGGCAAGTGAGATGAGCCACTGGGGGCACCCCGGGGCGTTGAGAAAGCTGCAGGAGACACATGAGCACCGCACCACAGACCGAAATCAAGGGCATCTCGTCCATGGCCACCCGCCAGGTGCTGGCCGAATTGGTAGAGCTGTACGGCCGCCAATGCGCCGACCGGGTCACCATCGAATCCGTAGGCGGTGTGGACGCCGCCAAGCGCGTGCAGGCGGGTGAAGTGTTTGACGTGGTCATCCTGGCATCGGACGCCATTGGCAAGCTGGCCGCTTCCGGCCATGTGGTGCCAGCCAGCCAGGTGGATCTGGTGCACTCTGGCGTGGCGGTGGCTGTGCGTGCGGGTGCGCCGGTGCCCGACATCAGCTCGGAAGACGCCGTGCGCCGCGCCGTGCTGGCCGCGCGCAGCCTGAGCTATTCCACCGGCCCCAGCGGCGTGGCGCTGGCCAAACTGTTTGAGCGCTGGGGCATTGCGCAAGAGATTGCCCCCCGCATCGTGCAGGCCCCGCCCGGTGTGCCCGTGGGCACGTTGGTGGCCCGGGGCGAGGTGGAGCTGGGCTTTCAGCAGCTCAGCGAGTTGCTCCACGTTTCCGGCATCACCCTGGTGGGCCCGCTGCCGCCCGCCATCCAGATCACCACCACCTTCTCGGGCGCCATTGCCGCCAACGCCCGCCAGCCGGGCGCAGCGCGTGCGCTGCTGGCCTTCATGGCATCGCCCGAAGCGGCTGCCGCCAAGCGCCGCCAAGGTATGGACCCTGCGTAGAGCGCGCTCCTCACCGCGCCTGTGTACGCACCGCATTCACCGAATCACAAAATCCAAGGAGCCAAAACCATGAGCCTCATCATCGACTGCCACGGCCACTACACCACGGCCCCCAAGGCGCTGGAGAACTGGCGCAATGCGCAGATCGCCGGCATCAAAGACCCCGCAGCCATGCCCAAAGTGGCCGACCTGAAGATCAGCGACGACGAGCTGCGCGAGTCCATCGAGACCAACCAGCTCAAGCTGATGAAAGAGCGCGGCAGCGACATCACCCTGTTCAGCCCCCGCGCCAGCTTCATGGCCCACCACATTGGCGACTTCAACGTCTCCAGCACCTGGGCGGCCATCTGCAACGAGCTGTGCTTTCGCGTTTCGCAACTCTTCCCTGACAACTTCGTGCCCGTGGCCATGCTGCCGCAGTCGCCCGGTGTTGATCCCGCCACTTGCATCCCCGAGCTGGAAAAGTGCGTGAAGGAATACGGCGCAGTGGGCATCAACCTGAACCCCGATCCCTCCGGCGGCCACTGGACCAGCCCGCCGCTGACCGACAAGCACTGGTACCCCATCTACGAAAAGATGGTGGAGTACGACCTGCCCGCCATGATCCACGTGAGCACCAGCTGCAACGCGTGCTTCCACACCACCGGCGCGCACTACCTCAATGCCGACACCACGGCCTTCATGCAGCTCATTCAGGGCGATCTGTTCAAGGACTTCCCCACGCTCAAGTTCCTGATTCCGCACGGCGGCGGCGCGGTGCCTTACCACTGGGGCCGTTTCCGGGGTCTCGCGCAAGAGATGAAGAAGCCGCTGCTGGACGAGCACCTGATGAACAACGTGTTCTTTGACACCTGCGTGTACCACCAGCCTGGCATCGATCTGCTCAACACCGTCATCCCGGTGAAGAACGTGCTGTTTGCCAGCGAGATGATTGGCGCGGTGCGCGGCATCGACCCCACCACCGGCCACTACTACGACGACACCAAGCGCTACATCGAGGCCAGCAAGATCCTGAGTGCCGAAGACAAGCACCAGATCTACGAGGGCAACACGCGTCGCGTGTTCTCGCGCCTGGACGCGCACCTGCGCCGCCAGGGCCGCTGATCTCTCCGCCTTTTTTTCAACCCTCCAAGACTTCATAACAACAGGAGACAAAACCATGCCGATTCCCGGCCAGGACATGGACGTCCAGACCTTCTTCAACCGCAACCGCTTCTCGGGCATGCAGTGGCTCACCTTTGCCCTGTGCTTCCTGGTGGTGTTGCTGGACGGCTTTGACACCGCAGCCATCGGGTACATCGCGCCCTCGCTCATCAAGGAGTGGGGCGTGACCAAGCCTGCGCTGGCCCCCGTGCTCAGCGCGGCCCTGTTTGGCCTGGCCGCAGGCGCGCTGCTGGCAGGCCCGCTGGCCGACCGGCTGGGCCGCAAGCGGGTGCTGACGGGTTCGGTGCTGCTGTTTGGCGTGGCCTGCCTGGTCTCCGCCTACAGCCGTGACCTGACGGAGCTGAGCGTGCTGCGCTTCATCACCGGTGTGGGCCTGGGTGCTGCCATGCCCACCGCCGTGACGCTGACCAGCGAGTACTGCCCCGAGCAGCGCCGCTCGCTGCTCACCAATGCCATGTTCTGCGGCTTTCCGCTGGGGGCGGCCTTTGGTGGCTTTCTGGCGTCGTGGATGATTCCCCACTGGGGCTGGCGCAGCGTGCTGGAGCTGGGTGGCTACGTGCCCCTGGCGCTGGGTGTGCTGATGCTGGTGCTGCTGCCTGAATCGGTGCGCTACCTCATTGCCCGCAATGCCCCCGTGGAGCGCGTGCAGTCCATCCTGCGCCGCGTGTCCGCATCGGCCGACCAGGTGCGCCGCTTTGTGCTGAGCGAGACGCGCCCCGACTCCGGCGCGCGCAGCGGCCTGGGCGTGGTGTTCTCGCCCGAGTACCGGGTGGGCACGCTCATGCTGTGGGTGGGTTACTTCATGGGGCTGGTGGTGTTTTATGCCCTCATCAACTGGATGCCGGTGCTGTTTGCCGAAGCGGGCCTGGCACCGCAGAACGCCACGCTGATTTCCGCACTATTCCCGCTGGGCGGTGTTGGCGCAGTCTTCTTTGGCTGGCTGATGGACCGCTTCAACGCCAACCGCATCATCGCGCTGGGCTATGCGCTCACGGCCGTGTCCATCTACGCCATTGGCCAAGCGGCAGGCAATGTGGGCACGCTGGTGGTGGTGGTCTTTGTGGCGGGCACCATCATGAACACGGCGCAGTCGTCCATGCCCGCGCTGGCCGCGGCTTTCTACCCCACCAGTGGCCGTGCCACGGGCGTGTCGTGGATGCTGGGCGTGGGCCGCCTGGGCGGCATTGCTGGCTCGTTCCTGGTGGCGCAGCTGTCGGCCATGCACCTGGGCTTCAGCCAGATTTTTGCCGTGGTGGCCATTCCCGGCCTGATCGCCATGGTGGCACTGCTCGTCAAGCAGGCCTCGCACCCTGACGACGGCGGTGGCCCTTCCATCCGTGGCGGGGTGTCTGCGCACTGAGCGCGTCGCCTTCGCAAACTTTCATTTTCAGGAGCATCTGACATGTACGAACTTGGCGTTGTCTACCGCAACATCACCCGCGCTGACCGCGCAGCCGCAGATGGCTTGGGCGCTTTGGGCTCGGCCACCGTGCACGAGGCCATGGGCCGCGTGGGCTTGCTCAAGCCCTACATGCGCCCCATCCAGACGGGCGTGCAGGTCAGCGGCACGGCCGTCACGGTGCTGCTGCACCCTGGCGACAACTGGATGATGCATGTGGTGGCCGAGCAGATCCAGCCCGGCGACATCGTGGTGGCAGCCATCACCGCAGAGTGCACTGACGGCTACTTTGGCGACCTGCTGGCCACATCGTTCCAGGCACGCGGCGCGCGGGCACTCATCATCGATGCGGGCGTGCGCGATGTGCGCACCCTCAACGAGATGAACTTCCCCGTGTGGAGCAAGTGCATCTCCAGCAAGGGCTGCATCAAGGAAACCCTGGGCTCGGTGAACATTCCCGTGGTGTGCGCAGGCATGCTGGTCACGCCCGGCGATGTGATCGTGGCGGACGATGACGGCGTGGTGTGCGTGCCCGCGGCCCGCGCCGTGCAAACCCTGGAAGCGGCGCAAAAGCGCGAGAGCTTTGAGGGCGAAAAGCGCGCCAAGCTGGCCAGCGGGGTGCTGGGGCTTGATATGTACAAGATGCGCGAGCCGCTGGAGAAAAAGGGCCTGCGCTACATCGACTGAACCGGCTGAATTGACGCAGCCAATGGCATGGAAGGTATCGGGAGTATTGAACGAAGGCCCACAGAGGCTTGATAAAAAGGGGCTTGCAGCGCAATAAAAACAAGCGCAGCAAGCTATCAATTTAATAGTAAACCTTGGACCATTACGGAGACAACCATGGCATCTTTCCACCACATGACACGACGCACCGCCGCCCTGGCACTGGGCCTGGCCGCTACCTTGGGGTTGGCACCCCAGTGGGCGGCTGCGCAGCAGTTCCCGACCAAGCCTGTGCGCATCATCACCCCCTTCCCGGTGGGTGGCGGCCCTGACGGCGTGGCCCGCATCGTGGCCGACAAGCTCTCCAAGTCCTGGGGGCAGTCGGTGGTGGTGGAAAACCGTCCCGGTGGCAATGGCTTCATTGCCATCGATGCCTTCAAGCGGGGCGCCAAGGATGGCCATGACCTGATCGTGCTCGACAACGTGCACCTGGCCGCCTACCCCAGCCTGTTCAAGAAGCTGCCTTACGACCCCGCGAAGGACTTTGACCCGCTGCTGCCGCTGTTCAAGGCCTACTTCTTCTTCACCGTGGGTGCAGACAGCAAGTACAAGACCGTGGGCGACATCATTGCTGACGCCAAGGCCAACCCCGGCAAGCTCAACTACGGCTCGTGGTCCATCGGCAACCCCGTGCACCTGGGCTCTGAGCTGCTGGAGAGTATGACCGGCACCCAGATGGAGCATGTGGTGTTCAAGGAAACGACACAGCTCTACACCTCGGTCTCCACGGGCGACCTGTCTTTTGCGCTGGGCACTGCCGCCACGGCAGGACCGCTGCAGCGCGCGGGCAAGCTGCGCTTCCTGGCCGTGACAGGCCCGCAGCGCGTGGCCTCGTATGCCGATGTGCCCACGGTGGGCGAATCCGGTGGACCCAAGGACTTCGAGGTGACCGGCTGGAACGCCATCGCCGTGCCACCCGGCCTGCCTGCAGCCGTGACCGACAAGATCCGCAAGGACATTGCCGATGCCCTGGCCTCGCCCGAGGTGCTGGAGAAGTACAAGAGCTTTGGCTACGAGCCCTTCCCCATTTCGCGTGACCAGTTTGCCCAGTTCATCCAGAGCGAAAGCCGTCGTTTTGGTGACGTGATCCGCAAAGCCAACGTTTCGCTGGATTGAGCGAACGCCCCGATCACCGACACCACGCCAGGAGCACGCCGCATGACCTCACGCCTTCCTTCTGCCCCCCAGGCCAGCCGCCGCGCTTGGCTGACCACAGCGGCCGCCCTTGCGGCGACTGCTGCTGCACCCCATGCGCTGGCGCAGCCGGCCTACCCGGCACGCCCCATCCGCATCGTGGTGGGCTACGCCGCAGGGGGCGCGGTCGATGCGGTGGCCCGCGCCGTCGGGCAGGCGCTGTCCCAAAGCCTGGGCCAGCCGGTGATCGTGGACAACAAGCCCGGCGCGGGCACCAACATTGCCGTGAAGTCCGTCATCGCTGCCGAGGCAGATGGCTACACCCTGATGATGGCGGCCAATGCGTTGGCGGCCAACATGTCGCTGTACCAGCCCATGCCTTTCGATGCCGAGAAAGACCTGGTTGCCATCTCGCTGGTGGGCCGCGTGCCCGTGGTGCTGGCGGCGGGGGCCAATGCGGGCATCGGGTCGCTGAAAGCCCTGCTGCAGGCGGCCAAGGCCAAGCCCGGCGTGCTGGCCTATGCATCGCCGGGCAACGGCTCCACGCCGCACATGGCCATTGAATTCTTCGAGCGCGAGGCCGGTATCCAGCTGCAGCATGTGCCCTACCGTGGCGGCGCTGCAGCGCTGACGGATGTGATCGGCGGCCAGGTGCCGCTGGTCGCCGTCAATGCGCTGGAGGTGCAGCCGCACGTCAAGAGCGGCAAGCTCAAGGTGCTGGCGGCACTCAGCGCCAACCGGACTTCCATCTTTCCGGACGTTCCGACGATTGCAGAGTCCGGCTTCCCCGGCTTTGAAGCGGCGGTGTGGTACGGCCTGGTGGCCCCTGCAGCCACCCCCAAGGCCATCGTGGCCCGCCTGCATGACGAAGTGCAAAAGGCCCTGCAGACCAAGGAAGTGCGCGAGCGCATGACCGCCGTAGGCGGCGAGGTGCTGCCCGGCAGCGCAGACCAGTTCACGCAGTTGATCCGCAGTGAGCGGCGGCGCTACGAAAAGCTGGTGCGCGAGGCCAACATCAAGCCCGATTGATTGGAGACACCGCATGTTCAGCCATCCTTCCTTTGAATCGCGCAGGCGCACTTTGCTGTCCTGGCTGCTGCCCGCCGCTCTGGCCGGGGCTTGCAGCCTGGCCTGGGGGCAGAACGCCAGCGACTGGCCCACCAAGCCCGTGCGCCTGATTTCGCCTTACCCCACTGGTGGTGCGCCCGACGCCATGGCCCGTGTGCTGGCCGAGAAGCTCTCCAAAAAGTGGGGGAAGCCTGTGGTGGTGGACAACCGCCCTGGCGGCAATGGCTTCATTGCTATCGACGCCTTCAAGCGCGGTGCCAGGGATGGGCATGACCTGATCCAGCTGGACAGCGTGCATATCGCTGCCTACCCCTACATGTTCAAGAAGCTGCCCTATGACCCTGCGAAAGACTTCCAGGTCATTGCGCCCATCTTCAAAAGCTTCATGTACTTCGTGGTGCCCACGAGCAGCAAGTACCAGACCATTGCCGACGTGATTGCCGATGCAAAGGCCAACCCCGGCAAGCTGGACTACGGCTCGTGGTCCATCGGTAACCCGGTGCACCTGGGCATGGAAGAGCTGGCGCAGATTGCAGGCCTGAAGCTGCAGCATGTGCTTTTCAAGGAGACCACCCAGCTCTACACCTCGGTGGCCAATGGGGATCTGCCCTTCACCATGGGCACGGCAGGCACGGCGGGGCCCTTGATCAAGGCGGGCAAGCTCAGGCCCATTGCGGTGGCGGCACCGTACCGCCTGCCCGCGTTTCCGGATGTGCCCACCGTGGCCGAGTCGGGCGGCCCCAAGGCTCCGTATGAGGTCAGCGGCTGGAACGTGGTGGCGGGCCCCAAGGAGCTGAACGCCGCCATCAGCGAAAAGATCCGCGCCGACGTGGCCGAGGCCATGGCCGGTGCCGATGTGAAAGAGCGCTTCATCAACTTTGGCTACGAGTCGCTGGTGCTGAACAAGGCCCAGCTGGCGGACTTCATCAAGTCAGAGTCGGCGCGCCATGAAAACATCATCCGGCGCGCCCGGATTGAACTGGAATAACTTTTCTTGAGAGTGATGCATGTCCAAACCCACTTCAGGTGACTTCACCAAAACCCCCGGCTGGCTGGATTGGTACACCGGCCCCACCAAGCCCCGCTTTCAGCTGCCCGCAGGCGCGGTGGATGCCCACTGCCATGTGTTTGGCCCCGGCGCGGAGTTTCCGTACGCACCTGAGCGCAAGTACACGCCCTGCGATGCCAGCAAGCACGAGCTGTTTGCGCTGCGCGACCACCTGGGCTTTGCCCGCAATGTGATCGTGCAGGCCACCTGCCACGGCGCAGACAACCGCGCCATGGTGGATGCGTGCCTGGCAAGCGGCGGCAAGGCGCGTGGCGTGGCCACGGTCAAGCGCACCGTGACCGACGAAGAACTGCAGGCCCTGCACGCTGCGGGCGTGCGCGGTGTGCGCTTCAACTTCGTCAAGCGCCTGGTGGACTTCACGCCCAAGGACGAGCTGATGGAGATTGCCGGTCGCATCGCCAAGCTGGGCTGGCATGTGGTGATCTACTTTGAGGCGGTAGACCTGCCCGAGCTGTGGGACTTCTTCACCAGCCTGCCCACCACCGTGGTGGTGGACCACATGGGCCGCCCGGACGTGAGCAAGGGCGTGGACAGTGATGAGTTCGCGCTGTTCCTCAAGTTCATGCGCGAGCACAAGAACGTGTGGAGCAAGGTGAGCTGCCCCGAGCGCCTCTCCGTGACCGGCCCCAAGGCCCTGAACGGCGAACAGGCTGCGTACCAGGACGTGGTGCCCTTTGCGCGCCGCGTGGTGCAGGAGTTTCCTGACCGCGTGCTGTGGGGCACCGACTGGCCGCACCCCAACCTCAAGGACCACATGCCCGACGACGGTTTGTTGGTGGACTTCATCCCGCACATTGCGCCCACGGCAGAACTGCAGCAGAAGCTGCTCGTCACCAACCCCATGAAGCTTTACTGGCCCGAGGAGGTCTGAGATGGCACTCGACAAACCCTACCAGGACGTGCCCGGCACCATCATCTTTGATGCCGAGCAAAGCCGCAAAGGCTACTGGCTCAACCAGTTCTGCATGAGCCTGATGAAGGCCGAGAACCGCGAACGCTTCAAGGCCAATGAGCGTGCCTATCTGGACGAGTGGGCGATGACCGAAGAGCAGAAGCAGGCCGTGCTGGCCCGCGACCTGAACTGGTGCATGCGCACTGGCGGCAACATCTACTTTTTGGCCAAGATCGGTGCGACCGATGGCAAGAGCTTCCAGCAAATGGCGGGCTCCATGACCGGCATGACCGAAGAGGAATACCGCGCCATGATGATCTCCGGCGGACGCAGTGCCGAAGGCAACCGCTACATCGGCGAAGACGGCGATGCGCAGGCGCACCGCCAGCCGCAAGGCAAGGCCGGGCAGGCCAAGAAAGACTGAACACCATGGCACGCATTACCGCATCCGTTTACACATCGCATGTCCCCGCCATTGGCGCGGCCATGGACCTGGGCAAGACACAGGAAGACTACTGGAAGCCGCTGTTCGCGGGCTACGACTTTTCCAAACAATGGATGAAGGACAACAAGCCCGATGTCATCTTCCTCGTCTACAACGACCACGCCACGGCCTTCAGCCTGGACTTGATTCCCACCTTTGCCATCGGCACCGCAGCGCAGTACCAGCCCGCCGACGAAGGCTGGGGCCCCCGCCCTGTGCCCGTGGTGCAAGGCCACCCCGAGCTGGCCAGCCACATCGCACAAAGCGTGATCCAGCAGGACTTTGACCTCACCATCGTCAACAAGATGGATGTGGACCACGGCCTGACGGTGCCGCTGTCGCTGATGTGCGGCGAGCAGCATCCGCAGACCGGTGCCTGGCCCTGTCCGGTGATTCCGTTTGCGGTGAACGTGGTGCAGTACCCCGTGCCCAGTGGCCGCCGCTGCTTCCAGCTCGGCCAGGCCATCCGCCGCGCGGTGGAGAGCTTTGACGAAGACCTGAACGTGCACATCTGGGGCACCGGGGGCATGAGCCACCAGCTGCAGGGCGCACGCGCAGGCCTCATCAACCGCGAATGGGACAACGCCTGGCTCGACAAGCTCATCGCCGACCCCGCAGGCTGCGCCGACACCCCGCATATCGACTACGTGCGCGAAGCAGGCAGCGAGGGCATCGAGCTGGTGATGTGGCTCATCGCCCGGGGTGCCATGGCCGATGTGGCCGGTGGCCCCGCCCCCAAGGTGGCGCACCGCTTCTACCATGTGCCCGCGTCGAACACCGCCGTGGGCCATCTGATTCTTGAGAACACGTAAAAGGAAATAGACCATGACCATCAAAGTCGCACTCGCAGGCGCAGGTGCCTTCGGCATCAAGCACCTGGACGGCATCAAGAACATTCCCGATGTGGAAGTCGTCTCCCTCATCAGCCGTGACCTGGCCAAGACCCAGGAAGTGGCCGACAAATACGGCATCAAGCATGTCACTACCGACTTGGCCGACAGCCTGGCCATCAAGGAAGTGGACGCCGTAATCCTGTGCACGCCCACGCAGATGCACGCCAGCCAGTCCATCGCCTGCATGGAAGCGGGCAAGCACGTGCAGGTGGAAATCCCGCTGTGCGACATCCTGAGCGAAGGCCAGGCCGTGGTGAACCTGCAAAAGCAGACGGGCCTGGTGGCCATGTGCGGCCACACGCGCCGCTTCAACCCCAGCCACCAGTTCGTGCACAAGAAAATCAAGGCGGGCGAGTTCAACATCCAGCAGATGGATGTGCAGACCTACTTCTTCCGCCGCACCAATATGAACGCGCTGGGCCAGCCCCGCAGCTGGACGGACCACCTGCTGTGGCACCACGCCGCCCACACGGTGGACCTGTTCGCCTACCAGGCCGGTAGCCCCATCGTCAAAGCCAACGCCATCCAGGGCCCCATCCACAAGGATCTGGGCATTGCCATGGACATGAGCATCCAGCTCAAGGCTGCCAACGGAGCGATCTGCACACTGAGCCTGAGCTTCAACAACGACGGCCCGCTGGGCACGTTCTTCCGCTACATCGGCGACACCGCCACCTACATCGCCCGCTACGACGATCTGGTGAACGGCAAGGAAGAGAAGATCGATGTGAGCAAGGTCGATGTGTCGATGAACGGCATCGAGCTGCAAGACCGCGAGTTCTTCGCCGCCATCCGCGAAGGCCGCGAGCCCAACGCCAGCGTGGCGCAGGTGCTGCCTTGCTACCAGGTGCTGCACGATCTGGAGCTGCAGCTCAACGCTGGTTGATTCCAGGCTTCAAGCCAACTAGGCTGCTAGCGCTTATTCCATAAGCGCTAGCAGCTATTCTTTTTGTAGTGTGCGCTGGCGGTGTTCAATCCGCCAGCAAAGCTGCGAATGTGACTCTCAAGCACCCGCCACGCGCTGCCCCGGCGCAATGGTGGGTGGTGCGGCATTCAGCGTCTCGATGGCAAAGCCCGCCGCCGCTTTGTAGCGGGCCATGAAGCCCTCACGTTCCTCACGTGGCAACACGTCGTCGATGTGGTCGAACACACCGCCGCAGCGCTCGTCCACCAGCCCCAGCAGGCCAAACGGGCCAGATCCCCGGTTGCGCAGCACCAGCGCGGATATGTCCTTGCACAGCTTGTCGTCGTAGGCGCGCAGCGCCTGCGGGCCCACGCCGTGCGCCACCAGTTGTGCCCCCAGCACGCGGGCATCCACAATGGCCTGGCTGGCTCCGTTGGAGCCCACGGGGTACATCACATGCGCTGCATCGCCCAGCAGCGCCACGCGTCCGTCCACCCAGGTGGGCACGGGGTCGCGGTCGATCATGGGGTACTCAAACACATCCTTGGCACCGCGCAGCATGGCGGGCACGTCCATCCAGCTGTAGTTCCAGCCTTCAAAGTGGTGGATGAAATCTTCCAGCGCCACGCGCCGGTTCCAGTCGCCGTGTTGCCAGCCGCCCTGGTTGTCTACCGTGATTTCGGCAATCCAGTTGATGGTGGCCAGGCCGGTGGACGGGTCGGGTGGCGTGATGGGATAAAACACCACGCGGTGTCGCAGCGAGCCCAGGCCCACAAACGATGCCCCCGTGCGCACCGGCACCCCCGGCGTAGTGCCCCGCCACATGATGGCCCCGCCCCACTGGATGGGTGGCTGCGTGGGGTGCATCTGCGCCCGCACGGCCGAGTGCAGGCCATCGGCGGCAATCAGCAGCGAACCCGCCACCTCGCGCCGCTCACCATCGCGTGTCTCGACGATGGCAGTGACACCATCGGCATCCTGCCGGTAGCCCACCACGCGCTGTCCCAGCTGCACAGCGCTATCGCCCAGCCGCTCTTTCACGGCGTGGTACAGCATCATCTGCAGCTGCCCCCGGTGCACGGCGTACTGCGGCCAGCGGTAGCCCGCATCCAGCCCGCGCGGCTCGGCATACACCTCGTTGCCGTTGCGGCCCACCAGCGCCCATTCACGCGCCTGCAGGCCAATGGTGTCCAGCACCTCGTTGCCAAAGCCCAGGTCATGCAACTCGCGCACGGCATTGGGCTGCAGGTTGATGCCCACGCCCAGTGGCTGCAGCTCTGGCACTGTTTCAAAAACGATGCAGGGCACACCGATCTGGTGCAGGGTGAGGGCGGTGGCCATGCCACCGATACCGCCACCAGCAATCAGCACGGGGCGGGGGGAGGAGGTGTGGGAGGGGGTGTTGCCAGACATGGGGGGATTGTCCATGCAATGGCGGGTGGGGCTTGGCGCAGCGGTCACGCTAGCGAATGGGGAGTGGCTTAGCGAGGCGGTCTAGAGCTTGGGGATAGCAAGCTTGACCAACTCTGCCGTTCGTTCCACTTCGCTCGCTGTTTTGAGTCGCACTTCGCCAACAGTCCCTTTGAACAGGTTCTTACGCCCAAACCCGACCCACTCCGCAGGCTGCCCACTTGCCGTAAGCTCACACCATGCAACAAAGAAATCTTGGACCATTCTCCGTCTCGGCCATTGGCCTGGGCTGCATGAACCTCTCGCACGCCTACGGCGCGCCTGTGAGCGCCGAGCAGGGCGAGCGTGTGCTGCTGGCAGCGCTGGATGCGGGCGTGACGCTGTTCGATACCGCCACGCTGTATGGCTTTGGGGCCAACGAGACGCTGGTAGGCCGTGTGATGAAGCCGCACCGCCACCGCTTCACGCTGGCCAGCAAGTGCGGCATGCAGGGCGTGGATGTGAATGGCGATGGCAAGCTGGTGCGCGTGATTGACGGCCGCCCGGCCACGTTGCGCCAGACCTGCGAGGACAGCCTGCGCCGCCTGCAGACCGATGTCATTGACCTGTACTACCTGCACCGCTGGGACAAGAGCGTGCCGATTGAAGACAGCGTGGGCGCGCTGGCCGACCTGGTGCGCGCGGGCAAGATTCGCAGCATCGGCTTGTCGGAAGTGTCTGCAGCCACGCTGCGCCGGGCCCATGCCGTGCACCCGATTGCGGCCCTGCAGACGGAGTATTCGCTGTGGACGCGCAACCCCGAGATTGCGGTGCTGCAGGCATGCCGGGAACTGGGTGTGGCGTTTGTGGCATTCAGCCCCGTAGGCCGCGGCTTTTTGTGTGGGGACTTGACGGATGTGAGCACGCTCGATGCCAAGGACATTCGCCGGGCCATGCCCCGGTTTGCGCCCGAAGCGTATGCCGCCAACCTGCGGCTGCTGGATGGCTACCGTGCCATTGCTGCAGAGGTGGGGTGCACGCCCGCTCAGCTGGCGCTGGCCTGGCTGCTGCACAAGGGGCAGGACATCATTCCCATTCCGGGCACGACCAGCGTGGAGCATCTGCACGATGACCTGGGCGCTGTGGATGTGCAGCTCAGCAGTGCTGTGATGCAGCGGCTGGAGGCACTGATCAACGACCGCACGGTGGTGGGCAACCGCTACAACCCCCAAAACGCCAGCGAGGTGGATACCGAGGCGTTTGCACAGGGGAATTGAAAACCTGTTCCGTCCGCGTCTGACCTTGCCTGCGCGGCACCGCGCAGAGTGAGGATCCCGTTCAAAAAACGTTGAGCTTGCCGCGGGTGGGTTCACCCATCCCCATGGTTGCCACTGTCTGAAGACTTGGCGTCAGTTCCCGCTTGCGTGAGGGGATGTCGTTGAGTTCATCGGCAATGCGTGGCCCGCAGACCCACCGCACCGGCGCACGTCCGCTTGAAGTATGGGCGATGTCTTACGGCCCAGCCCCAGTCTCTGTGTCAGAGTCCTAGGGATGACCTGCATAACTCCCTGCGGTCTGTGATAACGCGGTCTCGGGCAGTCCGCTGCGTTGCTTTTCTTGCCAATAGCTCGGCTATTGGCTGCCAAAAGACGCCTTGCGGCCCCTCCCGATCCGCACTACCACCGCCTCGCGAGGGTTATGCAGGACATCCCTGGCACCCGTTGCTCATCCGGCAAGCGGGTTCCTTCGCTGCCTTGGCGGTCTGACTGGCGCGTTGACGCCTTGTCATCGCCCAGCGGTTGAACCTTGCTTACGACCGCAACCTGCAGGCATAGGCCTGTTGTGGCCTACATACCTTCCCCCCTTACGAAGAGGAGCGCTGCTGCATGATCTCATCCCCGTTCATGGACTGGATCCAGGAAACCACCTTCGCTGGCGTGCCGTTGTGGAGTCTTTTGGTTGCGGCGACCGTGGCGGTCGTCACCTTTGTGGCCATCATGACTTTGCTACATCTGCTGACGGGCCGCGCCAGGACATGGGCTACCCAGACCCAAAGCTTGGTGGCACTCGCTGTGGTGGATGTGCTGGAAGGCACCAGCCGCGCGCTGGTACTGGTGCTGGCTGTGCTCGTCGGGCTGGGCATGTTGCAACTGCCCCCTCGCTGGGAGAGCCGCGTGGCGCAGCTGTGGTTTGTGGCGGTAGCGCTGCAGATGGGGCTGTGGGGCATGCGTGCGATTGGCATTGGTGTGCAGCGTTATCTTGCGCGCCACACCTCCAAGGGCATGACGCAGGTGAGTGCGTCGGCCACGCTCATGTCGTGGGGCCTGCGAACGCTGCTGTGGAGCATCATTGCCCTCGCTGTGCTCTCCAACTTGGGTGTAAACATCACGGCCTTTGTGGCGAGCCTGGGTGTGGGTGGCATTGCCGTGGCGCTGGCGGTGCAGAACATTCTGGGTGACCTGTTTGCCTCGCTGGCGATTGCGGTGGACAAGCCTTTTGAGGTGGGCGACTTTGTGGTGGTGGGCAATATCGCGGGCACCGTGCAGATGATCGGGCTCAAGACCACCCGCATCCTCAGCCTGCAAGGTGAGCAGGTGGTGATGTCCAACACCGACATCCTCAAGCAGATCATCAGCAACTACCGCCCCATGCGCGAGCGCCGGATTGTGTTCGGCTTCAAGGTGCGCTACGACACCCCGCCCGAGAAACTGGAGGCGATTCCTGGCATCGTGAAAAGCCTGGTGAGTGCGCAGAAGGCGCTGCGCTTTGACCGCGCCCACTTCAAGGGGTTTGGCGACAGCGCGCTGGAGTTTGAGGTGGTCTACATCGTGCAAGGCCCGGACTATGGCCTTTACATGGACATGCAGCAGGCCATCAACCTTGGGTTGATGCGTGAACTGGCGGCATTGGGGGTGGAGTTTGCCTTCCCCACACGCACGGTGCACGTGGCATCGCTGCCGAGCGCTGATGCCTTGGCGACGGGGGAGTTGCTGCCTGGTGTGGCAGCGCATTGAAAGACCGCCTGGAGCAGCCTGTGGCTGGGCTGCTCATGCTCATCGGTGCGTTGGGCGGAAGTCGCTAATCGCTGCGACCTGGATAAGTGCGACTGTCGATTCCGATCTGTTCTGCAGAGGCGACCATCATCCCAGACGAGAAAGCAGGTACATGCTGACATGCTGGGGCCACTCTGTCAGTCCTGCCTCCCACAAGACCCAGACTAGCGTGGTCAGGAAATAAGCCCCGAAGATGCCCAAAACCAGCGGATGGCTCCGCAGCAGCAGAACACCGGTCAATACCCAGGCAAGTCCTCCGGCCATGTAGTACCAGGAGCCTCCCTGAAGCAGGAACCAGCCCCCAGCCACTGCAAGCCCCATGCCCATAAACACCAAAAAACAGCCAACGGTGCAAGTGGCGCGGGAAGCGAAAAGAGGGTGCACGGGAGCTCCTTGGAATCAATGGGTCGGCGGGCAGTCTCCTGCCTTCGCTTGACTGGCCCTGTGGGGGCTTCAGTACGCACTGGGACGGATCGGGTGCCGTGCTGACGTGACATCGATCAGTCTGAAGCACCCAACTGTCTGGCGGTTGATCCTATGCAGCCTCTCTGTTACATCTTGTAGGAACTGGATGACATCGTCCGTAGGCCGCTTTCCTGATGGGGGAATCCCTGGCTAAGCGAAGGCTTGAGGGCTGAGACCGGGCAAAAAAAAGCCAACCTCCTTGCGGGGGTTGGCTGAACGGGTAGTTGTCTTCCTAGCGCTTCTTCAACTTTTGTATTTCTCTCATCATTCCTGGATGGAATGCGGCAGGGTCACTTGGCAACCACGCGCACCATTTCCAGGCACTTGTTGGAGTAGCCCCATTCGTTGTCGTACCAGCTCACGACCTTGACGAAGGTGCCGTCCAGTGCAATGCCGGCGTCGGCATCGAAAATGGAGGTGCGGGTGTCGCCACGGAAGTCAGTGGCCACTACTTTGTCCTCAGTGTAACCGAGGATGCCCTTGAGCGCGCCTTCGGACTGGGCCTTCATCTCGGCCTTGATTTCGTCGTAGGTTGCAGCCTTCTCCAGCTCGACGGTCAGGTCCACCACGGACACGTCAGAGGTGGGCACGCGGAACGACATGCCGGTCAGCTTCTTGTTCAGGGCAGGAATCACCACGCCCACAGCCTTGGCAGCGCCTGTGGAGCTGGGGATGATGTTTTCCAGAATGCCGCGGCCACCGCGCCAGTCTTTGTTGGATGGGCCGTCCACGGTCTTCTGTGTGGCAGTGGCTGCGTGCACGGTGGTCATCAGGCCGCGCTTGATGCCCCACTTGTCGTGCAGCACCTTGGCCACAGGAGCCAGGCAGTTGGTGGTGCAAGATGCGTTGGAGATGATGGCCTGGCCAGCGTAGGTGTTGTGGTTCACACCAAACACGAACATGGGCGTGTCGTCCTTGGAAGGGGCCGACAGGATGACCTTCTTGGCACCGGCGTCCAGATGCTTCTGGGCCGACACCTTGTCGAGGAACAGACCGGTCGATTCGATGACGATATCGGCACCCACTTCGTTCCACTTCAGGTTGGCGGGATCGCGCTCCTGCGTCAGGCGGATCTTCTTGCCGTTGACGATCAGTGTGTTGCCTTCCACCGCCACGGTGCCATCAAAGCGGCCGTGCACCGAGTCGTACTGCAGCATGTACGCCAGGTAGTCAGGCTCCAGCAGATCGTTGATGCCCACAACTTCGATGTCGCTGAAGTTCTGGATGGCCGAGCGCAGCACGTTGCGGCCGATACGGCCGAAACCGTTGATACCAATCTTGATCGTCATAGCTTGTAGTCTCTCCAAAGTTGATTTCAAAATCCAAAGCAAAAGGGGCTCCGCATTGCTGCGGCGCCCCTTACTGACTCACTTGCGCTTGAGAGCGGTCAGCACGGTGGCTGCCACGTTCTCTTCGGTGAAGCCGAAGTGCTTGAACAGCACGGGCGCGGGGGCCGATTCGCCGTAGGTGTCAATGCCCACCACGGCAGCGCAGCCGTACTTCCACCAGAAGTCGGTCACGCCCATTTCCACCGCAACGCGGGGCAGGCCTGCGGGCAGCACAGCCTTCTTGTACTTCACGTCTTCACGGTCGAACGTGGTGGTGCTGGGCATGGAGACCACGCGCACTGGCACCTTCTTGTCGGCCAGCAGGCGCTGGGCCTTCAGGGCCAGCTGCACTTCGGAGCCGGTGGCGATGATGACGGCCACGGCCTTCTTCTTCAGGCCCACGTCGGCAGGCTCGCTTAGCACGTAGGCGCCGCGCGAGATGTCGCCCAGGTCCCGCTTGGGGGCGTAGGGCAGGTTCTGGCGCGACAGGGCCAGCACCGTGGGCTTATTGCGGTTGGACAGGGCCACGCTCCAGGCCACGGCGGTTTCTGCCGTATCGGCAGGACGCCACACGTCCAGGCCGGGGATCAGGCGCAGGCTCGACACATGCTCGATGGACTGGTGGGTGGGGCCGTCTTCGCCCAGACCGATGGAGTCGTGCGTGAAGACATGGATCACGCGCTGCTTCATCAGCGCAGCCATGCGGATGGCGTTGCGGCTGTAGTCGCTGAAGGTGAGGAAGGTGCCGCCGTAGGGGATGAAACCACCGTGCAGCGCCACTCCGTTCATGATCGCAGCCATGCCGAATTCGCGCACGCCGTAGTTGATGTGGCGGCCACCGATCTTCTTGCCGTCTTCGGCTTCGGTCTGCACCACGGCGCCTTGCTGGTCAAAGCGCAGGTTGGGCGTGCTCTTGGTGTTGGTGAGGTTGGAGCCTGTCAGGTCGGCAGAGCCGCCCAGCAGTTCGGGCAGGGCGGCGGTGAAGGCTTCCAGCGCCAGCTGGCTGGCCTTGCGGCTGGCCACGGTTTCCGCCTTGGTGTGGGCGGCCACCACGGTGTCCACAGCCACCTGGGCAAAGTGCGCAGGCAGGTCGCCCTTCATCCGGCGCGTGAAGTCTGCAGCCAGCTCTGGGAAGGCTTTGGCGTAAGCGGCAAAGCGCTCGTTCCAGGCTGCTTCAGCGCTTTGGCCGCTGACCTTGGCGTCCCAGCCTGCGTACACATCTTCAGGGATGACGAAAGGTTCGCTCGTCCAGCCCAGCACTTCGCGGGTGAGTTTGATCTCGTCGGCACCCAGGGGCTCGCCATGGGCCTTGGAGGTGTTGGCGCGGTTGGGGCTGCCCTTGCCGATGTGCGTCTTGCAGATGATGAGCGATGGGCGCTCGGTCTGGTTCTTGGCCTCGGCAATCGCGGCAGCTACCTTGTCGGCGTCGTGGCCGTCGATGGGGCCAATCACGTTCCAGCCGGCCGAGACAAAGCGCAGGGCGGTGTTGTCGGCAAACCAGGGGGCCACTTGGCCGTCGATGGAGATGCCGTTGTCGTCGTACAGCGCGATCAGCTTGTTCAGCTTCCAGGCGCCTGCCAGCGAAATCGCTTCCTGGCTGATGCCTTCCATCAGGCAACCGTCGCCCAGGAAGGCGTAGGTGTGGTGGTCCACGATGGCATGGCCTTCGCGGTTGAACTCGGCGGCCAGCAGCTTTTCGGCCAGCGCAAAGCCCACGGCGTTGGTGATGCCCTGGCCCAGCGGGCCGGTGGTGGTTTCGACGCCGGGGGTGATGCCCACTTCGGGGTGGCCGGCCGTCTTGCTGTGCAGCTGGCGGAAGTTCTTCAGCTCTGCCATGGGCAGGTCGTAGCCGGTCAGGTGCAGCAGCGCGTAAATCAGCATCGAGCCGTGGCCGTTGGACAGCACAAAGCGGTCACGGTCGAACCACTGGGGGTTGGCGGGGTTGTGCTTGAGGTGACGTGCCCACAGGCCCACGGCCATGTCGGCCATGCCCATGGGGGCACCGGGGTGGCCGGAGTTGGCTTGTTGAACGGCGTCCATGGCCAACGCGCGGATTGCGTTTGCCATCTGTTGGGATTGCTGGGTGTTGGCCATGGGTCAGGAGTTCTGGTGGGGGAGGGGGATCGGGGAAACCGCCTATTTTACCGACGCTGGTGCCGCGGCTTTGTCCTGAACAGGTTCTGAGGCCCGTGGTTACATCAAACAGCCGCAGCGGATGGGGAAACCGTGCGATGCACTACATTGCATGCCCATGCACGGATTGCACCTCACTGCCGATCTCCACGGATGCCGCTGTGCCCCCCACTGGCTGACCGACGCGACCGCACTGGGCCAAGCTTGCCTGGATGCTGTCAGGGCCGCGGGCCTGCAGGCGGTGGGGCAGTTGTTCCATGCTTTTCCTGCCACGGCAAAGGGGCCCGGCGGTGTGACGGCTACGGTGCTGCTGGCCGAATCCCACTTGTGCGTGCACACCTGGCCCGAGCAGGCTGCCGTCACGCTGGATGTGTATGTGTGCAACTTTGGCGCGGACCACAGCGCCAAGGCCCACGCCCTCATGAATGCGCTGCTGGCCTTGCTGGATGCCACCGCTGTGCAGCGGCACGCGCTGCAGCGAGGCGAGATACCGCGCAGCCCCTCATCCACGCTATCCACGCCATCGCCGTCCTGCACGCCATGACATCTTCTGCGGCTTCTTCTCATTCTTCATCTGCCTCGGCCCCGGTTGCCCTCTCTGCACGTTCGGAAGCCCCCGATACCTGCCCGGGCCAGGTTCCGGCCATGCTGCTCGCGGCAGGCCGGGGCGAGCGCATGCGCCCGTTGACGGACACCTGCCCCAAACCCTTGCTGCAGGTGCAGGGCCAGCCTTTGCTGCAGTGGCATTTGCAGGCGCTGGCACAGGCCGGGGTATGCCGGGTGGTAATCAACACCGCTTGGCTGGGGGCTCAGATCAGTGATCATTTTGGAGGTGTTTTTGGCCTCCAGGGCAATGAAATCAGGCGCAGGCAGCTATCAATTTCATACTCGCAAGAAGGGGCCGACTTTGGTGGGGCGCTGGAGACCGCCGGGGGCATTGCCCGGGCTTTGCCCCAACTGGGCCCCGTGTTCTGGCTGGCTGCGGGCGATGTGTTTGCGCCCGACTTTGTGTTCGATGCGGCTGCCGTGCAGGCGTTTGAGGCCAGCCATCTTTTGGCCCATTTGTGGCTGGTGCCCAATCCCCCTCACAACCCGCGAGGCGACTTTGGCCTGTCCGCCCAGGGGCTTGCGCTCAATCTGCCTGCGGACGACCCCATGCACCGCTACACCTACAGCACCATTGCGCTGCTGCGTGCCGAGCTGTTTGCGCTGCCGTGGTGCGACATCCCGCACGGCAACCCGGCCGGGGCTGCTGCCCCGCTGGCACCGCTGCTGCGCCGCGCCATGGACCAGGGGCGCGTGGGTGCGTCGCTCTACACGGGGCGGTGGACGGATGTGGGCACGCCCGAGCGGTTGGCGGAACTCAATCGCTGACAGGACGCACGCGCCTGCCTACTGCGGCTGGGATGCTCCGTTGACAGGGCCTCCGGCATAGGCGGGCTGCACCACAATCGGCGGGCCGTTCTCGCAGCCCTTGAACAGCCATTGCCCCGGCAGGAAGCGTGCATTGGGGCCATCGGGTGGCGGTTTGCCCACTTCGGCCACCACGTCGTACTCGATATGCGGCACCTGGAACAGGGCCACCTGCCCCTTCTTGCAATTGATGGCGGGCAATACCTTGTTCGGCAGCCAGGTCTGGGTGGCCGTGTCATAGCGGTACACGGGCCCGATGCGCTGGTTGTCTGCCAGCTCCACCCGCATGGGCAGGGTGTGCATGGCGATGGCCAAAACGCCAGCCACCTCCATCGGTTGGGGAAAGCGCACGGCGTCCAGCCCATGCAGCGCCAGGGGGCGGCCGGGCTCTCCGCGGTCAAAGGGGTCGGTGCGGTTGATGAGGCTGCCCGCCGGAATCAGCAGTTCTCCGTACTGAAAATCTTCTCGCAGCACGAAGCGTTGGCGTGACTCCCGCAGCGCTGCGCCGTCTTCCCAAGCCTGCTTGGCGTTTTGTGACATGAACATGCGCACGCCCACCCAGGCATTGCAGGCGACCGCCAGGGCAATGAGGGTCAGCAGCGCGGGGCGTGTGAGGACCAGCTTTTGTGACACATCAATCCAGCGGGCATACACGCCATAGATCAGCAGCAAGGTGGTCAGCACCACCCCCAGCGTGGGGATCAGGGTTGTCAGAATGAAGTTGAGCATGGAGCAAGGTCGGCACACAGCAAGGACCCGGAGACCCGGCGATCGCGTGCCGGAGTCTGCATCCTGAGTTCTCCCTGCGCCCCGGTTTTGTGTGTGTGGATCTCGGCAGGCGTCGCGTGGATTCTCTGCGACAAAGCGGGTCTTTGTGCCAGATGGGCTCACAATGCGTACATGAATGCAACGCAATCCATCTACGCCCAGCGCCGCGCACGCCTCGCTTCCATGCTGGGCGCTGGCGGCATCGCCATCATCCCCACTGCGCCCGAACGCCCGCGCAACCGGGACACCGATTTCATCTACCGGCACGACAGCTATTTCTACTACCTGACCGGCTTCACCGAGCCGGGCGCGGTGCTTGTGCTGACGGCCGAAGGCCACAGCACGCTGTTTTGCCAGCCCAAGGATCTGGAGCGTGAAATCTGGGACGGCTATCGCCTGGGCCCTGCCGCAGCGCCTGCGGCCTTGGGTGTGGATGACGCTCAGTCCTCTGCCGTGCTGGATGCCCAACTGCCCCGCCTGCTGGAAAGCCGCAGTTGCGTGTGGTACCCCTTTGCCACGCATGCCGGTCTGGCAGCCCGGGTAGAAGGGTGGCTCAATGCGGTGCGGGCCCGCGTGCGCTACGGTGCCATGTGCCCGGCGCAGCAAAGCGATGCCTGTACGTTGCTGGACGAGATGCGGCTGATCAAGGACGAGCACGAGCTGGACATCATGCGCCGCGCCAGCCAGATCAGCGCGCAGGCCCACATCCGCGCCATGCAGCGCTCGGCCCGCATGCTGCGCGCCGGGCAGGATGTGCGCGAATACCACTTGGATGCCGAGCTGCTGCACGCCTTCCGTGAGGGCGGCTCACAGTACCCTGCCTACGGCTCCATCGTTGCGGCAGGGGCCAACGCCTGTGTGCTGCACTACCGCGCCGACGCCGCCCCGGTGCGCGACGGCGAACTGGTGCTGATTGACGCCGGGTGCGAACTCGATGGCTACGCCAGCGACATCACCCGCACCTTCCCGGCCAACGGCAAGTTCACTGGCCCGCAGCGTGCGCTGTATGACCTGGTGCTGCAAAGCCAGGTGGCCGCCGTGGAGGCCACCAAGGCGGGGAGGCGTTTCAACGCCCCGCACGACGCCACGGTGGCCGTGTTGGCGCAAGGCATGCTCGACCTGGGCCTGCTGGACAAGAACAAGCTGGGTACGGCGCAGGACGTAATCGAAAAGCGCGCCTACTTCCAGTTCTACATGCACCGCACCAGCCACTGGCTGGGCATGGATGTGCACGACTGTGGCAGCTACGTGGAGCCGGGCGAGGTGGGCAACACCAGCGAGCGCAAAGACCCGCTGTCGGGCGAAACCATCACCAACCGCCCCAGCCGTGTGCTGCGACCCGGCATGGTGCTCACCATCGAGCCCGGCATCTATGTGCGCCCCGCCGAAGGAGTGCCAGAGGCATTCTGGAACATTGGAATCCGCATCGAGGACGATGCCGTGGTCACGGAAGGTGGCTGCGAAGTCATCACCCGCGATGTGCCCGTGGATGCCGACGAGATTGAGGCACTGATGCGCAACTGAGCCCCGGGGTTCCCGGTGCGTCTGTCAGGGTTTTCTGGTAACGGGGATGTAACCGGTTTCGTGTGAAAATTGAAACCCGATTACATCCACGCGAAAGAGACACACCATGGCCATTCGCCGCGCCACCAAGATCGTTGCCACCCTGGGCCCCGCTTCGAGCGACCCGCAATTGCTCGAGGCAATGATCCGAGCGGGTGTGAACGTGGTGCGGCTGAACTTCAGCCACGGCAAGGCCCAGGATCACATTGACCGCGCTGCCACGGTGCGCGCGGCCGCCCAGCGCGCCGGGCGTGAAGTGGCCATCATGGCCGACCTGCAGGGCCCCAAGATCCGTGTGGGCAAGTTTGCTGAAGGCAAAGTCTTTCTGGAACCCGGAGCCAAGTTTGTGCTGGATGCCTCCCGCACCGAGCTTGGCGATATCAATGGCGTGGGGCTGGATTACAAGGAATTGCCCCGCGACGTGAAGGCTGGCGATCTGCTGTTGCTGAACGACGGTCTCATCGTGCTGACGGTAGATGCCGTGCGTGGCGAGCAGGTGCACACCACGGTCAAGCTGGGTGGTGAGCTGTCCAACAACAAAGGTATCAACAAGCAAGGCGGCGGCCTCACGGCACCCGCGCTCACCGCCAAGGACATGGAAGACATCCGCACGGCCATGAGCTTCCAAGCCGACTACGTGGCAGTGAGCTTTCCCAAGAACGCCACCGACATGGAAATGGCCCGCCAGCTGTGCAACGTGGCGGCGGCCGAGTTTCGCCACAAGCCCGGTCTGATCGCCAAGATTGAACGTGCCGAGGCGATCCCTCACCTGGAGTCCATCCTGCGTGCCAGCGACGGCATCATGGTGGCGCGTGGCGATCTGGCGGTGGAAGTGGGCAACGCAGCCGTGCCCGCGCTGCAAAAGAAAATGATCCGCATGGCCCGCGACATGGACAAGGTTGTCATCACGGCTACGCAGATGATGGAAAGCATGATCACCAACCCCGTGCCCACCCGTGCCGAGGTGAGTGACGTGGCCAACGCTGTGCTGGATGGCACGGACGCCGTGATGCTGAGTGCTGAAACAGCCGCGGGCAAGTTCCCGCTGGAGACAGTGACCGAGATGGCCACCATCTGCGCTGCCGCCGAGGCCGCAGAAGACCACCCGCAGGATGCCGACTTCACCGGCCAGACTTTTGGTCGCATCGACCAGTCCATTGCCATGGGGGCGTTGTTCACGGCCCACCATCTGGGTGCCAAGGCGATTGTGGCCATGACGGACAGCGGCGCCACGGCGTTGTGGATGAGCCGCCACCGCATCCACATCCCGATCTACGCGCTCACCCCCAAGATTGCAACGCAGCGCAAGATGGCCATGTACCGCAACGTGCGCCCCTTGCTGATGGACACCAGTGCCGACCGTGACACGGCCCTGGAGCAGGCAGAGCGCCACCTCAAGAGCCGCAACATCGTGCAAAAGGGCGATGTCTACGCCATCACCTGCGGCGAGCCCATGGGCGCGCCAGGTGGGACGAATATGCTGAAAATTTGCGTTGCCAGCTGAGGGGGCCGCTCTGCAGTGACTGGCTGGCCCCCAGCCAAGCCCAGTTCACCGCGCCAGCGGCCAGCAGGCCGGTCGTAGCGCCTGCCAGCACGTCCAGAGGAAAGTGGACGCCCAGAAAAACGCGGCTCCAGGCAATGGCGGTCGCTATGGCAAAAGCTGCTGTGGCAATGCGTGGAAGCTGGCCTAGCGCAAGACAGGTGGCCAGAGCAAAAGCCTGGGCGGCATGCATGCTGGGAAAACCTGCCCGCGCCGCGTGATCCAGCCACTGGATTCCAACCCCCAGTTGCGCAGGTCTTGGGGCTGGCACACCCCAGCGCAGCAGGTGTACGCCTATCCAGGTGGCGCCCATGGCCACCAGCGCTTTGCAAATCACCCATCGGTGCTCCTTGCTTCCCAGAACGGCCCACGCCAGCAGAGCGATTCCGGCCCATACCGGCAGGGTGACAGAAATCCAGCGTGCAGCGTCAATCCAGAAAAGGGGAGTAGAGGGGCCTGCGTTGATGGCCTCGAAGAGGCTGCGGTCAAAAGTGAGCACGTTCTTGGGTGGAGTTGAAAGTGGCGGGATTGCTGTC
Source organism: Acidovorax sp. DW039 (assembly GCF_037101375.1). NCBI lineage: Bacteria > Pseudomonadati > Pseudomonadota > Betaproteobacteria > Burkholderiales > Comamonadaceae > Acidovorax > Acidovorax sp. DW039. Next base: position 4,521,913 of record NZ_AP029019.1, on the reverse strand, counting down.
CAGAAAGGCAGCGCGTTGTTTCCAGACCTGGAATGCGATGTCCCACAGCCAGCCAGCGGTCCAGCAGAACCAGCCTGTCCAGAGTGTGTGACTCATGAAATGGGCGCCGCGTACCTGCTGCGCGCCACCGAGCACAAAGCCCGCGATCAGCGCTGCACCGAGCCAGATGCGTGCAGCCAGAGCGTGCTCACGCCGCAGCGCGAAATAGCCACCCAGAAAAGCGAAGCCGGCAGAGGCATGGCCTGCAGGAAAGCAGTGGCCGCCACCGCCATCCAGCACCCCCAGTGCCCAGTGTGAAATGTGGCGAGCCACGCCACCAAACTCGGCAAGGTCCCAAGGGCAGCTGGTGTTGCTCAGGTTCTTCAAGATGCTGATGGTGGCCAAAGCTACCAGCGCACTGCTGGCCAGCTGCATGCGCTCTGCCAGGGCCAGCTGGCGAAGTGCGCCCCGTGGCCACCACACGCCCAGAGCCAGAAGCAGCACCACCACCCACCCGAGCCTGCGCGCGCCTTCATGCATCACCTGCACAAAGAACCACTGCTCGCGCATGGGAAAGCCGGAATCCGTGCCGAACAGTCGGGCCAATGCCATGTCCTGCCCCAAAGCGTCCCACAGGATCAGGGCGCAAAAGCTGGCGATGGTCCAGGCCAGCAGTGTCCGGTTGCCTGCAGAGGGGCGAATAGGGGGGGCGGAGGTCTTCAACATGCCTCGCACTCTAAAAATGCGTTCTTAACGTCTTCTTAAATTGCTAAAAGTTGTAAATAGTTTGCATTTCTGCTGTTTAGAGCGGCTAACACGACCCAGCGAAGCGGCCCTGGCTAGGCGTTCCGTCGCAGGCAGTACAGCAGTACGACAAGACGGAACAACGACGCCAGGGGGGTTGTGTTAGCCGCTCTTAGTGCCGTCCCCGCAGCCATGGAGGCCAGTTGATCGCTCCCGGCGACAATGGACGGCATGCGAATTCTTGTGGTTGAAGACGATACGGGCATCGCTGCTGGCCTGCGCGCCAATTTGCAGCAGCGCGGCTATGCCGTGGATGTGTGTGATGGCGTGAGCAGCAGCTGGAGTGCTTTGAGGGCAGAGCGCTTTGACGCGGTGCTTCTGGACCTTGGTCTGTCCGATGGAGACGGGAGCGAGCTGCTCAAACGCATTCGGCACCGACCGGTGGCAACGCCGCTCAAGCCCGGATTGCCCGACCCGTCCATCCCGGTGCTGATCGTGACGGCGCGCGATCAGGTCAGCCAGCGGATTTCCGGTCTGGACCAGGGGGCCGACGACTATCTTGTCAAACCGTTTGACATAGATGAGCTGGACGCCCGCTTGCGCGCCCTACTGCGGCGGGCCGCCGGGCGGGCATCGCCCACCATCGTTCATGGCGATATGGAGCTGGACCCGGCTGCCCACACCGTGCGCCTGAAGGGGCAATTGGTCGAGATGTCGCCCCGGGAATACTCCGTGTTGCTGGTGTTGCTGGAGTCCCGTGGAAGGGTGCTTTCACGCCAGCAGATTGAAGAGCGCCTCTATGGCTGGGACAGTGCTGTCGAGAGCAATGCCGTGGAAGTACATATCCACCACCTGCGCCGCAAGCTGGGCAGCGGCAGCATCCAGACGATGCGGGGCGTGGGTTACTTCATCCCGCAGGAGCCAGCATGAGCAAGCCAGAGCTTGCCGCCGACCCGCAGTCTGCTCCGCGCCGATCCTCGCTGACCCGCCAGCTGTTGCTGTGGTCGCTGGGGGCCTTGATGCTGGTATGGATCAGCTTTGTGGTGATTGGCTACAAGACAGGGGTTCACGAAGCCGACGAGCTGACCGACGGGCACTTGGCCAGTGTGGCGGCATTGTTGCTGAATGTGCGTGCTACCGAAGCTGTGGATGCCAGTCGTCAAACCCAGCGCGCGCCCATGCCCTGGCTCAAGGCGCATGACTATCAGCAGTCCCTCAGCGTGGTGCAGTGGGATGCTGAAGGCAAGCTGTTGTCCATCAGTGGCGATGTGCCGGTCCCCCCGTTCTCGCCGGACGAAGGATTCAAGAACATTCATCTGGGGCCGGATGCCAAGCCCTGGCGCAGCTTTTCGCAATGGGATGCCGAACACCTTCGCAAGATCATGGTGCTGGTGCAGCTGCAGGAGCGGGACGATCTGGCGGAAGACATCGCCGAGCAGATGATCGAGCCGGGCCTGTGGCTGCTGCCTGTGGTGGCCCTGGCCCTGGGGCTTGCCTTGCGCCGGGGCTTGAGGCCGCTGTACGACCTTTCTGCCGATGTGGCTGCGCTGGACGTCTCTTCACAGCAACGGCTGGCGCAGCGCCATGCGTGGAGTGAATTTGCCTCGGTGGTGGCATCCATCAATACGCTGCTGGAGAGGCAGCAGGAGGCGCTGGTGCGCGAGCGCCGCCTGGCCAACGAAGTGGCCCACGAGTTGCGGACTCCGCTGTCGTCCATCGCCCTGCAGGCCAGTGCCCTGGATGGCGGGCTGGATGAGCATGCCCAGCGGGAAGCGCTGGACCGCATCCGGCAAGATGCCCTGCGCGCAGGGCATGTGCTCAACCAGTTGCTGGCGCTGGCGCGCACCAGCCGCGCTGAGATGTATGAAGCCAAGACCCCGGTGGATCTGGTGGCGCTGGCCCGTGCGGTGTGCGCCGAATATGCGCAGGCCGCATGGCAGCGGGGCGACGAACTGGAGGTGATGGCACCGGACAGCGTGACCGTGCAGGGCCACCCTGTGCTGCTGGAGTTGGTGCTGCGCAACCTCATCGAGAACGCTCTCAAGCACACGCCCTCCGGGACACGCATCGCCGTACAGGTGGTGATGGCCCCGGAGGGCGGAGAGGTGGCTGAGGAGGGCGTTGCAAGCCCGCTGCAGCGCGGCATCTGGCTGCAGGTGTGTGACGACGGCCAGAGGGCGCGGGCACACCCTGCCGACGGTGAAGGAATGCAGACCAGGCCCGTCCCGGTGGACAGCCTGCATCTGGGCCATGAGATCGTGTCCCGGGTAGCCTGGGTACATCAGGCGGAGTTTGGGCGTGCCGCAGCCCCTGCACCGTTTACCACCTGCTTTCGGCTGACTTTTCCTACAGAGGCGGCAAGCCCACGCGGGTAAAATGGCCGAGTTACCAGGCGGTTACCAAAGCCGCTTGAATAAATTGCCTGGCCGCCGCGGCCTACGGTGCCCTCTTCACTTACCCACAGGACTCCTCGACCATGCCTCTCGTTTCCATGCGCGAACTGCTTGACCATGCCGCTATCCACGGCTATGGCATCCCCGCCTTCAACGTGAACAACCTGGAACAGGTGCAGGCCGTGATGGCTGCTGCCGACGAGGTGGGCGCCCCCGTGATCCTGCAGGCCAGCGCAGGTGCCCGCAAATACGCTGGCGAGCCCTTCATCAAGCACCTGATCCAGGCCGCCGTCGAGTCCTTCCCCCACATCCCGCTGGTGATGCACCAGGACCACGGCACATCGCCCAAGGTCTGCCAGGGCGCCATCGAGTTGGGCTTTGGCTCGGTCATGATGGACGGCTCGCTGATGGAAGACGGCAAGACGCCTTCGTCCTTTGACTACAACGTGGACGTGACCCGCAAGGTCGTTGAAATGGCGCACAAGGTAGGCGTCACGGTGGAGGGTGAACTCGGCTGCCTGGGCAACCTGGAAACCGGCGATGCAGGCGAGGAAGACGGCATTGGCGCTGAAGGCAAGCTGGACCACAGCCAGATGCTGACCGACCCTGAGGAAGCCGCCCAGTTCGTCAAGGCCACCCAGCTGGATGCGCTGGCGATTGCCATTGGTACCAGCCACGGCGCCTACAAGTTCAGCCGTCCGCCCACAGGCGACATCCTGGCCATCAGCCGCGTCAAGGAAATCCACGCACGCATCCCCAACACCCATCTGGTGATGCACGGCTCGTCTTCTGTGCCCCAGGAGCTGCTGGCCATCATCAACCAGTACGGCGGCAAGATGAAAGAAACCTACGGCGTGCCCGTGGCCGAGATCCAGGAAGCCATCAAGCACGGCGTTCGCAAGATCAACATCGACACCGACATCCGCTTGGCCATGACCGGCGCGGTGCGCAAGTTCCTGGCCGAGAACCCCGACAAGTTTGACGCCCGCGAATGGCTCAAGCCCGCCCGCGAGGCCGCCAAGCAGGTGTGCAAGCAACGTTATCTGGAGTTCGGCTGCGAAGGCCAGGGCTCCAAGATCAAGGGCCTGAGCCTGCAGCAGATTGCCGCGCAGTACGCCTCGGGTGCCCTGGCACAGGTCGTGAACTGACATCTGATCGCATTGGGTGGCCACCCCATGCGCTGCATGAGGTGGCCGCCATTCCATTTGAAAAGCCCGGAGTCACTTGGTGGCTACCGGGCTTTTTTGTGGCTGCGCGCAGGTGCGTGTTCTCTGTGTTCAGCGCCTGACATAACGCAGCAAAGTGGGGATCGACCCCCATCTCGCCTTAGGGAAGTTCATGTAAGCTCCCGTTCAGAAATCTGAACGTTCACCGGGTTCCCCAACGCGAGGAGATGACATGTTCATAGGCGTGCCAGCGGAGACAGTGGCCGGAGAAACCCGGGTTGCAGCCACTCCGGAAACCGTCAAGAAGCTCCAGGCCATGGGGCATCAGGTGCGAGTGGAGGCGGGCGCAGGCCTGGCCGCGAGCGCCCCGGACGCCGCCTACGAAGCCGCAGGGGCGGAAATCACCGACGCCGCTGGCGCTTGGGGTGCCCAACTGGTGCTCAAGGTGCGCTGCCCCACAGAATCTGAAGCACCTCGCTTGCGTGCGGGCACGACCTTGGTGGGCATGCTCAACCCTTTTGATGCGGCAGGCCTGCAGCGCCTGGCTGCGGCAGGTGTCACGGCCTATGCCCTGGAGGCCGCCCCGCGCACCACCCGGGCGCAGAGCATGGATGTGCTGTCTTCCCAGGCCAACATTGCGGGCTACAAGGCAGTGATGATGGCCGCAGACCGGTATCAGCGCTTCTTTCCCATGCTGATGACCGCCGCAGGCACCGTGAAGGCGGCACGCGTCGTGGTGCTGGGCGTGGGGGTGGCTGGCTTGCAGGCGATTGCCACGGCCAAGCGGCTGGGCGCAGTGATCGAGGCCTCGGACGTGCGCCCCAGCGTCAAGGAACAGGTGGAGTCGCTGGGTGCCAAATTCATTGACGTTCCCTACGAAACCGCCGAAGAAAAAGAGGCCGCAGAAGGCGTGGGCGGCTATGCCCGCCCCATGCCTGCCAGCTGGCTGGACCGCCAGAAGCTGGAGGTCGCCAAGCGGGTGGCCCAAGCCGATGTGGTCATCACCACAGCCCTCATTCCCGGCCGCCAGGCACCCGTGCTGGTCACCCCCGAGATGGTGCAGTCCATGAAGGCAGGCTCCGTCATCGTGGACCTCGCCGCCCCCCAGGGCGGTAATTGCCCGTTGACCGAGCCCGGACGCACCGTGGTCAAGCATGGCGTGACCTTGGTGGGCGAGACCAATGTGCCAGCGCTGGTGGCCGCAGATGCGTCGTCGCTGTACGCTCGCAATGTTCTGGATTTTCTGAAACTCATCATCAACAAGGAAGGTGCCCTGCATATCGACCTGCAGGACGACATCGTGGCCGCCTGCCTCATGGCCCACGAAGGCACCCTGAAACGCGCATGAACCTTTTGACTCGCTTGAACCCTCTTAACTCTCTCAATCGTTTGACTCGCCGGACTCCTTTGAACTTGACGACTTCCCTCCCCTCTGTGCCGCACTTGCCGACCATCCATGCTGCAGGCGCTTCCCGTCGCCTTGGCGCACTCGTTTTGACCTGTGCTGCCGCGCTGGGCATGGTGGCCTGCGCCCCTGTCAAGACAGCCGGTGCGCCAGAGTACCCCGTGGGTCGCGCCCGCCTGGCACTGCCCGATGGCGCCTGGGAAAGCCTGGGCGAAAGCACTCAGGATCTGCCCGTCGTGCGCTCGGGCCCACCCACCGTCATTCCTCTGCAGACGCGGGCGGTGGGGCTGCGGGGTGCCAACAAGGAATTGCTGGCGGTGGCTTTGGTGCAGACCAACAGCACCAACTACCCCCGTGAGCAGACCCTCTGGACGGGCGCCTGTCCCCAGCAAGAAGGTGTGTGGGTGGAGGACGTTGCGCAGGGCAACCCGACCCGCGTGGACTGCCTGCGTTTCAAGCGCTGGGCCAACAACCGTGATTGGCTAGAGAAGAACCAGCCCGCCCTGGTCCGCTGGATGGCGGACCACAAGCTGTCTTTTCAGCAGCCGATGTCCCATCTCAACTACCGCTACACCACCGATGGCGGTGCCTATGTGGAAGTGAACATCCTGGCCGACCAGCGACTGGTGCGCCCCAAGACGCACAACAACGAAGAGTTTTTGCGTGCGGGCTACCCCGCGCAGGAATGGGCACAGAAGGTGGCCCAGGCCGCGCGGCAAAGCGCCAGCATGATGGATGGCTACCTGGCGCTGCCCGCATTTCCGATACCCGAATCGAAGTGGTGACCACGCAAGAGCCTGTGCTTTGAGCTTTGTGGGCAGGCGCATGCCTGCTTCTTCCCGGTAAACCTTTGAACTGCAGGAGAACCCCATGGATGCCGTCTCGCCCACGCTGATCAACCTCATCATCTTTGTGCTGGCCATCTATGTGGGCTACCACGTGGTGTGGACGGTCACCCCCGCGCTGCACACCCCGCTCATGGCGGTGACCAACGCCATCTCGGCCATCGTCATCGTCGGGGCCATGCTGGCGGCGGCGCTTACCGAGACCCCGCTGGGCAAAACCATGGGTGTGTTGGCCGTGGCGCTGGCGGCAGTGAACGTGTTCGGTGGTTTTCTTGTCACCCGGCGTATGCTGGAGATGTTCAAGAAAAAAGAGCGCAAAGCGCACGCGGAATCAGCGCAGGCAGCTACCAAATAAGGAGCAGACAGCATGAGCATGAACCTCGTCACGCTGTTGTACCTGGTCGCCAGCGTCTGCTTTATTCAGGCCCTCAAGGGGCTCTCGCACCCCACCACGTCCATCCGGGGCAATGTGTTTGGCATGGCGGGCATGGCCATTGCCATCCTCACCACGGCGGCGCTGATCGTCGAGCTGTCGGGCGGCAAGGCCGAGGGCATGGTGTATGTACTGGGGGCGCTGCTGGTGGGCGGCGCGGCGGGATCGGTGATGGCCAACCGGGTCGAGATGACCAAGATGCCCGAGCTGGTGGCCTTTATGCACAGCATGATCGGTCTGGCGGCAGTGTTCATTGCCGTGGCGGCGGTGGCCGAGCCCTGGGCCTTTCAGATCGTGGCCAAGGGCCAGCCCATTCCGGTGGGCAACCGGCTGGAGCTGTTCCTGGGGGCGGCCATCGGGGCCATCACCTTCAGCGGTTCGGTCATCGCGTTTGGCAAGCTCTCGGGCAAGTACAAGTTCCGCCTGTTTCAAGGCGCCCCCGTGCAGTTTGCCGGGCAGCACTTGCTGAATCTGGTGCTTGGGCTGGCCACTGTGGGGCTGGGGCTGCTGTTCATGGCCACCGAGAGCTGGACGGCCTTCTTCGCCATGCTGGCGCTGTCGTTCGTGCTGGGTGTGCTCATCATCATCCCGATTGGCGGGGCGGACATGCCGGTGGTGGTGTCCATGCTCAACAGCTACTCGGGCTGGGCGGCTGCGGGCATTGGCTTCTCGCTCAACAACTCCATGCTGATCATTGCGGGCTCGCTGGTGGGCAGCTCGGGCGCGATCCTGAGCTACATCATGTGCAAGGCCATGAACCGCTCGTTCTTCAATGTCATTTTGGGCGGCTTTGGCGGCGACACCGCCACGGCGGCCGCAGGCGCGCAGGTGCAGCGCAGTGTCAAGACGGGCAGTGCCGACGACGTGGCCTTTGTACTGGGCAACGCCGAAACCGTGGTCATCGTGCCCGGCTACGGCCTGGCGGTGGCGCGGGCGCAGCACGCCGTCAAAGGGCTGGCGGCCAAGCTCACCGAAAAGGGCATCACCGTGAAGTACGCCATCCACCCCGTGGCGGGGCGCATGCCGGGCCACATGAATGTGCTGCTGGCCGAAGCCGAAGTGCCCTACGACCAGGTGTTCGAAATGGAGGACATCAATGGCGAATTCGGGCAGGCAGACGTGGCTATCATTCTGGGCGCCAACGACGTGGTGAACCCTGCGGCCCACACCAAGGGCAGCCCGATTTACGGCATGCCCATTCTGGAAGCCTACAAGGCCAAGACGGTGATCGTGAACAAGCGCTCCATGGCCGCAGGCTATGCGGGGCTGGACAACGAACTGTTCTACATGGACAAGACCATGATGGTCTTCGGCGATGCCAAGAAGGTGGTCGAAGACATTGGAAAGGCCTTGGAGTAAGCCCCTTTCCCGAGAACACCGCCCGCTGGGATGGTCTTCGGGCGACATCACAGAGTTTTTTAGCAACCACGGAGCACCACCGGCCACCACAAGACCGGGCTCCACCGACCGAGAGTTTGGAGAGACACGCATGATCGACCGCCCCTGGCTGGCCGCCTATCCGCAAGGCGTACCTGCTGACATTGACCCCACCCAATACGCCTCCCTGGTGGCGTTGATGGACGAAGCCTTTGGCCGCTACGCAGACCGTGTGGCCTACAGCTTCATGGGCAAGGACATCACCTACCGCCAGACCGACGCGCTCAGCCGCGCTTTTGCGGCTTACCTGCAGGGCCTGGGCCTGGTCAAGGGTGACCGCGTGGCCATCATGATGCCCAACGTGCCCCAGTACCCTGTGGTGGTGGCCGCCGTGCTGCGCGCAGGCTTTGTGGTGGTCAACGTGAACCCGCTATACACCCCGCGCGAGCTGGAGCACCAGCTCAAGGACTCGGGTGCCAAGGCCATCGTCATCATCGAGAACTTTGCCGCCACGCTGCAGCAGTGCATTGCCCACACCCCCGTCAAGCACGTGGTGCTGTGCGCCATGGGCGACCAACTGGGCTTCCTCAAGGGCATGCTGGTCAACTACGTGGTGCGCAACGTCAAGAAGCTGGTGCCCGAGTACAGCCTGCCCGGTGCGGTGCGCTTCAACGACGCCATTGCCCAAGGCGAGCGTGGCACGTTCAAGCCCGCAGACATCAAGCCCGACGACATTGCCCTGCTGCAGTACACCGGCGGTACCACCGGCGTGAGCAAGGGCGCTGTGCTGCTGCACCGCAACGTGATTGCCAACGTGCTGCAGGCCGAGGCCTGGAACGAGCCGGTGATGAAGTCGCTGCCCGCGGGCGAGCAACCCACCAGCATCTGCGCCCTGCCGCTGTACCACATCTTCGCCTTCACGGTGAACATGATGCTGGGCATGCGCACGGGTGGCAAAGTCATCCTCATCCCCAACCCGCGCGACCTGCCTGCCGTGCTCAAGGAGCTGTCCAAGCACACCTTCCACAGCTTCCCGGCGGTGAACACGCTGTTCAACGGCCTGGCCAATCACCCCGACTTCAACACCGTCAACTGGAAGAGCCTGCGGGTTTCGGTGGGCGGCGGCATGGCGGTGCAAGGCGCGGTGGCCAAGCTGTGGCTGGAGAAGACCGGCTGCCCCATCTGCGAAGGCTATGGCCTGTCGGAGACCTCGCCCATCGTCAGCTGCAACCCCGTCACCGCCAAGGAATTCACCGGCACTATCGGCGCGCCCCTGCCCAGCACGCTCATCAAGCTGCTGGACGACGAGGGCCGTGAAGTGACCACCCTGGGCCAGTCGGGCGAAATCGCCATCAAGGGCCCGCAGGTCATGGCGGGCTACTGGCAGCGCCCCGACGAAACCGCCAAGGTCATGACCGAGGACGGCTACTTCAAATCGGGCGACGTGGGCGTGATGGACGAGCGCGGCTACTTCAAGATCGTGGACCGCAAGAAGGACATGGTGCTGGTCAGCGGCTTCAACGTCTACCCCAACGAGGTCGAAGAAGTGGTGGCAGCCCTGCCCGGTGTGCTCGAATGTGCCGTGGTGGGTGTGCCCGACGAGAAGACCGGCGAAGCCGTGAAGCTGGTGATCGTGAAGAAAGACCCCGCCCTGACTGAAGCCCAGGTCAAGGAATTCTGCAAGGCCAACCTCACCGGCTACAAGCAGCCCCGCGTGATCGAGTTCCGCACCGAGCTGCCCAAGACGCCGGTGGGCAAGATCTTGCGCAGAGAGTTGCGCGACAAGAAGTGACCCGAAGGGGCACTTCTTGCGGCGAAGGCTCATGTTGCGTAGCAACGTGAAGCGCAGCGGCCGCAGCCACAAGGGATCCTCTGCACATCGTTTGAAAAAGGACACGGCCCCGCTGGGGCCGTTTCCCATGGCGCAGTTTCTTGAAAGGCTTCTGAGCGCCAGCCCATCCCCCACAATCCTCCCCATGACCACCGCCATCCTCAGCGCCCTGCCCGAAGAACAAAGCTCCCTGCTGCAGCACCTGGCGCAGCCCCAGCGCGTCGTGCACGCCGGACGTGCCTTTTGGCGAGGCGACTGGGAGGGACACACCGTGGTGCTGGCGCTGTCGGGCATTGGCAAGGTAGCAGCGGCTACCACGGCCACGGCGCTGGCAGAGCGTTTTGGCGTGGCGCGCATCGTCTTCACCGGCGTGGCCGGGGGCGTGGGCGATGGGGTGCAGGTGGGCGACGTGGTGGTGGCGCAAGACTATGTGCAGCATGACATGGACGCTTCACCGATCTTCCCCCGCTGGGAACTGCCCGGTTACGCCCGCACCCGCCTGGGCTGTGATGAGACACTGACTGCTATGCTTTTGGAAGCTGCCAGCGCTTATGTGGCGGGCGCTAATGGCCAATTTGACTCTAGTCTCGTCACCGGCCAGCCCAGGGTACACCACGGGCTGGTGGCCAGCGGTGACCGTTTTGTCAGCGCCGCCGCCGAGGCCCAGGGCCTGCGCACCGTCCTGCGCGACGCGGGCCACGACGTGCTGGCCGTGGAAATGGAAGGCGCCGCCGTTGCCCAGGTCTGCCACGACTACGGCCTGCCCTTCGCCGCCATGCGCACCATCTCCGACCGCGCCGACGACACCGCGCATGTGGACTTCCCGGCGTTTGTGAACACCGTAGCAACCCGCTACGCCGAGCACATCATGCGGGGTTTTCTGCAAAAGCTATGAAATTAATAGCTGCTGGCGCTTATTTTTCAAGCGCTAGCGGTCATTTGAGTTGTTGCCTTTGCGTTTGAAAGAAGCACAGGCGTTGATACTGGCGCACTCCGATAACAGCGCCACCGTGGATCTGGCTCTGCCAGTCCACCGGAGGCGTCCCCCCTCGGGGGGGAAGGCGCGTAGCGCCACAGGGGGGCTACTTCAACCAGCCGCGCTTGCGGAAGTACCACATCGGCCCCAGCGCACTGGCTACCATCAGCCCCAGCACATAGGGGTAGCCTGCGGCGCCCAGCATCTGCAGCTCCGGGAACTGCAGATTCATGCCGTACACGCTGGCAATCAGCGTAGGTGGCAGCAGCGCCACGCTGGCCACGGAGAAGATCTTGATGATCTTGTTCTGGTTGATGTTGATGAAACCGACCGTGGCGTCCATCAGGAAGTTGATCTTGTCGAACAGGAAGGCCGTGTGGTTGTCCAGCGATTCGATGTCGCGCAGGATCTGGCGCGCTTCCTCAAACTGCTCGGAGTTGAGCATCTTGGAGCGCATCATGAAGCTCACGGCGCGGCGCGTGTCCATCACGTTGCGGCGGATGCGGCCGTTCAAGTCTTCCTGGCGCGCAATGGCGGCCAGCACTTCACCGGCGCGTGCGTCGGTCACATCGCCTGCCAGCACCTGGGTGCTGACTTTCTCCAGCTCGTCGTAGATGTTCTCCAGCGTGTCGGCAGAGTATTCGGCGTCCGCATCGAACAGTTTGAGCAGCACTTCCTTGGCGTCTTCGATCAGGCCGGGCGCGCGGCGGGCGCGCATGCGCAGCAGCCGAAACACGGGCACGTCTTCGTCGTGGATGGAAAACAGCACGCCACGGCTCTTGAGGTTGGCGTTGTGCTGGTTCAGGATGAAGGCCACGCGCACCGAGCGGGGGTCTTCATCGTCGTCGATCAAAAAGTCGCTGCGGATGTGCAGCTCGCCGTTGTCTTCTTCGTAGAAACGGGCGGATTCCTCGATGTCCTCGTCCATCGCATCCTCAGGGATGGACAGGCCGTAGTGCTGCTTGATCCAGCGCTTTTCTTCGAGGGTGGGGGCTTCCAGGTCCACCCAGATGGGCTGGAACTTGGTCAGCTCTTCCAGCGATTCGATCTCTTCCTGAAACAGCCGGCCGTTGGCGAGCGTGAAGATGTTGAGCATAGGCTCACTCCCTTGTTTGGTGGCATCTGCGGTGTGGGGGTATAGGGTTGCTTTCAACCCCACGCGGCGTGCCGGGGGAGCTGAAAGCTACCAACTCGGGTAGGTTTCCAAGGAGCTGTCTCCGTTTGTTGATTGAGCCCGCGATTATGGCACCCGACCATGGCGCTGGCGGGTGGCCTGCGGTGCGTGCGTGCCAAAAAAGTGAGGGGTATAAGGGCCTTGCGTTGTTCGAAGGCCCAATGGGGTTTGACCCTTTTATCCCTTGCGCACCAGCGCCAGCGCCCTGCACAGGTCTGCCCAGGTGGCGGCCTTGGCGTCCTGGGAGCGCAGGAGGAAGGCCGGGTCGTAGGTCACCACCGCGTGGCGGCCCACCACCGTGTGCGGGGCGGCGCGCAGGCGGCCCAGGGGCTCGGTGCGGCCCAGCACTGCGCGTGCTGCCACATGGCCCAGCACCAGCACCATGGTGGGCTGCAGCGTGTGCACTGCATGTTCTAACGCACCAGCCACGTCGGTGGATGCCGGGTCCTCGCCCTCGGGTGCCCGCATGCCGGGCGTGGGGCGTGCCAGGGCGGCCAGGTACACACGGGGGTGCAGGTGCAACTGCATGGCGCGCAGCATGTTGTCCAGCAGCTTGCCTGCGTCACCCGCCAGCGGGTCGCTGGCCGAGATGCCCTCGGTCACGATCAGCCAGCCAGCACCCAGCGCCGTGGGCGTTTTGGCCGGATCGGCCTGGGGATACAGCGCAACGGGGGCGTGCAGCCGGAGTAGGGGCGCGGCGCTGGGGGAGGCGCTGGCTCCCGCAGCGGTGACGGGCGCGGCAGGAGCTGCCGAAGCAGCAATGGTTCGGGGCGCTTGTGCAGGTGCCGCTGGTGGATCGGAACGCACTGGCGGGGCGGACTCGGCCACAGGCGGGCGGTGCACTGGCGCAGCGGCTGGCGCTGCAGGCGAATGGATTGCGGTGGCCGTGCTGGCTGCAGGGGCCTCTGCTGTGGTGGCAGATGCAGCGGGGGCAGCGGCCTCCGGGCGGGCCCACACGGTGATTCCCATCTCTTGCAGCATGGCGCGCTGGCGCGCATCAAGGTTCAGGCTCATAGGGGCAGGCTCATGACAATGGCATCTTCCCGCTGGCCATGGGCCGCAGGGTAGTAGCGTTTGCGTTCTCCCACGCGCCGGAAGCCGTGGGTTTCGTAGACGTGCTGTGCGCGCAGATTGCTGGCCCGCACTTCCAGCCACAGCCACTGTGCATTGCGCCCCCGCGCCCACAGGGCCAGTGCGTCCAGCAGCACCCGCGCCCAGCCCTGGTGCTGAAAGGCAGGCGCCACGGTGATGTTGAGCAGGTGCACTTCGTCCACCCCCAGCATGGCCACAAAGTAGCCCAGCATCTGCTCGCCCGCCATCAGCAACTGGCATTCGTAGCCAGAAGCCAGCGCATCGGTGAAGTTGCCGCGGCTCCAGGGATGGGAATACGCGCTGAACTCGATGTCCAGCAAGGCATCCAGACGCTCCGGGGTCAGCTTTTCAAAGCGCACCTCGGGGGCGTTGTCATCCGGCTGGCGCAAGGGTTGGGGTACGGCGCTCATGGTGTGGACTGGGGTGTTGCCGTAGCTGGGGTTTGTGCGCGCAGCGCCTCGCGCTCGGCCGTGGTTTGTGCCACCTTGTCGCGGATGTAGCGCGGCAGCGCTTCGCTGGCGGGCACGGCCTGGCCAGCGGCCAGCAAGGCGGGGGCCAGGCGCAGCAAGGCGGCGGCAGTGGGCAGCACCTGTGCATGGTGCGCGCCGGGCAGCAGCCGCTCGCCATAGGGGCCTTGGGCATTGCCTGCCACTGTCCATGGTCTGGCGTCTGCAGCCTCCCCATCGGGGCCTGCGGCGGGCAACACCAGGGCTTCGGGCGCGCACAGGCCAAAGTCTGCATCCGCCTGCCAGCTTTGCGTGACGGCCTGCCACTGGCAGCGGGCGCTGTACACCTCGTTCATGCGGGCATCCAGCACCGCCAGCACCTGGGTGCAGCCGTGCTGGTGGCGGGCTTCCTCGGCCACGGCCAGCAGGGTGTCCACCGGCAGCACCGGCACCCCCTGGCCCTTGCGTGCCCCAAAGGCCAGCCCCTGGGCGACGGCGCAGGCGGTACGCAAGCCGGTGAACGAGCCGGGGCCACGCCCAAACACAATGGCATCCAACGTGTCAAAACCGAGGGCGGCCTCGGCCAGCAGACGCTGTATGGCGGGGATCAGGCTGGCCGACGCCTGGGCACCGCCAGGACCGGTGTGCTGCCACACTGCCTCGCCCCGCTGCACGGCGATAGAGAGGGTGTCGGTGCTGGTGTCAAAGGCAAGCAGGTTCATGGGGCCGGGGCTAAAAGGCAGCAAAAGTGGGCAGTAAAAAGGGGGCAATCCATGACAAAAGGTCCAGGACGCTATGCCTGGGCCATTCTCCCGGCTGGGCCACAGGCAGGAGGCGTCAGGGGTGCAATTTTGCCCCCTGCGGCGCCTTGTCTGCGGCAGCGGGCCGCAGGCCGGGGCGCAGCACCCCCAGGAGGATACCCGTGGTGACCAGCAGCAGGCCCGCCACCAGGTTCCAGTGCAGCGGCTCACCCAGCAGCCAGACGGCGCCAATGGCCGAGAGACCGGGCACCAGTGCGGTGATCATGGTCGAGCGCACGGGGCCGTAGTGCTGGATCATGCGTGTGAAGGTGATGCCTGAGATGGCCACGGCTCCGATGCCTTGGAAGCCCATCTGGAACAGGATTTCACCCCAGGGTGTCTGGCCCAGATGGCTGCTGAGCAAGCCGCTGCCCACCAGCAGCACATACAGAGGCGCACAGGTCACCAAGGCAAAGGCAGTGACCGCCATGGTTGCCTGCACTGCGTCCACCGCCAGGCGGCGCGCGTGGACGCTGTACATGGCCCAGCTGGCGGCTGCCAGCATGAACATGACATCACCCTTCCACACCGCAGCGCCCGTCCACGCCGCCAGCAGGCTGCTACCGCCCACCAGCAGGTCGCCAGCCACGATCAACGCCAGCCCGGCGGCGCGCAGCGGGGTGATGCGGTCACGCAGCAGCCAGGCCGCCAGAAGCGCCGTCCACAGCGGCAGGCTGCCCGGCAGCAGCACGGAGGCATGGATGGCGGGTGCGTGGAAAAAACCGGCATAGGCCAGCACTGCGTACAGCGCGCCCCCGAAAACACCGAGCAGCGCCGTTGTACGCAAGGGCAGGGGGGACAGGCCGCCCAGACTGGATGTAGCGATGCGGCGCTGCCGCACCATCCACCAGCTCCAGGGCAGGAGCACCAGACTGGCGCCCAGAATGCGCAGCAGGGCAATGTCCAGTGGCAGCAGGGTGCGTTGTGCAGAGGCCCGGGCGATGACGATAAAACCTGTCCAGATGGTGACGGTGATGACCGCAGACAGAAGGCCCACGGTGCGGGGAGAAAAACGCATCGCCGGATTATCTGGCGCGGTCACGGTGCCTGTGCTGCGCTGGCGCATGCCCTGCCTGGCTGCGAGGGCATGGCGCAGGAGCCATCAAGGCCCCCGGGGTATTTCAGCATTCAGGCATTCAAGCGCGGAGAAATGGGCGGACAGATGGGAGGGCAGACTTCCCCGCCTTCAGTCTTTGCCATTCCGAGTGTCCGCAGCGCGGCTCAGAAAGACTCCCATTCGTCATCGTTGCCCTGTTGCGGAGCGCGGCTGGCGGGCTTGGGGGCAGCGGCCAGCGCAGGTGCGGCGGGTTTGGCGGGCTGGGCAGGTCCTGCCTTGGGGGCGGTAGCCTTGGCTGCCAGTTTGGCGGTAGCGGGTTTGGGCGCTGCCGGGGCTTTCAGGCTGGGGGCCGCCGTGTATGCCGCTGGGCGTGGGGCGGGTGCTGCGCTGGCGTGAATGCTGTGGGCGCGGCTTTGGTCGGCAGAGAGCTTGAAGACGGCCACCACCTGCACCAGCTCGTGGGCCTGGTTGCGCAGGCTGCTGGCCGCGGCGGCCATTTCTTCCACCAGGGCCGCGTTTTGCTGGGTGGCCTGGTCCATGGACGTGACAGCCTCTCCCACCTGTGCCACACCTGAGCTTTGTTCGTTGCTGGCCGCGCTGATCTCGCCCATGATGTCCGTCACGCGGCGGATGCTGGTAACCACTTCGTTCATGGTCTCACCGGCCTTGTCCACCAGCATGGTGCCTTGCTCCACGCGTTCCACACTGGCGTTGATGAGGCTCTTGATCTCCTTGGCGGCCTCCGCACTGCGGCTGGCAAGGCTGCGCACCTCGGATGCCACCACTGCAAACCCGCGGCCCTGCTCGCCTGCCCGGGCCGCTTCCACGGCAGCGTTCAGGGCCAGGATGTTGGTCTGGAAGGCAATGGAGTCGATCACGCTGATGATGTCGCTGATCTTGCGGCTGGCTTCGTTGATGCCCTTCATGGTCTCCACGACCTCGCCCACCACGGTGCCGCCCTGCACGGCCACGTTCGATGCCGTCAGCGCCAGCTGGTTGGCCTGACGCGCGTTGTCGGCGTTGTGGCGCACGGTGGAGTTCAGTTCTTCCATGCTTGCAGCGGTCTGCTCCAGCGCGCTGGCCTGGTGCTCGGTGCGGGCGCTCAGGTCGTTGTTGCCCTGGGCGATTTCTGCGCTGGCGTTGGACACCGACTCGGAGCCGCGACGCACATTGCTCACCACATTGGCCAGGTTGTTCTGCATCAGCTCCAGCGAGGACATCAGTTCGCCCACTTCATCCTTGCCGTGGACAGGAACGGGAGCTGTGAGATCGCCTTCGGCCACGCGCTTGGCCAGATGCGAGGCCTGCGCCAGCGGCACAGTGACCGAGCGGGCCAGAATCCAGGAGAACACCGCACCCAGTGCAACGCTCAGAACGCCCAGCACCACCAGCAACTGGCGGCTGGACTGGCGGTTGTCCTGAATGGCCTTGCCCAGCTTGTCCACCTGGTCGCGCTGGTTGCTCAGCAGCTCATCCATCTTGATGGCGTACTTGTTCGCATCGGGGATGAACTGCTTTTCCAGCAAGGCATTGGCTTCATCCACCTTGCCTTCTTTTTTCAGGGCAAAAATCGTGTCGCGGTTCTTGAGGTACAGGGTGCGCAGTTCGCCGATTTCCTTGAACAGCTTCTTTTCAGAATCCAGGAACATCAGCGCTTCCACCGCCTTTTGCAACTCGCCCGAGCTCTTGGAAGAGGCTTTGCTGTCCTCCGCAAAGAAGTCGGCCAGCGCGGGGTCACTGCTGCGGGCCACCGCGGCAGTGCGGGTGATACCGACCCGCAGGTTGCGAGACCAGTCACTCACCAGTCGCTCGGTCTTGATCGGGTTTTGCACCATTTCTTCGGTGGCATCCGCCAGAGCGTTCAACCGCGAAATGCTCAGCCCGATGACGCCCATCGATAGCAACAGCACCAGGGCAAAACCGAGCGCAAGGCGCTTGGCAACGGAAAGGTTGGAGAGGAAATTCATGGGAGTCCCTGTCAGATCATTGAAGCTAGTGGGGCAGGGAGACAGGAAAAGCAGCCCTGTGCTGGGCAGCCTTTTTGTCTCCAGGTCCTGAGGTCACTATTAATTTGTTGCACAGTGTAAAAACCCTAAGCCCACTTGTCTTGGGGTTTTCATGGCCTGTTGCGTTTTCGTTGTTTCGCCCACAGAGGGGGCTGGGAAGGCTCAGTTCGCTCGCCTCTAGACTTGCGGTATGAACACAAGCAAAAAGGCGGTGGGTGGCACTGCATGGAAGTGGACGGCTCTTGCGGGCCTGATGGTGCTTTGGGGTGGCTGGACTGCGCAGGTGTTGGCGCAACCACAGCCGCAGCAAGGGGGCGCAGGTGCGACGACGCTGCCGCCCGAGGTGGATGCTGCCCTGGCGCGCGCCAAGCTGCCTCGCGACGCCATCAGCGTGTGGGTGGCCGATGCGCAAGGTGGGGCACGCACCGCGCCACGGCTGTCCTATCGCGCGCAGGTGCCAGTCAACCCGGCTTCGGTGATGAAGCTGGTGACCACCTATGCCGCGCTGGAGCAGCTCGGCCCGGCCTACACCTGGAACACACCGGTCTACGTGGAAGGCACGGTGGCGGGCGGCAGCCTCAAGGGCAATGTGTATATCCAGGGGCAGGGCGATCCCAAACTGGTGGTGGAGCGGCTGTGGCTGCTCATGCGCAGGCTGCAGACCCAGGGCATCCAGGTCATCGTGGGGGACATCGTGCTCGACCGCACGGCCTTTGATGTGCCCGAGCAGGACCCCGGCCGTTTTGACGGCGAGCCGCTTCGGCCCTACAACGCGTCGCCCGATGCCCTGCTGCTGAACTACAAGTCCAGCGTCATGACCTTTGTGCCGGATGTATCGGCCGGTGTGGCCCGCATCCAGTACGACCCGCCCCTGGCAGGCGTGCAGCGCCCGGCCACGGTGGCGCTGGCAGCAGCGGGCACGGAGTGTGGTGACTGGCGGGGGGCCCTGCGGGCCGAGCTGTCGGACCCGCTCAAGGTGACTTTTCAGGGGGCCTACCCTGCCGCCTGTGGAGAGCGCGTGTGGCCCGTGGCCTACCCCGCACCGCGCGAGTTTGCTGCCCGTGCCGTGGAAGGCATGTGGCGCGAGCTGGGCGGCAAGCTCACCGGCTCGGTGCGCGATGGCAAGGTGCCCGCCGGGCTCAAGCCTGCGTTTGTCAGCACGTCGCCCGCGTTGGCCGAGGTGGTTCGTGACGTGAACAAGTACAGCAACAACGTCATGGCGCAGCACGTCTTTCTGGCGCTGGCCCGCCAGAAGAACGGCGTGGCCACCATGGACGGCGCCCGCGAGGCCCTGCGCCAGTGGTGGCAGGCCCGGTTTGCCGACATGGAGCCACCGGTGCCTGACAACGGCGCGGGCTTGAGCCGGGAGGCCCGCCTCACATCCCAGGGGCTGGGCCGCATGCTGCAGGCGGCCTGGATGTCGCCTGTGATGCCCGAGCTGGTAGCGTCCTTGCCCATTGCCGGGGTGGATGGCACCCTGCGCCGCAGCCAGAGCCGGGGTGCGGCCCACCTCAAGACCGGCAGCCTGCGCGATGTGATGGCGGTGGCGGGCTACGTGCATGCGCAAAGCGGCAAGCGCTACGTACTGGTGGCCATCGTCAACCACCCTGCTGCGAACACGGCCCGGCCTGTGCTGGATGCCATCACGGATTGGGTTGCCAGAGATTGATGCTATGAAAATGATAGCTGCTTGCGCTTTTTCCATGAGCGCTACAGGCCAAAAAGCCTTTGTATCCAGAATCTTTGTCCGTGCCGCATGGCGGTGCGCCACGGGGGCGTCTTCTCCCGCAGAATCTGCGCATGTCCCTCTCTGATCTGATCGGCTACCTGGCCGCCACGCTCACCACCTGCAGCTTTTTGCCGCAGGCGGTGCACACCTTTCGCACGCGCGATGTCAGCGGCATCTCGCTGGGCATGTACAGCGTCTTCACCACCGGGGTGGCGCTGTGGCTGGCCTATGGCTTGGCGCTGCAGGCCTGGCCTATCGTGGTGGCCAACGCCATCACGCTCATGCTGGCGGCCGCGATTCTGGTCATGAAGCTGCGATTTCAAGGGCGCAAGACCGTGTCCTGATAGGTAGGTCGGAAGCCTGCGCTTGAATGCGCGGATTCGTTCGCGCCGATCGCGGGTGGTCCTTTGTCACCTTGGTGTCATGAGTGCGCCTGCAACAGGCGTTTTCAGGCACTTTTGCCGCGTTATCCCCTATGGATTCTGCAGCGCAGGTACGCGCACCATGCGCCCTTCGTCATCCAACCATGAGGGATTTCCCATGAATGCATTGCGTTTGACCTCGTTGGCCGCTGCTGCGGCCTTGCTTGTCGCCTGCGGCGGCTCCGACGACCCGGTTCGGGGTGAGCTCATCGATCCGCCGGCTGTGGTGACCACGCTCACCGCCGCGCAGATTGATGCCACGACGGCGGCAAGCGGCTTGCAGGCGCTCAGCGGCAAGGCCAAGTGCGATGTGAAGGTGGTGGCCCTGAACTACCGCACACCGGGGGCCAAGGCGGGGGAAATGAGCAATGCCTCCGGGGTCATGCTGGTGCCTGCGGGGGCTTGTTCCACCGCTGCGCCCCTGGTGGCAAATGCGCGGGGAACGGAAGTGCTCAAGACCCGCACGCTAGCCAACCCTCAGGATGCGGAAACCTTCCTGCTGGCGGCCATGTACGCGGCCCAGGGCTACGCTGTGGTGGCAACGGACTATCTGGGTTATGCCAAGTCCACCTACAGCTTCCACCCCTATCTGCACGCCGACTCGCAGGCCACCACGGTGATTGACTCCATCCGTGCGGCGCGCAATGCAGCCGATACGGTGGGGGCCAAGCTGTCGGGCAAGGTCATGTTCACCGGCTACTCGCAAGGCGGGCACGCATCCATGTCTGCCCACCGCGCTGCCGAGCGCGACTATGGCACCGAGTTCAACGTGGTGGCGGGCGCACATCTGGCCGGGCCATACAACATGTCGGGTTCGTTCCAGGTGCCTGATGCGGTGGCGGGCTTCCAATACTTCGTGCCCATGATCGTGACCTCCTGGCAAAAGGTGTACGGCGGGCTGTATGCCACGCCATCAGAGGCTTTCAAGGCTCCGTACGCGAGCTACATCGAAAACCTGCTGCCCAACCCCACCCTCACTTACACCACCCTGCTGACCACCGGCACCTTGCCCGGTGGCACGCCCAACCAGGCGCGCGATGCGCTGTTCCAGTCGGCGTACCTGGCCGGTGCGCAGCAAGGGGGCAACAACCCGCTGTTCCAGGCAGCCAAGAAAAACGACCTGCTGGGCTGGACTCCCAAGGCGCGCGTGCTGCTGTGTGGCGGTGCGGGCGACCCCACAGTACCCCCTGCCGTCCACCAGCAGGTGATGAAGGCTGATTTCGACCGGCGTGGCGTGACCAACGTGACATCGGTGGACGTGGATGCCGCCATCCAGGCTGCGTTTGGCCCTGGCGGCAAGGCGCCGACCGATCCCACGTCGGCTGCTTTTGCCGCGTATTACGGCAGCTACCACGGCACGTATGAGCCTCCGCTGTGCCACGCCCAAGCCCGCGGATTGTTTGATCTCGTCAAGTAACTCCGCTGACGCGAACCTGGGGCTTGGCTCCGGGTACGTTGTCTGACGCTTCCTGCGCCTCTGGCGCTGGCGCTTCATCCCATCCAAAGGCCCTCCCAGTGTTTACCCGATGGGGGGCTTTGGCATTCCTGCGTAGAATGGCTCAAAAAATAGAACGGTCGTTCTATTTTTCAACCACTCAGGATCACTCGGATGACATTTCAGCGCAAGGCATTGTGGGCCTCCCTCGCGGCAGCGGCAGTCCTCACGGCGTGCGGAGGTAGCGGGGCGGACACGACGCCCCTGGCCCCCGTGCAGGGTATCAAGGTCGTGGGCGACAGCCTGGCCGACAGCGGCACCTTCGGCTACAAGTTCACGGTCCAGGGCTCAGCGCCCACGGGCACAGGCTCTACCCCCTTGTGGGTGGACCGCGTGGCGGCCAGCTACAGCCAGACGCTGTGCGCACGTTACGCCTCGGCCAACGGCACGACTTTTGACGTCAAGGCAGGTTGCACCAACCACGCGGTGGGTGGCGGTCGCATCAACAACGTGTCTGCACCCACATCGCCTGTGTCGATCACCCAGCAGATCAAGGATGCGGGCGTGGCCGGTTATGCGGCGTCCGACCTGCTTCTGGTCGATGGGGGCTCCAACGATGCTGCCGACCTGATCGGAGCCTACCTGCGGGCAGGCAATGACGGCGCCGCCAGCTACCGCGCTTTGCTCGGCACGGTGCTGGATGCCGCCACCGTCAATGCCGCTTTGGCTGCCGGAGCACCCGGCCTGGCGCAGGCGGGCGGTGCCTACATGCAGGCGCTTGCCACCCAGTTTGCCAACACCCTCAAGACCCATGCGCTGAGCAAGGGCGCCACCCGCGTGGCCGTGTTGAACGTGCCTGACATCCTGCAAACCCCACGCTTCAAGCTGGTGATCTCGTCTGTGACGGCCGCCCAGGGTGCAGCTGCGGGCGCGCAGGCTTCTGCGTTGTTCGACAGCTGGATCCGTGCCTTCAACACCCAGCTCAGCGCCAGCTTTGCGGGCGACAGCCGCGTGGCCATCGTGGACTTTCATGAGTCCTCGAAAGATCAGGCGGAGCATCCCGCCCAGTACGAGCTGACCAACATCACCACGCCAGCCTGCCCTGCCACGGGCCGGGGCAGCGACGGCTTGCCGACCTACAGCTTTCCGACCTGCACCTCTGCGGCATTGCTGGCCACGCCCCCTGCAGGCGTGGCTGCGGGCACTGAATGGTGGAAGTCGTATGCCTTCTCCGACAGCTTCCACCCCTCGCCCTATGTTCATCAGCTGATGGGACAACTCGTCTCGCGCTCGCTCTCACGCGCCGGATGGCTCTGAAATGGCTGCACCCCACGACCAAGGAACTGACATGCACCATTTCTCCAAGATCGCTCTGGGCCTGGCGGCCCTGTGCATCGGCGCAGGCGCCAGCGCGCAGGTGGCGGGCACTTTCAGCGTGCGCGCAGGCGTCACGCACATTGCTCCGCAAGTGACCAGCGGCAACCTTTCCACGCCCAGCTTTCCGGGCACCACGGTGGACGTAGGGTCCGCCAGCGCGCTGACAGGCGGTCTCAACTACATGCTGACCGACCACTGGGCGGTAGACCTGCCCGTGGGCCTGCCCTTCAAGCACAACTTTTATGGCGATGGCGCCATTGCGGGCACCGGCAAGCTGGGCGAGACCAAGGTCGTGCCTGCCACCCTGTTTGCGCAATACCGCTTTGGCGAACCTCAGGCCGCCTTTCGCCCCTATGTGGGTGTGGGGGTGACCTACAGCCGCTTCTTCAAGAACCGCTCCACCGCGGCCCTGACAGCCATCACCGGTGGCAACCCCGCCCGGCCCACCACGGCCTACATCGACAACAAGTGGGGCATCACCCCGCAGGTGGGCTTTGTGTGGAATCTGAATGACCGCTGGTTTGTGGATGCCTCGTACTACAAGAGCTTCATCAAGACCACCACCCATCTGTCTTCAGGTCAGTCCATTAATATCAAGCTCAACCCCAACGTATTTGCGGTGGGTATTGGCTATCGCTTCTGATGGTGGACTGAGCTTCACCCAGGCAACAAAAAACCGACCCGAGGGTCGGTTTTTTGTTGTGCGCCAAGCGCTGATTACCAGCGTGCGCGCAGGCGGTCGTAGGCGTAAGTGCCGAACTGGCGGTGTGCCGAAGGTGTGAGGTACACCGAGTCAGCAAACGCATACTTGTCCTGATTGGCGCCAGACAGCAGGGTCGAGGTGTTGCACAGCGAGGAGTTGACCTTGCCGGTGCCGAGACCGATACCGTTGGAGCTGTCCACCGAGGTGCACACAGGCGTGGTGGCGTTGTCAAAACCGTAGCTGGATGGGCTGCTGGTGTAGAGGTTCACGTAGTAGGCCAGGTCCACGTAGAGCACGTTGGAGCCCAGATCCACGATGCCCACGAGCAGGCCTTCGTTGAAAGCGCTGCTGGCAGAGTTCAGCAGCGTGGCCTGGTTGATGTCCTTGGCCCAGGGCGATTTGCTCAGGTCATAAGTGCCCGTCACCATCACATACTTGGCCCCGGCAGTCACGAGGCGGCGCACCTGGGTGGCCAGGTCGGTACCGGCTTGGCGCGACGCTGCAACCATCTGGTCGTTGGTCATGGTGCCTGCCTGCACGGAAGCCATGTTGGCGATCACGTCGCTGATGCCACCGTTGATCATCACCAGATCTGTCGTAGCAAAGCTGTTGCTGGCCAGGAAGGAGTCGATCTGCTCCTTCACCGTCAGCGTGGTGCTGTTGCCGGCGGCATCGGGCTTGGCCACCACGCGGGCATTGCCCGTGGCGTAGCTCTTGCCGCCTGCGGCAACCGTAGTCACCGTCTTGCCGTAGCCCGATGCGAGCTGACGGGTCCAGTTGTTGATGGAGCCATCGTTGACGGTGTAGAGCGAGCCCTTTTGGCCCACATCGTTCATGGCGTCACCAAAGGCCACGAAGCGTTGCGGGGAGATGGACGATTCGATCGTGCTGGAACCGCAAGCCGCGAGCAACGCGGCCGACGCACATGCGGCGACCATGAAGGTGCGGCGCATCCAATTTGCTGCCATGTATTTCTCCAGAAAAGTGCGGGTAGTTTAACGACGGGAAGGTAAAGCCTTGTAAAGCGGCGGCTGGCAGGCTGTTTCGTGTTCAGCCGGCCGCTGCGGCGCGCTGCAGGCGGTCACGCACGCCCTCCCACTCGGGGGTGGCGGGAGGGGTTTCAATCCAGATCAGCTTGACGCCCTGATCGTCAAAACTGCGCAGTGTGGCAAACAGCTGTTGCGCCGTGGCCTGGGCATCGTCCGGCATGCGGCGCAGGATCAGGCGGGACGACTGACTGCGCAGCGCTGCACGCGCGTACACCGCAATGTGGGCGGCATCCGCCCCCAGCACATCCAGCCCCGTCTGCAGCGCCTTGGCGTCCATCAGGCGCACCTTGGCGGCGGGTGCGTAGTGTGCTTCCAGCGTGCCGGAGGCGCGCGGTGTGTGGTCTGGCAGGTCTTCCTTCGACAGCGGAGCCACGCCGCAGGCAGCGCGGATCTGCTCGCGTGTGACGGCACCAGGGCGCAGCAGCACGGGCACGCCGCGGGTGCAATCCACGATGGTGCTCTCAATGCCCACGCCGCAGGCGCCACCGTCCAGCACCAGCAGGTCGGCGCCCAGCTCGTCCTGCACATGCTGGGCGGTGGTGGGGCTCACGCGGCCAAATCGGTTGGCGCTGGGGGCTGCCACGCCCCACACGGGCTGGCCGCCCAGCGCCGCGTCGGTGCGGGCGCAGGCGCGCAGCAGGGCCTGGGCGACGGGGTGCGAGGGGCAGCGCACGCCCACACTGTTCTGCCCCCCGGTCGCAGCGGTGGCCATGCCGGGCAGGCGCGGCAGGATCAGGGTGAGCGGGCCGGGCCAGTAGGCGTCGATCAAGGCCTGGGCAAAGGGCGGCACCTCGCTGGCGAAATGGCGCACGCCATCGGCGTCGGCCACGTGCACGATGAGCGGGTGATCGCTGGGGCGCCCTTTGGCGGCAAAGATCTGTGCCACAGCGGCATCGTTGCCCGCATCGGCGGCCAGCCCGTACACGGTTTCGGTTGGCAGGCCGATGAGCGCTCCGGTGCGCAGGGCGCGCGCGGCGGCTTCAATGGCGGAAGGGTCGTTGCCGTCGAGGATCATGCGTCAGAAGGGGGCAATGCCCAGAATGGCCGCGGCCTGCAGCGCCGTGGCGCGGGCCGCTTCGGCAGCGGGGGCGGTGATGTTGAGGTGCCCCATCTTGCGCGCGCGCTTGGCATCGCGCTTGCCATACAGGTGCAGGTGGGTGCCGGGCAGGGCCAGCACCTCGGCCCAGGGCGGGGTCTGTGCGGCATCGCCATGGGCAAACCACAAATCGCCCAGCAGGTTGAGCATGACGGCAGCGCTGTGCTGGCGGGGTTGCGTGAGCGGCAGGCGGGCCATGGTGCGCACCTGCAGCTCAAACTGCGACACGTCGCAGGCGTTCTGGCTGTAGTGGCCGCTGTTGTGCGGGCGCGGGGCGATCTCGTTGACCACGAGGCTGCCGTCCTGCAGCACAAAAAATTCCACGCACAGCACGCCCACGTACTGCAGGCCTTCTGCTACAGATTTTGCAGCTGCCACCGCTTGTGCAGCAAGCGCTGGAGGCAGATTTCCTTCATACACCTCGGTCACGGCCAGAATGCCGTCGCGGTGCAGGTTACGCTGCACGGGCAGGTGCACCATGGCGCCGTCATGGCCGCGAGCGATCAGCACGGAGCATTCGAGCTGCAGGGGCAGCATCTTCTCCAGCACGCAGGGCACTTGGCCGACGGAATCCCAGGCGGCGGCCAGCTCGGCGGGCGTCTTCACGCGCACCTGGCCCTTGCCGTCGTAGCCCATGCGGGCGGTTTTCAAAATGCCAGGCAGCAAATCGGCAGACACAGCGGCCAGTTGCTCGGGCGTCTCGATGACGGCATAGGGCGCGCAGGGCACGCCGCAGGCCACAAAGTGCGCCTTCTCACGCGCCCGGTCTTGCGCCACGGAGACGGCGCTGGCAGCGGGCGAGACGGGGCGCTGCGCGGCCAGGGTGGCCAGCGCGGCGGCGGGCACGTTTTCAAATTCGGTGGTCACCGCATCGGCCACGCGGGCCAGCTCGGCCAGGCCCTGCGGGTCTTCATAACCGGTGCGGATGTGCTGGTGGCTCACCAGCCCGGCGGGGCTGTCGGGGTCGGCATCCAGCACCGCCGTGAAGTAACCCATGGCCTGGGCCTGGTGCACGAACATGCGGCCCAGCTGGCCGCCGCCGAGCACGCCCAGGGTTGCTCCGGGCAGCAGGGGTTTCAAGTCGCTGGCAGTCATGCTGCAGGGGGCAAGGTCATGTTGCGGGCCACTTCCGTCTGCTCGGCGCGGAAGGTTTCCAGGCGCTGGCGCAGTTCGGGGTTCTCATTGGCCAGCAGGGCTACGGCAAACAGGGCGGCGTTGGCCGCGCCTGCGGTGCCAATGGCAAATGTCGCCACCGGAATGCCCTTGGGCATCTGCACGATGCTGTGCAGCGAATCCACCCCTTGCAGGTGGCGGCTGGCCACAGGCACGCCCAGCACGGGCACGGTGGTCTTGGCGGCGATCATGCCGGGCAGGTGGGCGGCACCGCCAGCGCCCGCGATGATGGCTTTGAGGCCCCGGCCCGCGGCGGATTCGGCGTAGGCAAACATGTCGTCGGGCATGCGGTGGGCCGAGACCACGCGGGCCTCGTGTTCAATGCCGAACTGCTCAAGGATTTGCACTGCATGCTGCATGGTGTCCCAGTCGCTGCTGGAACCCATGACGACGCCGATCTGGATGGATTTCATGGTGTGTGGGGGTGGCGCTGCGGTGGTGTGAAGCCGCCGCTCGCAATGGATGGAACCCGCGATTTTACTTTTTGCGTCCCCCCACGGCGCATCCGGTCGCAGGCTTGGGCCAAAATAGCGCGAACTTGCCTTTGGCGGGCCCCGTCGGCCTGCGTTCCTCCCATGATCGACATCACCGTAGAGAATTTTGAAACCGAGGTGGTTGCCGCCTCGATGACCGTGCCTGTACTGGTGGACTTCTGGGCCCCCTGGTGCGGCCCCTGCAAGTCGCTGGGCCCGGTGCTGGAAAAGCTGGAAGTGGCCTACGCAGGCCGTTTCAAGCTGGCCAAGATCGATTCCGACCAGCAACAGCAGCTGGCCGCCATGTTCGGTATCCGCAGCATTCCGACCTGCGTGCTGCTCAAGAACGGCCAGCCGGTGGATGGCTTCATGGGGGCTCTGCCCGAAGGCCAGGTGCGCGCCTTCCTCGACAAACACGTGCCCAGCGAGGGCGCGCTGGAGGCCGAGGCCGATGTGGATGAGGCCCATGAGCTGCTGGAATCCGGCGACACCCAGGCGGCCCTGCAGAAGATGGCCGACGCGCTGGAGGCCGACCCCACCAACGACGACGCCCGCTTTGACTACGTGCGCCTGTTGATTGCCACCGCCCACTTTCAGGAAGCAGAAGCCCTGCTGCACGAGCCACTCAAGCGCATTCCGGTGCCGCTGCGGTTTGACGCCCTGTGGCGCTGGCTGGATGCGCTGCAGTTTGTGCAGCGTGACGAGCGCGGCGAATGGCCGCTGGAGCAGTTTGACGCCCTGATCGCCCAGAACAAGCGCGACTTTGACACCCGCTTTGCCAAGGCCCGCGCGCTGATCGCCGAGGGCGAATGGGCGGCCTGCATGGACGAGCTGCTCGAAATCATCATGCGCGACAAGACCTGGGGCGACGAGGCCCCGCGCAAGACCTATGTCGCCATTCTGGAACTGCTGACCCCACCCAAGCCCAAGGCAGACCCCGCCGCGGCAGGCAAGACCGCCGCAGGCATCGAACTGCTGGGCAAGGCCACGGTGGAGCAGGACGAAACCACTGCCATGCTCAACGCGTATCGCCGCAAGCTGAGCATGGCGCTGAACTGAGCGATGCCACCGGCATAAAAAAAAGGAGGCTCAGCCTCCTTTTTTTATGGGCCAGCGGGCCCGTCTTGAGGTGTAGGTGCTATTGATTTCGTAGCTGGTTGCGCTGATTCAATGAGGATTTCAGATCGAAAAGCCTCTGAAATCCTTGCGGAAAGAGCGCAGGCAGCTTCTGTTTTGATAGCGGGCTGCGCCCGGCGGATCAATTTAAATGAACCCAGATCGACCCTAATCAGCCTGTCAGCCGCTCCAGCGCTTCGCGGTACTTGGCCGCGGTCTTGGCGATCACGTCCTGCGGCAGGCGGGGGGCGGGGGCGGTCTTGTCCCAGGGCTTACCGTTCACCTTGGCCTGCTCCAGCCAGTCGCGCACAAACTGCTTGTCGTAGCTGGGCGGGTTGGCACCGGCGGCCAGCGCGGCTTCGTAGCCTTCCACGGGCCAGTAGCGCGAGCTGTCAGGCGTCAGCACCTCGTCCATCAGCACCAGCGTGCCATCAGGGGCTAGGCCAAACTCGAACTTGGTGTCGGCAATGATCATGCCCTTGGTCAGGGCGATTTCGGCAGCCGCCTTGTAGATGGCAATGCTCAGGTCGCGGATGCGCGTGGCCAAATCCAGACCAATCATCTCCACCGTGCGCTCAAAGGTGATGTTCTCGTCATGCTCGCCCACGGCGGCCTTGGCGGCGGGCGTGTAGATGGGCTCGGGCAGCTTGGCGGCATTGGTCAGGCCTTCGGGCAGGGGCACGCCGCACACCGAGCGGCTTTCCTGGTATTCCTTCCAGCCGCTGCCCGCCAGGTAGCCACGCACCACGGCTTCCACAGGGATGGGTTTCAAGCGCTGCACCAGCATCGAGCGGCCCCGTACCTGGGCCACTTCCTCGGGGCTGACCACGCTTTCGGGGGCATCACCGGTGAGGTGGTTGGGGCAGATGTGGCCCAGCTTGTCGAACCAGAACAGCGCCATCTGCGTGAGCAACTCGCCCTTGCCGGGGATGGGTTCGCCCATGATCACGTCAAAGGCCGAAAGGCGGTCGCTGGCGACCATGAGGATGCGGTCATCGCCCACGGCGTAGTTGTCGCGCACCTTGCCGCGTGCCAGCAGGGGCAGCGATGTCAGGGCAGAAGTGTGCAGGGCGGGGTTGCTGGGCTGGGTCATGGTTTCTGTAAAGCAGTGAGCGCGCCTGCAGGGGCGCGGCATACGCAGGCAACGGTGGATCAGGGGCAGAGGCCTGGTGCCCGCAAGCCGAGGGGGCTGGCCCCACGGCGCTTGCTGCACGCAGACGCTCGATTTTACGCGGCACCGCTTCGGCCGCTGCCCATGCAGCGCATTCCACTTGGCCGGGCCCCCGATGGCGCTTCATCATCGCGCCGGTGTGTCTGCTGCCTACACGCTGTCAGTTGGGTCATCCTGTTTGTGGCACATTGGGCGCCCCCGCCGCCAGCCAGTGCGGCCCCCGTCTTGCATTTCCTTGCACGCGTCTATGTCACCACCTTCCCCTGCAGCGGCGCCGCTGTCCCCCCGCCGTGAACTCTGGCTGCTGCTCACCTTGGCCGGTATCCAGTTCACCCATATCCTGGACTTCATGATCATGATGCCGCTGGGCCCGCAGTTCACCCAGCTGTTCGGCATCAGCGATGCGCAGTTTGGCCTGCTGGTGTCTGCCTACACGCTGTCGGCAGGCGCGTCCGGGCTGCTGGCCTCCACCTACATCGATCGTTTTGGCCGCAAGCGTTTGCTGCTGGTGCTGTACGCCCTGTTTGGCCTGGCCACCCTGGCCTGCGGTGTGGCACCCACCTACATCACCCTGATGGTGGCCCGGGTGCTGGCGGGTATCTTTGGCGGTGTGCTGTCGGCCCTGTGCCAGACCATCGTGGCCGATGTGATTCCTTTCGAGCGGCGCGGACGCGCCATGGGCATCGTGATGACGTCGTTCTCGGTGTCCACGGTGGCCGGGGTGCCTCTGGGCTTGCTGCTGGCCCAGCACTGGGGCTGGCACATGCCATTTGTGAGCATTGCCGTCCTGTGCGCGGTGCTGCTGGTCTGCGCGGCGCGCACGCTGCCGGTGATGGACGCCCACCTGGCCGCAGGGCAGGCCCGCAGCGCCTTCGGTGGCATTGCCCAGGTGCTGCGTGACGCCAACCACCGCTGGGCATTTGTGTTTTCGGCGCTGCTCATGTTCACCGGCTTCACGGTCATCCCCTACATCACCATCTACCTGCAGGCCAATGCCGGTGTGCGCGCGGACCAGGTGCCGCTGGTGTATCTGTGCGGTGGCGTTGTCACATTGTTTACCGCCCGTTTCTTCGGGCACATGACCGACCGCCACGGCAAGGTCGAGACCTTCCGCTGGCTGGCGTTTGCGGTGATGCCTGCAGTGCTGGGGATCACGCTGGTGCGGGGTGTTCCGCTATGGGTCGTGCTGACCGTGTCCACCCTCATGTTTGCGTTCATGAGTGGCCGCATGATCCCGGGCATGGCCATGGTGACTTCTGCCGCCCAGCCGCAGTTGCGCGGCACCTTCATGACGCTGAATGCGTCGGTGCAGTCCGCAGCCATGGGGCTGGCTTCACTGGTGGGGGGATTGCTGATCAGCAGGGACGCGCAGGGGCTGGTGCAGAACTACTGGATGGCCGCAGTCGTGGGCATCTTCGCCAGTCTGGGCGCCGTGTGGGTGGCTGGGCGGCTGCATTTGCATGGGGCACCGGGCAAGCCTTGAGGACTTCGAGGATGGGTTCGGCCCGCTGAGTCGACTTCAGCATTGTGAAGGCTTTTTTCGGGTTTGGCACCTTTGTCGGGATAACCCGGCATTGCACATCGGATTGGGATTGCATTTCCTCGGGCCCCGGCGCATAGTGAAGTCACGTCAACGGATGCATCCAGTTCGCCGGGCCGACACTCTGATCCAGTGCGGCATTTGTTTCACCGAGAGCCACAGGAGACTTACCTATGAATTTGACGATCAGCGGTCACCACCTCGAAGTAACCCCTGCCTTGCGCAATTACGTCACCACAAAGCTCGATCGGATCACACGCCATTTTGACCAAGTGGTCGACGTCAAGGTACTGCTGACAGTTGAGAAACAAAAGGAGAAGGAAAAGCGGCAACGAGCGGAGTGCAATATCCACGTGAAGGGCAGCGACCTGTTTGCGGAAAGCTCCCACTCCGACCTGTACGCTGCCGTCGATGAACTGGTAGACAAGATGGACCGCCAGGTAGTGCGCCACAAGGATCGGCTGCAAAATCACCACCACGAAGCAGTCAAGCGCGAACTGCACGCCTGAAGCCCTCTGCTTCTCAGGCGCCAGCGCAGCAACCGCCCCATGGGGGCGGTTTTTTTCTGGGCCACGTTCCGTTACTCAGGGTTTTCGCCAGTGTGTGCATAATTGTTACTGTGACCATGAACCGACTCGCCTCCATCCTCCCCGCCGCCCAAGTTCTCGTGAGCGTGGACGCCACCAGTAAAAAGCGTGCTTTTGAAGAAGCGGGGCTGCTTTTTGAAAGCCAGCACGGCCTCTCGCGGGCGCTCATCACGGACAGCCTGTTTGCCCGTGAGCGCCTGGGATCGACCGGGTTGGGCCATGGCGTAGCCATTCCCCATGGTCGCATCAAGGGCTTGAAGGCACCGATGGCGGCTGTGTTCCAGCTGCTCAATCCCATTGGCTTTGATGCGCCGGACGAGCAGCCCGTGAGCCTGCTGATCTTCCTGCTGGTGCCCGAAGCCGCCACGCAAAAGCACCTGGAAATCCTCTCCGAAATTGCCGAGCTGCTTAGCGACTCAGCCCTTCGCGAACGGCTCAAGTCCTCGACCGATGCGGCAGACCTGCACGGCATGATTGCTGGCTGGCAGTCCACACAAGCAGCCTGATCCCCCGATCCCTCCGGCGCTTCCCGTTCCACCCACCGCTGTTGTTGCCGTGAAACCTAACGTAGTCAGCGCCGACGTCCTGTTTGAAGAATTTCGTGGCTCCCTCAAGTGGGAGTGGGTGGCTGGCCTGGGGGCCTCCGAGCGCCGCTTTGACGAAGTGGCTGTGCGCTCTGCCCGCTCCGGGGCGGATCTGGTGGGTTACCTCAACTACATCCATCCCTACCGCGTGCAGATTCTGGGGGAGCGTGAAATCGCCTACCTCAGCAGCGCGTCTCCCGACGACTGCAAGCGCCGCATTGCCCGCATCGTGACGCTGGAGCCTCCGGTGCTGGTCCTGGCGGACAGCCAGACGGCTCCCGACGCGCTGGTGTCCATGTGCGAGAGGGCGCAGATTCCGATGTTCGCCACGCGCGAGTCGTCGGCGTTTGTCATCGATGTGCTGCGTGCCTACCTGTCCAAGCACTTTGCCGACCGCACCACGATGCATGGTGTGTTCATGGACATCCTGGGCCTGGGCGTGATGATCACGGGTGAGTCCGGCTTGGGCAAAAGCGAGTTGGGACTGGAACTGATCTCGCGCGGCAACGGTCTGGTGGCAGACGATGCCGTAGACCTGTACCGCATCAACCAGACCACCATTGAGGGCAAATGCCCCGAGCTGCTGCAGAACCTGCTGGAAGTGCGCGGCATCGGTCTGCTCGACATTCGCGCCATCTTCGGCGAGACAGCGGTGCGCCGCAAGATGCGCCTCAAGCTCATCGTGCATCTGGTGCGCAAGGAAACGCTGGAACGTGATTACGAGCGCCTGCCGTACGAGCCGCTCACGCAGGATGTGCTGGGCGTGCCTGTACTCAAGGTGGTGATTCAGGTGGTGGCTGGCCGCAACATCGCTGTGCTGGTGGAGGCCGCCGTGCGCAACACCATCTTGCAGTTGCGCGGTATCGACACCTACCAAGAGTTCGTAGACCGCCACCGCCGCGCCATGGAGCGCGACTCAGGCGGTCACTGACAAGCGGAGTTGCCGCACTGCATGCGCGGCTCTCCAGGCCGTGCAGAGGCCTGGGGTTCGGGTAAAGCCAGTTACTTGGCGGCGCAGCTGGCGCACTGCCCGTACAGCGCCATGGTGTGGTCCTGCACCACCCAGCCCTTGTTCTTGGCGATGAGCTGCTGGCGTTTCTCAATTTCCGCGTCGTAAAACTCTTCGACCTTGCCGCAGGATGTGCACACGAAATGATCGTGGTGCTGGCCTTCGTTGAGTTCGTAAACAGCCTTGCCGCTTTCGAAGTTGCTGCGGATCAGGATGCCTGCCTGCTCAAACTGCGTGAGCACGCGGTAGACCGTGGCCAGCCCGATGTCCGAACGCTCTTCCAGCAGAACCCGGAACACATCTTCAGCCGTCATGTGCCGCTGCGCACCCTTCTGGAAGATTTCCATGATCTTCAGGCGCGGCAGTGTGGCCTTCAGGCCGGTGCTCTTGAGTTCGTCGATGTTGGTCATGGCTGCTGGCTCCTTGCGGTTGCGGGAAAAGGGGCCCGCCCGCGCACGGGAAGGCTGCCGCTACAATGGTTTGATCATATCCTTAGCCCTTTTCCCCATGCCAGAAAAAGCCTGTTGCAACGCCCGTCTGGGTCGCATTCTTTTGGTCAGTGCCGCAGTGGCTGCCATGGCTGGGTGTAGCAGTCTGGACGGTGCCAGCCGCCGTGTGGCCAACGCTGTCACCCCCTACAAGATCGACATCGTCCAGGGCAACTTCGTGTCACGCGAGCAGGTCCAGGCCCTGCAGGTGGGCATGAGCCGCCAGCAGGTGCGTGACATCCTTGGCACTCCCTTGGTCACCAGTGTGTTCCACGCAGACCGCTGGGAATACGTCTTCACCATCAAGCGCCCTTCGTCAGAGCGCGAAACCCGCAAGCTGACCGTGTTCTTCCAGGGCGATACGCTGGCGAAATTCGAGGGCGATGAAATGCCCTCCGAGACCGAGTTCGTCGCCACGCTGGGTTCGCACAAAAACAAACCCAAGGTGCCCACGCTGGAGGCCACAGAGGCACAGCTGGCACGCTACCCCGCCCGCAAGGCTGAAGAAGCTCCTGCTGCAGCGAACCCGCCTGCTGCGCCTTCAGCGCCGTCTGAGCCTCTGCCTTCCCGCTATCCGCCGCTGGAGTCCTCCGCCCGCTGATTCTTGGCGGCAGGGGCTGGCAGCCCGGTTGTCTTGTCGCGGCGCCCCGATCTCAATGGCCGCGCTGCTGCAAGGCCAAAGACATCAACCCGTGCGATGGATTGAGCTGCCCGCCCCGATGACTCCCTGCCGCAGCGCCTGCGGCGCATGTGCTGAACCTTTTTCTGCAGGACCAACATGTCTGTGAATACCACTGCTTCCTCTTCTTCCCCTGCCTGCCGCGTGGCGGTGGCCGGGGCTTCCGGCCGCATGGGCCGCATGCTGATTGAGGCCATCCGCGCCTCTGAAGACTTTGTGCTGGCCGGTGCGCTGGATGTGCCTTCCAGCCCTGCCATTGGTTCGGACGCAAGCGCGTTTCTGGGCTATGCCAGTGGTGTGGCCATCACGGCCGATGTGCGTGCAGGCCTGCAAAACGCCGATGTGCTGATCGACTTCACCCGCCCCGAAGGCACGCTGGCCCATCTGGCGGTGTGTGCGGAGCTGGGCGTCAAGGCCGTGGTGGGCACCACCGGCTTCACTGAAGAGCAGAAGGACCAGCTCCAGGCCCTGGCCCAGCGCACCGCGATCATGTTCTCGCCCAACATGAGCGTGGGGGTCAACGTCACCCTCAAGCTGCTGCAGATGGCTGCCAAGGCCATGCCCACGGGCTACGACATCGAGATCATTGAAGCGCACCACCGCCACAAGGTGGACGCCCCTTCGGGCACGGCCCTCAAGATGGGCGAAGTGATTGCCGAAGCGCTGGGCCGCGACCTCAAGGATTGCGCCGTGTATGCGCGCGAAGGTGTGACGGGCGAGCGCGATCCCTCCACCATCGGCTTTGCTGCAGTGCGCGGTGGCGACATCGTGGGCGACCATACCGTGCTGTTCGCGGGCATTGGCGAGCGCATTGAAATCACGCACAAGTCCTCCAGCCGCGCCACCTATGCGCAGGGTGCCTTGCGCGCAGTGCGTTTTCTGGCGGCCCACAAGACAGGCATGTTCGACATGTTTGACGTGCTGGGGCTCAAGGACTGAAGGCCTCAGCCATGGATGCCCTTCACTGGTGGCGTCAGGGGGATGCCGTCACCCAGGGAGTCGCCCTGGTGCTGCTGGCCATGTCCGTGGCGAGCTGGGTGGTCATGCTCTGGAAGGCTCGCCTCCTGCTGCGGGCGGGCTCCGACTTGGCGCGCTGCACGGCGGCCGTGTGGCAGGCCCCCACGCTGGAAGTGGCTGCGCAGCGCCTGCAGACGCTGGACCGCCTGGCGCTGGTGGCCCCGTTGCTCACCGCCGCCCAGGCGGTAGTGCAGCCCGCGCAGGGGAGTGCATTGCAGGGGCAGACGCTGGCTTCTGCGGGCAGTTTGTCCCAGCAGCTCACCCGCGTGCTGCGCAATGCCCTGCACGATGTGCTTGCGCGGCTGCAGTACGGTCAGGTGCTGCTTGCGACCGTGGGCGCCACCGCGCCGTTCGTGGGGCTGCTGGGCACGGTGTGGGGCATCTTCCATGCGCTCACGGCGCTTGCCGGGGCGGGGCAGGTCACCATCGACCGCATCTCCGGCCCGGTGGGCGAGGCCCTGGTGATGACCGCCGCAGGTCTGGCCGTGGCGATTCCGGCGGTGCTGGCCTACAACGTGTTCGGTCGCCTCATTGGCCGCATGGAGGCCGATCTGGAAGGCTTTGCGCTGGACCTGCGCGAGTTGCTGGCAGGTGCTACAGGTGCTACAGGTGCTGCCAGCGCTGATGGAAAGGTGCAGTCAACCGCAGAAGGTGCCCTGGCATGAGCTTTGGCAGGCTGGAGCGCACGCAGGGCAGCCAGCCCATGAGCGACATCAACATGACACCCCTGGTGGATGTGATGCTGGTGCTGGTGGTGATCTTCATCCTCACCGCGCCCCTGCTGGCCAGTTCCATCCAGCTGGATTTGCCCAAGGCCGAGGGAGCCAGCCCCGCATCCCAGGTGCCCCGCTTTGTCACGGTGGTGGTGGACGCCACCGGGCAGGCGTATCTGAACGACCAGCCCCTGTCGCAAGAAGCCCTGGCCACCCGGCTGCAGCGCATAGGCGCTGAGCAGCCCGATACCGAGGTCCAGCTGCGCGCCGATGCCAGCGTGCCCTATGGGCGTGTGGTGGAGGTCATGGGGGCGGCGCAGCAGGCAGGGCTTGCACGCATCGGTTTTGTGGCCGAGCCGGTACCGCCCCGCGCACGCTGACGGTACGCCGCAAGACAAGTAGTTTGCTATATTTTTAATAGCTTGCTGCGCTTATTTATCAAGCGCTGATGGTCATTTTTGCAAAGAGCGCAGAGGCTGGTCCAGTCGATTCGACCCCGGTAGTTCGGTCGCCCCCAGGACTGACTTTGCTCGCCAAAGTGTTGCCCCGGGCCTGCCATGCGCGCCTGGGGGCCAGTCACCGCCTAAAATCCCCCGAACGCAGCCCAGTGCGGGGTTGCACCGTCCTCTCACCTTCAAGCTCCCATGCAAGACAAATATTCTCACCAAGAGGTTGAGCGCGCCGCGCATGACCACTGGACTGCCCGCGACGCCTACCGCGTGACGGAAGACGCGAACAAGAAGAAGTTCTACGCCTGCTCCATGCTGCCCTACCCCAGCGGCAAGCTGCACATGGGCCACGTGCGCAACTACACCATCAACGACATGCTCACGCGCTATCTGCGCATGAACGGCTACAACGTGTTGATGCCCATGGGCTGGGACGCCTTCGGCCTGCCCGCCGAAAACGCGGCGCTCAAGAACGGTGTGCCCCCGGCCAAGTGGACGTACGAAAACATCGCGTACATGAAAAAGCAGATGCAGGCCATGGGTCTGGCCATCGACTGGAGCCGCGAAGTCGCCACCTGCGACCCTGAGTACTACAAGTGGAACCAGTGGCTGTTCCTGAAGATGCTGGAAAAGGGCATTGCCTACCGCAAGACCCAGGTCGTGAACTGGGACCCGGTGGACCAGACCGTGCTGGCCAACGAGCAGGTGATCGACGGCAAGGGCTGGCGCACCGGTGCGGTGGTCGAAAAGCGCGAGATTCCCGGCTACTACCTCAAGATCACCGATTACGCCGAAGAGCTGCTGGGCTTTGTGACCGGCGACAAGCTGCCCGGCTGGCCCGAGCGCGTGAAGCTGATGCAGGAAAACTGGATCGGCAAGAGCGAAGGCGTGCGTTTTGCCTTCACCCACGACATCCAAGGTGATGACGGTGCACTGATCGGCGACGGCAAGATGTACGTGTTCACCACGCGTGCCGACACCATCATGGGCGTGACCTTCTGCGCCGTGGCACCCGAGCACCCGCTGGCCGCCCACGCCGCCAAGAGCAACCCGGCGCTTGCTGCGTTCATCGAAGAATGCAAGACCGGCGGCACCACTGAGGCCGAGCTGGCCACGCAAGAGAAGAAGGGCGTGCCCACGGGCCTGTACGTCACGCACCCGCTCACCGATGAAAAGGTGCAGGTGTGGGTCGGCAATTACGTGCTGATGGGCTATGGTGACGGCGCCGTGATGGGTGTGCCTGCGCACGACGAGCGCGACTTTGCGTTCGCCCTCAAGTACGGTATCGAGATCAAGCAGGTGGTGCTGGTGGACGGCGAAACGTTCAACTACCACCAGTGGCAGGACTGGTACGGCGACAAGCAGCGCGGCGTGACCATCAACTCCGACAGCTTCAGCGGCCTCTCTTACAAGGAAGCCGTGAACGCCGTGGCCCATGCGCTGGAGCAAAAGGGCTTGGGCGAGAAGAAGACCACCTGGCGTCTGCGCGACTGGGGCATCAGCCGCCAGCGCTACTGGGGCACTCCGATCCCGATCATCCATTGCGAAGAACACGGCGCCGTGCCGGTCCCTGAAAAAGACCTGCCCGTGGTGCTGCCGCAAGACTGCATCCCCGACGGTTCGGGCAACCCGCTGCACAAGCACGAGGGCTTCCACGCGGGCGTGACCTGCCCCGTGTGCGGCAAGCCCGCCCGCCGCGAGACGGACACCATGGACACGTTCGTGGACAGCTCGTGGTACTTCATGCGGTATTGCGACCCCAAGAACGCTGACGCCATGGTGGCCGGTGGTGCGGACTACTGGATGCCGATGGATCAATACATCGGCGGCATCGAGCACGCCATCCTGCACTTGCTGTACGCCCGCTTCTGGACCAAGGTCATGCGCGACCTGGGGCTGGTCAAGGTCGATGAGCCCTTCACCAAGCTGCTCACGCAGGGCATGGTGCTCAACCACATCTACAGCCGCCGCACCGCCAAGGGCGGCAAGGACTACTTCTGGCCGCACGACGTGGAGCATGTGCTGGACGAAGGCGGCAAGATCATCGGCGCCAAGCTGAAGAACGAAGCCACCAGCGGCGATGGTTTGCTGCCGGTGGGCACGCCCATCGACTACGAGGGCGTGGGCACCATGTCCAAGTCCAAGAACAACGGCGTGGACCCGCAGGACCTGATCGAGAAGTACGGCGCCGATACCGCCCGCCTGTACACCATGTTCACCGCCCCGCCCGAAGCCACACTGGAGTGGAACGACGCCGCCGTGGAAGGCAGCTACCGCTTCCTGCGCCGGGTGTGGAACTTCGGCGTGAAGCTCGCGGGGATTGACCGCGAGGCTGCCATCGCCAGCGTGGTGGGTGCCAAGAGCCTGCAGGATGTGCAGTTTGGCAAGGAAGCCAAGGCGCTGCGCCTGGAGATCCACAACGTGCTCAAGCAGGTGGATTACGACTACCAGCGCATGCAGTACAACACCGTGGTGTCGGGCGCGATGAAGATGATCAATGCGCTGGAAGACTTCAAGGCCATGGACTCCGCCGGTGCCCAGGTGGCACTGATCGAAGGCTTTGGCATCCTGCTGCGCTGCCTGTACCCCGCCACGCCCCACATCGCCCACAGCCTGTGGGAAAGCCTGGGCTACGCGGGCGCACTGGGCGATCTGCTGGACACCCCCTGGCCCAAGGTGGATGCCAATGCGCTGGTGCAGGACGAGATCGAGCTGATGCTGCAGGTCAACGGCAAGCTGCGTGGCTCCATCCACGTGCCAGCCCAGGCCGACAAGGCAGAGATCGAGCGCCTGGCCCTGGCCAGCGAGGCTTTTGCCGCCCACAGCGGTGGTGCGGCACCCAAGCGCGTCATCGTGGTGCCCGGACGCCTGGTGAACGTGGTGGTGTGACCCGGCTGGTTGCATCCCTCATGCCCCATGCCCCAGCAGTACAGCTTCTGTACCCAGGCTGGGGTACGGGCCGCACAACGTACGACGGATCGGACGACTGATATGCATCGACGCTTCTTGCTGACCCTTGCCCCCGCTGCCTTGCTGGCGGGATGCGGCTTTCGCCTGCGGGGCGTGCCAGAGTTTTCCTTCTCCTCGCTTTATATCGGGGCGGGCATGGGGTCTGCACTGGGGCGTGAACTGCAGCGCACGCTGGAAGGCTCGGGAAGCCAGCTCAAGGTGTTGCGCAATCCCGCAGACCTTCCCACCGCCGAGGCCGTGATCGACATCCTGGCCGAGCAGCGAGAACGTGTGGTGGTCGGGCAGACCGCGTCTGGCCAAGTGCGTGAAATGCAGTTGCGCCTGCGCGTCAAATTCCGCATACGCACCCCTGGCGGTGTGGAGATGGTGCCCGAGACGGAAATCCTGCAGCAGCGCGACTTCACTTACAACGAAAGCCTGGCTCTCTCCAAGGAGGCTGAAGAGGCGCTGCTGTTCCGCAACATGCAGTCAGATATCGTGCAGCAGTTGCTGAGGCGGCTGTCGGCGGCCAAGTTGCCGCAGTAGGGTTTTGGGGCTTTTTCAGTTCTGGCCCCTACCAATCAGCGCAGCCAGCTAGCGTTTTGATAGCTGGCTTTGTTTTTTGAGAGTCTTCTCTCAGAGGGGGTTGCTGGCAGACCGTCGCACAAACCGCCCGGCCCTTGCCCCGGTGGCGCGCTGCGTGGCGGTGTAGCTCAGTACACCGTTCACCCACACCTGCTCAATGCCTTCGCTGAACTGCTGGGGGTGTTCGAACGTGGCCAGGTCGCGTACCCGTGCCGGGTCAAACACCACCACATCGGCCATGTGGCCTGCCTGCAGCAGGCCGCGCCCGCCCAGGCGAAAACGCTGGGCCGACAGGCCCGTCATCTTGTGCACCGCCTCTTCCAGCTGCAGTAGGCCCTTGTCGCGCCAGTAGCAGGCCAGCACGCGCGGAAACGCGCCCCACAGGCGCGGGTGCGGACGCTCGTCGTGCGGCAGCCCGTCCGATCCGATCATGGACAGCGGGTGCGCAATCACGCGCTCCACATCGTCCTCGCGCATCTGAAAGTAGCAGGCTCCGCCGGGCTTGAGGCGCACGGCGGCCTCCTGCTGGGGCACGCCCCACTCGCGCGCAATGTCGGCGAGGTAGCGCCCAGCCATCTCAGGGTGCGGCTGGCTGCCGGTGATGAGGATGTCGATGATGCCGTCCACCAGGTCTTCGCGCAGCACCGTGGAGCCTGCGGTGTACGGGTACACGTCCATCGCAATCTCTTGCTGCTGGGCCAGCTGGTCGATCAGCGGTAGCGTCTCGCGCGTGCGGCCCCAGTTGGCGGGGCCAGCGCATTTGTGATGCGAGATCACCAGCGGCAGGCCCGACTGGCGCGCGGTGAGCGCCGCTTCCTGCAGCGCTGGCAGGATGCCCGCCAGCTCGTCGCGGATGTGGGTGGCATACACGCCGCCATGGCGCGCCGCCACTGAGGCCACGGCCACCAGCTCCTCGACATCGGCCGCATAGGCCTCGCTGTAGAAGATGCCCGACGACAGGCCCAGCGCCCCGGCGGCCATCGCCTCTTCCATGTCGGCTGCCATGGCGGC
Organism: Acidovorax sp. DW039; assembly: GCF_037101375.1. Lineage (NCBI taxonomy): Bacteria > Pseudomonadati > Pseudomonadota > Betaproteobacteria > Burkholderiales > Comamonadaceae > Acidovorax > Acidovorax sp. DW039. The sequence goes on along the minus strand of NZ_AP029019.1, from coordinate 4,480,834 downwards.
GCGCTCGTCGGCGGTGGCTGTCTGGCGCAGGTCGGCCAGGTGGCGCATGCGCAGGGCCGTGTGGCCCATCAGCGCGGCCACGTTGACCGCAGGCTGGGCGGCGTCCACGGCGCGGGCGTAGTCGGCCATGCTGGCATGGCGAAACTGCAGTCGCCCCAGCAGCGAGAGCGGGGCGAGCGGGCTGTCGGTCACCACTGGCGCCAGCGAGATCCCGCAGTTGCCCACAATCACGGTGGTGATGCCCTGCGAGAGCTTGGGCAGCATGGTGGGCGCGTCCAGCACGGCGGCGTCGTCGTGTGTATGCACGTCGATGAAGCCGGGGGCAATCACGCGGCCGGTGCAGTCCACTTCGGTGAAATGTTCGCTGGCCCGCGCGCGGGCCAGGGCGGCGGGGTCGATCTGGCCGTGCGGGGCCAGGGCGGTGATGTGGTCGCCTTCGATCAGCAGATCACCCACCCAGCCGGGGCGGGGGGTGCCGTCCACGATGCGGCCATTGCTCAGCAGCGTTGCGTGCGCCATGTCATTCCTCTGCGGCCAGGCCGCGCGATGGTTCAAAGGGGTGGCTGGCGGCGCTGGAAGGGTTCTGGCCCGCGTGGCTGTCAAAGGCGCCGACGTACTCGGCGCTGTCAAACCCGTGCTTGTGCAGCAGTTGCTTGAATTGCTGCAGCCCACGGGTGGCCACGGGCCCCAGCCTTTGCGCCAGGCGCACGGTCAGGATCTCGATGACCACCAGGTGGGCCAGATAGGCCTCGGTGCCCACGCGCATCACGGCGTCTTGTGGCACCGACACGGCCAGCACCAGGTCGGCCACTTCGGCCAGCGGTGTGCCGGGCTGGGTCAGTGCCACCACGGTGGCGCCTTGCGAGCGGGCAAACCGCGCGGCCTCCAGCGCATAGGGCATGCGCCCCACGTGCGAGATAACGAAGGCCACGCCATCGGGCCCCAGCGTGCTGGCCGACACGAGCTGCTGGTGCGCATCAAAAATCGCGTTGGCCGTGCAGCCCAGGCGGAACAGGCGGCTTTGCAGCTCGCTAGCCATGAAGGTCGATGCCGCACCGACCGAGTAGCAGTCGATGCGCCGCGCCTGCGCCAGCCGCTCGGCCACCTGGTCGAGCACCTCGGCATCGAGGTTGCGCCCCAGCTCGGTCAGCGACGAAACAGCGGCGTGCACGATCTTGCTGGCCACGTCTTGCGCCGTGTCATCGGCCAGCACGCTGCGGTGCAGGTGCGAGCCCGAAACGGCCAGGTCCTGCGCTAGCGCGACCATGAATTCGCGCACCGAGTCGTGGCCAAAGCTGCGGCAGGTGCGCACGATGGTGGGCATGGACACGCCCGCCTGCTGGGCCAGTTGCTCCACGGTGGCGACCACTGCAGCGCGCGGGTCGTCCAGCACCACGCGCACCACGTTGCGCTGCGCCTCGGGCAGGTCGGGCTGGCGCTCGCGCAGTTGTTGCAGCAGGCTGTTAGGGGTAGCTTTGGACATGTTCAAAAACGGGTGCTGATGGCGCGGGTGATGGTGCCTTCGTCGTCCACGACGGGCAGCCAGCGCCATTTGTCGAAAGTGGTGCAGGGGTGCGAAATGCCCAGGGCCACCCGGTCGCCCACGGCGGGGGCGGGGCCTGTTGCGGGGTCGTAGCGCAGGTAGGCGTGGTGGTCGTTGAGCGCGCTCACCGTCCACCCGGTGGGGGTGCTGGCAGCGCGGCGCTCGTGGCGCGGCGCCCAGCGCACGGGCACGGGCATCTCCAGATCGTACGAGACATCACGCCGCCCGCCGCTGAGCAGGGCCAGCCCAGGCTCGGGCACCGATTGCACCAGGGTCCAGACTTCAAGCGCGGGGCGCAGCGAGGCGTCCAGCCCCTCGCGCTGCTCCACATGCTTCAAGAAGCGCTGGTAGTTGCCATGGTCGTGCGTGATGTAGCAGCCCGAGCGCAGTATGCCCAGCACGGGCTTGGACAAGCCCTGGGTGCGCAGCAGCGGGATGACAAGGTCGAACACGGCCGAGCCGCCTGCGGTGAGCAGGATCTCGGCATCGGCAAACAAGCCCTGCGCATCGCACGCGCGGGCCACTTCGGTCACGCGGCGCACCAGCGCCGTGACTTCGCGCGCATCGTGCTCACTGTCGCAGCGGGCCACGCCGCCCTCGTAGCATTCCACGCCGCCCAGCTGCACTGCGGGCGATTGGGCGATGGCCTGGGCCAAAGCCAAAGCCTCTGCTAGCGTGCGGCAGCCGGTGCGCTGGCCGGGCACGCCCATCTCCAGCAGGGTGTCCAGGCGCTTTTCACCGCGCGCGGTGTGGCCGCGCCGCTCGGCCCAGTCTTCAATGCAGCGCAACTGCGTCAGGCTGTCGATGAGGAACCACACGCGCAGGTCGGGGTGGCGCTGCAGCAGTGCGTGCAGGCCGTCCAGGTCGGCATCGCCCAACACCTGGTTGGCGATGATGGCGCGGCGTGCACCGGCCTCCACCCCCACGCTGAGCTGGTACACGGTGGCAAAGGTCAGGCCCCAGGCGCCTGCCTGCAGCTGCTCGGCAAACAGCTCGGGCGACAGCGTGGTCTTGCCGTGCGGCGCCAGGGCCACGCCCTTGCGCTCGGCATAGGCCTGCATCCATGCCAGGTTGTGGGCCAGGGCGCTTTCGCGGATGACGGCAATGGGCAAGGGCAAATCGCCCGCCAGCACGTTCCAGCCGCGCTGGCCCAGGTCGGCAGGGCGGCAGGGCGCGGCGTGCAGCGGGTAGCCCTTGCAGCGGTGGTCGAGCAGGAATTCGTCGGTCATGGTGCGGGGTTTGTCGGTGCGGTTTTCCAGCAGGCGTGCAGGTGGCCGGGGGCCACTTCGCGCAATTGCATGTCGGCGCTGGCGCAGCGCGCCTCGGCCTGTGGGCAGCGGGTACGGAACACGCAGCCTGAGGGCGGATTGGCCGGACTGGGCAGGTCGCCTTGCAGCAGCGCAATGCTGCGGCGCTGGGCGGGGTCTGGGATGGGCGCGGCGGCCAGCAGGGCCTGGGTGTAAGGGTGCTGGGGCGTGGCGTACAGCGCTTCGGTCGGGGCAATCTCCATCACCCGGCCCAGGTACAGCACCACCACGCGGTCGCACAGGTACTCCACCACATCCAGGTCGTGCGAGATGAACAGCAGCGTCAGGCCCAGCTGCTCCTTCAGCTCGCCCAGCAGGTTCACGACCTGCGCCTGGATGGAAACGTCCAGCGCCGACAGGGGCTCGTCGGCCACGATGAATTGTGGCTCCACCGCCAGCGCACGCGCAATGCCAATGCGCTGGCGCTGCCCACCCGAGAACTCGTGCGGAAAACGCTCGGCATGTTCGGGCCGCAGGCCCACCTGCTCCAGCAACTGGTGGATGCGCGGCAGGCGCGCAGCGCCCTGGGCCAGACCGTGCGTATCCAGCGCCTCGGCCAGCACTTCGCGGATGCGCATGCGGGGGTTCAGGCTGGCATACGGGTCCTGAAAAATGATCTGGATCTGTGATCGCAGCGGGCGGTATTGCGACTGCGAGAGCTGGGCCAGGTCTTGCGGCGCAGCACCGCCGTGGTAGCGCATGGCGCCGCTCGTAGGGTCTACCAGGCGCGTGAGCAGGCGGCCAATGGTGCTCTTGCCCGAGCCCGATTCGCCCACCAGGCCCAGGGTCTCGCCCCGGTGGATGGTGAAGCTCACGTCGTCCACCGCGCGCACGGGGTGTGGGCCGCTACCAAAGTGCTTGCGCAGGTGGGCAATTTCCAAAAGCGGTGCAGCGGTATCGGTCGGGGCCATGGTGGGGTGTGGGTTCAGGACGGCGTTCATGCGCTCACCTCGGCGGGTTCGGTGTGTTCCTCGCGGTGCAGGCAGCGCACCATGCGGCGGGGGCCTGCCGCCTCCAGCGCGGGCATGGCGTGGGTGCAGTCGGGTTGCTGGCGGGCGCAGCGCGGCGCAAAGGCACAGCCGGGCGGTGGCGCCAGCGGGCTGGACACCTGGCCCGGTATGGCCACCAGTTGCCGCCGGCCGTGGGTGGGCGTGCCTGCGGCCAGGGCTTGCCGCCGGGCCACGCCGGGCAGGCAGGCCAGCAGGCCGCGCGTGTAGGGGTGCTCGGGCCGTGCAAACAGGTCGTGCACAGGTGCGGACTCAACGATGCGCCCGGCGTACATCACGGCCACGGCGTCGGCGTATTGCGCCACCACGCCCAGGTTGTGCGTGATGAACAGCATGCTCATGCCGGTCTCTTTCTGCAGCCGCCCCATCAACGACAGGATCTGCGCCTGGATGGTCACGTCCAGCGCAGTGGTGGGTTCGTCGGCAATCAGCAGCGTGGGGTTGCAGGCCATGGCCAGCGCAATCATCACGCGCTGGCGCATGCCGCCCGAGAGCTGGTGCGGGTACTCGTGCACGCGCTGCGCAGCGGCGGGGATCTCGACCAGCTCCAGCATGCGGCGGGCGTGGGCCAGCGCGGCGCTGCGGTCCATCTTCAGGTGCAGGCGGGCCGATTCGGCAATCTGCTCGCCCACCGTCAGCACCGGGTTCAGGCTGGTCATGGGCTCCTGGAAGATCATGGCCAGCTCGTTGCCGCGCAGCGTGCGCTTCTCGGCTTCGGGCATCGCCAGCAAATCGACCTTGCGGCCGTCGCGCTGCACAAACCAGGCCTGGCCCGTGACCTGCGCCTGCGAGGTGCGGGCGTGCAGGCCCATGAGGGTGAGGCTGGTCACCGACTTGCCCGAGCCCGATTCGCCCACCAGCGCCAGCGTCTGGCCGGGGTGGATGGCAAAGGACACATCGGCCACGCTCTGGATGCGGCCCGCATCGGTGGCAAACGAGGTGGACAGGCCGCTGACTTCGAGCCGGGGCGCGGCGCTCATCGTGGGGGATGTCATACGGTCTTCTTCAGTTTGGGGTCGAGCAGGTCGCGCACGCCGTCGCCCAGCATCTGCAGCGACAGGGCCGTGAGCACGATGGCCACGCCGGGGGCAAAAATGGTCCAGAACGCCTTGTCGGCATAGTCCAGGCTGCCCGCAATCATGGTGCCCCAGGTGGGGATGTCGGGCGGCACGCCCACGCCCAGAAAGGACAGGCCTGCCTCGGCCAGGATGGCGTAGGCAAAGATGAAGGTCACCTGCACCAGGATGGGCGACATCAGGTTGGGCAGGATGTGGCGCCACAGGATGAGGTGCGTGCGCACGCCCAGGGCGCGGGCTGCGTCCACAAACAGCAGCTCGCGCAGCACCAGCGTGGTGGCGCGCACCACGCGGGCCACACGCGGGGTGTAGACGATGACCAGCGCCAGCATCACGTTCCACAGCGACACGCCCAGGATGGACACGAGTGCGATGCCCAGCAGGATGTCGGGGAAGGACATCATCGCGTCCACCAGGCGCATCAGCGGGGCGTCGAGCTTGCGGAAGAACCCCGCCAGCATGCCCAGCAGCGTGCCCAGCAGCACGGCGCCTGCGGCGGTGACCAGACCGATCAGCAGCGAGTAGCGCGCGCCGTGCACGATGCGCAGCAACACATCGCGGCCCAGCTCGTCGGTGCCTGCCCAATGCGCGCCCGAAGGCGCATGCAGGCGCTCGCTGATGGACAAGGCGTTGGGGTCGGCGTCAGACACCCAGGGGAAGACGATGGCGACGGTTGCCACCATTGCAATCACGATGGCAGCGGCCAGCACCACCTTGCGGGCGAACAGGCGGCGCAGCACAGCCCGCAGGCGGTGCCAGAAAGAAGGGCTCGGGTTCATGGGGCTTCCAGGCGGATACGGGGGTCCACCAGCGTGTACAGAAAGTCGATGGCCAGATTGATGAAGACGTAGATGGCGGCAATCATCAAGAGCGTGCCTTGGATCACGGGGTAGTCGCGCCGTAGTACGGCCCGCACCACCAGGTTGCCCACGCCGGGCAGGTTGAAGACGGTCTCGGTCACCACCGTGCCGCCAATCATCAGCGCCATGGTCAGGCCCAGCACGGTGACGATGGGCACCAGCGCGTTGCGCAGCACATGCTTGACCATGATGGTGCCTTCGGGCAGGCCCTTGGCGCGGGCGGTGCGCACGTAGTCTTCGCCCAGGATGTCGAGCATGGATGCGCGCGTAAAGCGGATGATGAGCGCCGAATTGAGCAGCCCCAGCACGAGCGCAGGCAGCATGAGGTGCGACAGCCGCTCGCCCAGCGTGGCCGTGGGGTCGCCATAGCCCGAGGCCGGAAACCACCCCAACTTGACCGCAAACAGCTGGATGAGGATGAGGCCGAGCCAGAAGCTGGGCACACTCGCGCCCAGCATGGCCACGCCGCTCACGGCCTGGTCGGTGGCGCTACCGCGCCAGACGGCGGCGGCCATGCCGCAGGGCACGCCCACCAGCGCGGCAATGCCCACGGCAAACAGGGCGAGGAACAGCGTGGGCTCGGCCCGCTCCAGCAGGGCCTGGGCCACGGGGCGCTGCAGGAACAGCGACTGCCCCAGGTTGCCCTGCAGCAGCTCACCCACCCACAGCGCAAACTGCACCGGCAGGGGCTTGTCCAGCCCATACTGCGCGCGGGCCTGGGCAATGTCGGCAGCGGTGGCTTGGTCGCCCAGCAGCAGCGCCACCGGGTCGCCCGAGGCCAGCCGCGTGAGGCAGAACACCAGCACTGCCACCAGGGCCAGCACCACCACGGCGCCGCCCAGGCGCTTTAATAAAAATCGCATCATGGTGCTGTCTGCCCCTGCTTACTTGGCCAGTCCCGTGTTCCAGAAGAACGGCCAGATGGCCGGTGTGTAGCCTTGCAGCTTGGCCGAGCGTGCCGACAAGCCGTTGAACTTGCCCACCTCGATGAACGGCACTTCGTCGTACACCACCTGCTGCACCTTGCCCCACAGCGCTCCGCGCTTGGCCGGGTCGGTCTCCTGGTTGAAGGCGGCCAGGGTGGACTTCTTGGCGTCAGATTCCCACCAGCCCGGCGCACCGTCGCCCAGCTGTGGTGGCGAGAGCATGGGCTCGGGGAACAGACCCGAGTGGGTGAAGTACACGTCCCACAGCTTGGGGTCGTTGCGGCGCTGCACCAGCGTGGCCCAGTCCACCACCTGCAGCTCGGTCTTGAAGCCCGCCTTCTTGAGCTGCTCGGACATCACCAGCGCCATGTTGTAGTGGAACTCGTACTGGCGGCTGGCCATGATGCGCACGGGCTGGCCGTTGTAGCTGGCCTTGGCCGCCTGGTCCTTGGCGGCTTGCGGGTTGCGCTCGTTGTAGAGCTTGCTGCCCGCGTTCGAGTAGTACGGCGTGCCCTTGGGGAAGAAGTTGGGCTCCACCACAAAGAAGCGGTTGTCGCCAAAGCCTGCGGCCAGCAGCTCGCCCGTGCCCACGGCCGTCTGCACTGCCCGGCGCAGGGGCTGCGAGGCCAGCACGCCTTCCTTGGTGTTGAACACGATGTACGGAAAACCAAAGTTCTTGGTCACGATGGGCACCACGGCGGGGGCGCCTTTTTCGACGCGGCCAATGGCCTCCACGGGCAGCAGGTCGGCGTACTGGAACTGGCCCGAGAGCGCGCCTTCGACGCGCGTATTGGCGCTTGGCACGGGCACAAAGCGCAGCTCATCGAGCAGCGCCTCGCGCTTGCCGGCGTAGCCGCTGGCGGCTTCCTTGCGGCTGGCGTAGCCGTCAAAACGCACCAGCACGGTGAATTGGTCGGGGCGGCGTTCCTTGAACTGGTAAGGGCCGGTGCCTATGAAGTCCTTGAGCTGGGGCGCAATGCTCTCCTTGGCCATGATGGCGGCCATGCCACTGGGCAAAGCCAGCTGGGCCAGCAGCGGGGCGTAAGGATTTTTCAGCTTCAGCTCGACGGCCAGTGCGCCCTTGGCGGTGAGCGAGGCCACTTCCTTGCCCACGGCCTTGCCACGGGGGTTCAGCTCCATCCAGCGCTGCAGCGATGCCACCACGTCGTCGGCTGTCATCTCGCGGCCGTTGTGGAACTTCACGCCCTTGCGCAGGGGAATGGTGTAGGTCAGACCATCCTTGGAAACGGTGGGCAGGCTTTCGGCCAGCATGGGGGCGATGGCCCAGTTGCCATCAAAGGTGTACAGCGGCTCGTACACGTGCTGCATGATGGTGCCCACGAGGTCGGCAGTGCTCACCATGGGGTCCAGGCCCTGGGGCTCGCCCACCATGGCAAGGTTGGCGGCGCCGCCTTTGGCGGGGGCTGCCGTGGCGCTGCCCGTCTGGGCCGAACTGGCCCCGCTGGTCAGCGCCAGGGCGGCCACCAGAGCGGCAGCGCCCAGCACGCCACGGCGGCCCAGGGATTCACACGTTGGCAGCAGTTGCTGCACCACATTGGTTCCAGACGTTTGCATTGCGCACCTCGAAGTAATAGGATTACATGTAAAAGCACGTTCGATGCCAGAATTACCAATGAGACGGGCATTTCTGGAAGGAAGTGTGTAATATCTTTACTCAAAGGAGTGTTTTCCATGCCAGTAGAAACCCTTGGCCAATCCCCCGTCGCTTCCGACCGCCTGGCCCGTCCCCTCTCGCCCGCCACTCGCGCGGGCGATTTCGTTTTTGTGTCCGGCCAGGTGCCCACCGATGACCAAGGCCAAGTCATCGTGGGAGGCATCGAAGCGCAGACGCGCCAGGTGTTCCAGCGTGTGAAGGACGCGCTGGCCCTGGCCGACTGCACGCTGGCCGATGTGGCCAAAGTCAGCGTCTGGCTGGCCGATGCGCGCGACTTTGGCAGCTTCAACCGCGTGTACATGGAGTGTTTTGGCGACCACCGCCCCGCACGCTCCACCGTCGAATCGCGCCTGATGATCGACGCCAAGGTCGAGATCGACGTGACGGCCTACAAGCCGCGCGGCTGAGCCATGACCACGGCCAAACAACCCGTGTGGGATGTGGTGGCGCTGGGCGAGGCGCTGGTGGAGTTCAACCAGACCCGCCCCGGCGAGCCGCAATACCTGCAGGGCTTTGGGGGCGACACCAGCAACGCCGTGATCGCTGCCGCCCGCGCGGGCGCACGCACGGCGTACCTCACCCGCCTGGGCAGCGATGCCTTTGGCCAGGCCCTGCTGGACCTGTGGGCGCGCGAGGGTGTGGACACCACGGCGGTGGAGCGCGATGCGCAGCACCCCACCGGCATCTACTTTGTGACGCACGGCGCAGCAGGGCACGAGTTCAGCTACCTGCGTGCAGGCTCGGCCGCCAGCCGCATGGCACCCGCGTGGCTGGAACAGACGTCGACGGATGCATCGGCGAATGGGCCCGCCACCGTGCTGCAGCAGTGCCGCATCCTGCATGTGTCGGGCATCTCGCTGGCCGTTTCGGCATCGGCGTGCGACACGGCCTATGAGGCCATGCGCGTGGCCCGGGCCGCCGGTGCGCGCGTGGCGTTTGACCCCAACCTGCGCCTCAAGCTCTGGCCGCTGGCGCGGGCGCGGGCCTGCATCGCGCATGCGGTGTCGCTGTGCGACATCTTCCTGCCGGGGCTCGATGACATGGCCGCGCTGCTGGGCCTGCACGACGCCGATGCGATTGCCGACTGGGGCCATGCGCAGGGCGCAGCCACGGTGGTCGTCAAGCTCGGAGCCGATGGGGTGTTGCTGAGCAGCACCGACCCCGCCGTGCCCCGCCAGCGTGTGCCGGGCCGCAGCGTGGCGCTGGTGGATGCCACGGGGGCGGGCGACTGCTTTGATGGCAACCTGCTGGCGCGGCTGGCGTTGGGTGACGACTTGGCGGCTGCCGTGCGTTATGCCAACGCGGCCGCATCGCTCACCGTGCAGGGCTTTGGTGCGGTGGCCCCCCTGCCCACGGCCGAGCAGGTGCGGGCGGTGATGCCCGGGCCATGACCCGTTTTGCCGTCATGCGGGCTTGAAGGAAAAGCGCTGCCTGCGCTTATACATCCAGCGCAGGCAGCTATCTTTTTAATAGCTAACCGCCATCACACCGGCCGCGTACGCATCAGCGTGCTCTTGCCAAACAGCGACTCCACCAGGTCCACCGCCAGCACGGCGGTCTTGTTGCGCACGTCCAGGGCCGGGTTCAGCTCCACGATGTCGAGCGAGGCCAGGCGGCCACTGTCGGCAATCATCTCCATGCACAGCTGTGCTTCGCGGTAGGTGGGGCCGCCGGGCACGGTGGTGCCTACGCCTGGGGCGATATCGGGGTCCAGAAAATCCACGTCAAAGCTCACATGCAGGTGGGTGTGGGCGTCCATGCCTGCCAGCGCGCGTTCCATCACCTGGCGCATGCCCACCTCGTCGATGGCGCGCATGTCAAACACCTCCAGGCCCTGCTCGTGCACAAAGCGCTTCTCGCCCGCGTCCACACTGCGGATGCCGATTTGCCGGATTTGCGAAGGGTGCAGCGCCGCACTGCCCCCGGGCATGGCCGCCAGCTGTGTCAGCTCTGCCGGGCCAAAGCCGCACAGGCACGCCACGGGCATGCCGTGCACGTTGCCGCTGGGCGTCAGCGCGCTGGTGTTGAAGTCGGCATGCGCATCCAGCCACAGCACACGCAGCTTTTTGCCCACTTCGGCACAGTGCCGGGCCACGGCGCTGATGCTGCCCAGGCCCAGGCTGTGGTCGCCACCCAGCAAGATGGGCAGGTGGCCCAGCTGCAGCTCCGCGTATACCGCTTCGTACACCAGCCGGTTCCACTGCACCACCTCGGGCAGATGGCGGTAGCCCTCCAGCGGCGGCTGCCACGGGTTGGCCGGGCCGCTGAGGTTGCCGCGGTCAAACACCTGCAGGCCGTGCGATTCCAGCGCCGCCTGCAGCCCGGCCACGCGCAGGGCCTCAGGGCCCATCGATGCGCCGCGTGCGCCAGCGCCCACGTCAGTGGGGGCGCCAATCAGGCTGGTGGGGCGGGCGGGCCGCAGCACCTCGGGGTGTTGGGCATGGTGCGGGTGGGGTGCGTGGTTCATGGTGTGTTCAAGACTTCTGCAGCAGGTGGAGTGGTGACGGAGGGAAGGGGCGCTTTTGGCGTGTTGGTTGGTGCAGTGGCGGGGGCAGCGTTTTTTGCCGACTGTGGGCTGAAGTGTGATGCGCCTTGCAGTACGCCAAAGAGATCTTTGGGGTCTTGCATGTCGGGAATCAGGTCCAGTGGAGTTGCCAGGTCGGGGTGCGATCCCAACAGGCTGTGCAGCAACCGCAGGGCCGAGAAATCTTCCAGCGCAAAGCCCACCGAGTCAAACACCGTGACTTCGCCCGCGTGGCTGCGCCCTGGCGCATGCCCTTGCACCACCTGGGCGAACTCGGTGACGGCAAAGCTGGCGGGCAGTTGCTGAATCTCTCCCTCAATGCGCGACTGGGGCTCAAACTCCACCACCACGCGCGCGTCGGGCCGCTGCAGGATGGCGGGGTGCAGTTCGGTCTTGCCGGGGCAGTCACCGCCCACGGCATTGAGGTGCATGCCAGGCTCGATCATCTCCGGCAGCAGGATGGTGGCATTGCGTTTGTCGGCCGTCACCGTGGTCACAATGTCGCAGCCACGCACCGCATCGGCTACGCTGGCGGAGCGCTGCACCTCCAGCCCCGGCAGACCCAGGCTGTGCAGGTGGCGCGCCAGTTTGGCAGTGGCCCCGGCATCCACGTCAAACAACTGCAAACGGCGAATGCCCAGCAGGTGGTAGAAGGCCAGCGCCTGGAACTCGCTTTGCGCACCGTTGCCAATCAGCGCCATGCTGCGGCTGTCGGGCCGGGCCATGTGGCGTGCCGCCAGGGCCGACATGGCGGCGGTGCGCAGTGCCGTGGTCAAGGTCAGCTCGCTCAGCAGCAGGGGGTAGCCGGTGTCCACATCGGCGAGCACGCCAAAGGCCGTGACGGTGAGCAACCCCTCGGCCGTGTTCTTGGGGTGGCCATTGACGTATTTGAAGCAGTACAGCTGCCCATCGCTGGTCGGCATCAGCTCAATCACCCCGACCGGGGAGTGGATGGCATGCCGGGGTGATTTGTCGAACTGCTCCCAGCGGCGGTAGTCGTGCGCAATGGCTTCGGTCAGCAGTTCCAGAAACTGGCGCAGGCCTGTGCGCTGCACCAGTTGCCGGACACCGCCCACGCCCAGATAGTTCACCATGGTTGTCTCCTCCTGTTGGCTCACGCCCCGGTGAAAAAGGGCTCTGCGTTGACAGGTTCAGCCAGGATGGCTGTTTGAACAGGTTCCTGGAACCTGTTGGCAGAACGATTGGGCGCGTGATGGAAAAATTTTGCTGTCAGCCAATGCCAATGAACAGCGCAGAAAGTGCCCAGTTTGTTTGGTGTATTGAACGTTTTGATCAATGCGAATGCCAAATGTGGCGCGACGCAATCAAGGCAGCAGCCCGCGTGTGCAAGGACCAACTTGTCGTACAAGTGGTGTGGGCAGGGGCGTGCTGAGGGTTTTTCCCTGTGTCAAACCGGTGCATCACAGCGCCGCAGTCGCTTAGGCTTCCAGTGTTTGTAATTGAATGTTTCGGATGGCAAGGTGCATTCGCCGTGCCTTGCCTCCGAATGCATATCTGAACGCTGGAGACACGATGCAGCTCGACAATATTTCTGTTTCACGCAAGCTCTGGTTTGCGTTTCTGGGTTTGATGGTTGCCATGGCCGTGGTGTCGGGCGTGGCCCAAAACCGTGGCAACTCCACCATGGCCCGTGCCATGGACGCTGTGGTGGAGATTGATGCCCGCGTGGTGGCCGCGGTGCGCTGGCGCGGCGCGACGGAAACGGCGGTCAACATGGTGATGGGTGGTGCGGTGACCACCGATGCCGTGCTGGCCCAGCAATACGACGCCCGCGTGAAAGAAATCATTGGCGGCATCAACAAGATTCAGGAAAGCATCGTGGCCAGCGCCACCGAGCCGGAAGAAAAGGCCGCGCTCGACAAGGTGCTGGCCGAGCGCAAACTGGTTCTGGCGGCCACAGCCAAAACCTGGGAGCTCAAGGGCGCAGGCGACGGCGTGGAAACCCAGCGCTACGCCGACGAGCAGCTCACGCCCATGGTGGCGCGCTACCTCAAGACGCAGGACGATTTCATCGCCGTGCTGGAACGCCGCCGTGACGCCGTGCGCGAAGAGGCCACAGCCCAGCGCATCCGTGCCGGGGTGATCAGCGGCTTTACGGCCCTGCTGGTGTTTGCCCTGGGCGCGCTGGCGGCCTGGTGGCTGGTGCGCTCGATCACCGAGCCGCTGCGGCAGGCGGTAGAAACCGCCAACGCCATCGCCGCAGGCGACCTCACCCGCGAGTTGCACTCCAGCCGCAAAGACGAACTCGGCCAGATGCTGCGCGCCCTCTCCGACATGTCCGCCCGCCTGCGCGGCGTGGTCAGCGAAGTGCGCCAGGGCGTGGACTCCGTCTCCTCCGCCTCCATCGAAATCGCCAACGGCAACCACGACCTCTCTGCCCGCACCGAACAAACCGCCGCCAACCTCGAAGAAACCGCATCGAGCATGGAGGAACTCACCGCCACCGTCACCCAGTCTGCCGACACCGCCCGCCAGGCCAACCAGCTTGCAGGCACCGCCGCCCAGGCCGCCGCCCGCGGTGGCGAAGTGGTGGGCCAGGTGGTCACCAGCATGCAGCAGATCACCGAAAGCAGCCGCAAGATCAGCGACATCATCGGCGTCATTGACGGCATTGCCTTCCAGACCAACATCCTGGCGCTGAACGCCGCCGTGGAAGCCGCCCGCGCAGGCGAACAAGGCCGCGGCTTTGCCGTGGTGGCCAGCGAAGTACGCAACCTGGCCGGGCGCAGCGCCGAAGCCGCCAAGGAAATCAAGACCCTCATTGGCAAATCGGTCGAAAACGTTGAAAGCGGCTCCGAACAAGTCGCCCAGGCCGGCAAGACCATGGACGAAATCGTCGCCAGCGTGCGCCGCGTCAGCGACCTCATTGGCGAAATCACCGCATCGTCTACAGAACAACGCGACGGCATTGCCCAGGTCAACCAGGCCGTGGCCAACCTGGACCAGATGACCCAGCAAAACGCCGCGCTGGTGGAAGAATCCACCGCAGCCGCAGCCTCCATGCGCGACCAGGCGCAGCGGCTGGCCGAAGTGGTGGCCGTGTTCAACGTGGGGTCCAGCGGCAGTGCCCGTGCCGCCATCCCGGCTCCGGCGCCTGCACCCCGCCCCACACCGGCCCAGCGCTTTGCCCCCGCTCCCGCCAAGGCTGTGGCGGCCCCCAAGGCAGCGCCAGCGGCCAAGCTCACCAGCAGCGCCAAGGCGCCCGCACCGGCCAAGGCCGCGGCGCCTGCACCTGCAGCGGGCAAGGGGAGTGATGATGAGTGGGAGAGCTTCTGAGGCGGGGGCTCGCCTGTGGAGGCATGCGCGGGTGGGTGCTATTGAGTTGATAGCTGCTTGCGCTTGTCTGTCAAGCGCTGGAGCCCAATAAGGCCATACCCCCGGAGTGTGAGCCGGGGGGCGATAAACTTTGCCCATGCAAGTCGCTTTGGCCCAACTTCACACACATCTCCAAAAGGGCCTGGCGCCGCTGTACGTGCTGCACGGCGACGAGCCCTTGCTGCAGCAGGAAGCCGCAGACGCCATCCGCGCCACCGCCCGCACCCAGGGCTACACCGAGCGCAGCAGCTACACCGTGGCCGGTGCCCACTTTGACTGGAGCGCCGTGCTCGCCGCAGGCGGAAGCTTGAGCCTGTTTGCTGACAAGCAGATCGTCGAAATCCGCATCCCCTCGGGCAAGCCCGGCAAAGATGGCAGTGTGGCGCTGCAGCAGGTGGCCGAATCGGCCCGGGGCAACGACAGCACGCTCACCATGGTCATGCTGCCGCGCCTCGATAAAGCCACCAAGACCGGCGCCTGGTTCGCCGCGCTGGAGGGCAACGGCATCTCCATCCAGATCGACCCCATCGAGCGCGGCCAGTTGCCGCAGTGGATTGCCCAGCGTCTGGCAGCACAGGGTCAGCGCGTGGTGGCGGGCGAGGAAGGCCAGCGCACCCTGCAGTTCTTTGCCGACCGGGTGGAAGGCAACCTGCTGGCTGCGCACCAGGAGATTCAAAAGCTCGCCCTGCTGCACCCGGCGGGTGAATTGACGCAAGCCCAAGTCGAAGCCGCCGTGCTCAACGTGGCGCGCTATGACGTGTTCAAGCTGTCCGAATCGGTGCTGGCCGGGCAGACCGGCCGTGTGCAGCGCATGCTGGACGGCCTGCAGGCCGAGGGCGAGGCCGAAGTGCTGGTGCACTGGGCGCTGGCCGAAGACATCCGTGCCCTGAAGCGCGTGAAAGACGCCATGAACGCAGGCAAGCCCCTGCCCATGGCCCTGCGCGAGAACCGCATCTGGGGCCCCAAGGAGCGGCTGTTTGAACGCATCCTGCCCAAGGCCAGCGATGCTGCCCTGGCGCGCCTGCTGCAATCCGCCCACATCGTGGACGGCATCGTCAAGGGCCTGAAGGTGCCCGACTGGCCGCAGGACGGCTGGCAGGCCCTGCAGCGTCTGGCCTTCCAGCTCTGCCGTCTGACCAGCGCGGCCCGGTGATGGCGCCTGCGGATTTCACCCTGCGGCCCTCGCAGGGTTCCCGGCCTTTGCGTCTGCCCCACGACGACGCCACCAACGGCTGGTCCGCCATCCTGCCCCCGCGCACACCACGCCCCGCGCTGCAGGGCGATGTGCAGGCCGACTGGCTGGTGCTGGGCGCGGGCTTTGCGGGCCTGGCCGCTGCGCGCCGCCTGGCCGAGCTGCGCCCGCACGCCCACATCGTGGTGGTGGATGCAGGCACCGTGGGCAACAACGCCTCGGGCCGCAACTCGGGCTTTGCGATTGATGTGCCGCACAACATTGGCAGCTCGCTTGAAGAGCTGCGCCAGGCCGCGCACTACCAGGCCTTGCTCACGGCGGGCATGAACGACCTGGAGCGGCTGGTGGCGCAGCACCGCATCGACTGCCAGTGGCGCCGCGCAGGCAAGTACCACTGCGCCGTATCGCCCGCCGCGGAGCGCACGCTGCAGCACCATGTGGATGAGCTGCGCGCCCTGGGTGCGCCGCACGAATTGCTGGACCGCAATGCTCTGGCCGCACGCCTGGGCACCCGCTACTTTGCTGCCGGGCTCTACACGCCGGGCACCGTGCTGCTCAACCCCGCCGCGCTGTGCCGGGGCCTGGCCGATGCGCTGCCCGCCAACGTCACCCTGCACGAGCAAACGCCGGTACAGCGGCTGGATCTATCCAGCGGCAAGGTGGTGGCGCATACCCCGCACGGCCGCGTGCGTGCGCCGCAGTTGCTGCTGGCGGCCAATGGCTTTGCGCAGCAGCTGGGCTTGTTTGGCAGTGCCTGGGGGGCGGAGACGTTTCCGCTGGTCACCTTCGGCTCGCTCACCGCGCCGCTCACGCCCGAGCAGCGCAGCCGCTTGGGCGCGCCCGAGGGCTGGGGCGTGACGCCCGCCAGTGCCGTGACAGGCGCCACGCTGCGCTACACGGATGATCACCGCATTCTGGTGCGCCAGGGCTTTGAATATGCGCCGCATTTCCGCGTCAGCCCTGCGGTGCGTGAGCGGGTGCGGCGTGAGCATGCCGCCGTGTTTGCCGCGCGTTTTCCGCAACTGGGCGATGTGGCGCTGGAGCATTTTTGGGAGGGCTCCATCGCCATCACCCGCAACGGCGCGCCGCGCTGGGGGCGGTTGGCCCCGCAGGTGCATGGCGTCGCCGGGTGCAATGGGGCGGGGGTGGTCAAGTTCACGGCCCTGGGGGCGTTGGCGGCGGATTTGGCGCTGGGGCAGGACCATCCGTTGTTGGCGCATGCCTTGGCGTTGGGCGGGCCGACGCGTATGCCGCCGCAGCCGTTCATGGGGTTGGGGGTGCGGGCTTATATTGCGCGGGAGAAGTGGTTGGGGCGGGCGGAGATTTGAGGATTTTTTGGCTACTAGCGCTTGTGGAATAAGCTCAGGCAGCTATGAAATTGGTAGTGATTGCCTGGAGTTTTTGGCCCCCAGTCACGCCGCCGTCCGTTCGGGTTGAGCTTGTCGAAGCCTGGGCGCTCCGCCCTACACGGCTAGGTGATTTGACGCATGGTTTTCAACTTAAAACTCCGATGCGTTCAGGCCAAACTTCTTCCCGATGCCTGCCACCTTGGGAACAAGATCAAACCGTACTGATGATGAATAGCTTATGACCGCACATTGTTCATACAGCTCTAGAACGAACGGACGAGCAACTTCATCTGACCCAAATACCGCCTCAATCTCATTTTTGAAATCATCGATATCTGCATGGCCAATTGCTGGATGGTGGCCGTGCGCCGCAAAACTTGTGGTGATATCACCGAACTTCAATTTCGCTTTCTTTCGCTTCGCTGGCGTATCAAAGGCTTCTGACCAGCGCCACAAGAGTAGGTTATGGCTCATGGTGCAATGACGTCTAACGTGGCTTGGGCTTTTTCCACCCACATCGTCAGGTTTGCTACCAAGTCCTTCTGGCTGAACGAGCAGCTTTCTTCCGAAAACAGCGCGCTGGATTCCAGCCGGTCCAGCAGGTTCAGCAGCACCTCGCTGTAGCGCGGGGGCAGGGCGGCGAGCAGCGTGGTTTGCTGGCGGGCCAGGGTGCTCAGGGCGGCGGCGGTGTGGTCGCCGCGTTCGAAGGCTTGCAGGGCTTGGGCCAGGGTGGTGAGTTGGGTCGAAGCGGTGTCGGTCATGGTCGTGATGTGGTGTGCAACGGGGCAGGCCGCAAGGGTAAGGCCCAATGCGGCAAAATCGTGGGATGAACGCCCTCAATGTCGCTGAATACACGCAATCCCTCGGTCTCCAGGCAAAAACGGCCTCTGCGCTGATGGCGAAAGCGCCGGCAGCTATCAAAAACAAAGCGTTGCTAGCCCTGGCCCGTTTGCTGCGTGAGCAGACCGAAGCGCTGCAGGTGGACAACGCCCGTGATCTGGACCGCGCGCGCGCTGCCGGGCTGGCCGAGCCGATGGTGGACCGTTTGAAGCTCAGCCCCAAGGTGCTGGAGACCTGCGCCCAGGGCTGCGAGCAGCTGGCGGCCATGGCCGATGTGATTGGCGAGATCATTGGCATGAAGCAGCAGCCCAGCGGCATCCGTGTGGGGCAGATGCGGGTGCCGATTGGCGTGTTCGGCATGATTTACGAGAGCCGCCCCAACGTGACCATCGAGGCCGCGTCCTTGAGCATCAAGAGCGGCAATGCCTGCATCTTGCGTGGCGGCTCGGAAGCCATTGATTCCAACCGGGCGCTGGCCAAGCTGGTGCAGCAGGCACTGGCCGAGGCGGGCCTGCCGCAAGATGCGGTGCAGCTGGTGCAGACCACCGACCGCGAGGCCGTGGGCCAGCTCATTGCCATGCCTGAGTTTGTGGATGTGATCATCCCCCGTGGCGGCAAGGGCCTGATCGAGCGCATCAGCCGCGAGGCCAAGGTGCCCGTCATCAAGCACCTGGACGGCAATTGCCACACCTATGTGGACGACCCGTGCGACATCGCCATGGCGGTGAAGGTGGCCGACAACGCCAAGACCAACAAGTACAGCCCCTGCAATGCGAGCGAGGGCCTGCTGGTGGCGCGCGGTGTGGCGGCTGAGTTTTTGCCCAAGATCGGCGCCGTTTATGCCGCCAAGGGCGTGGAGATGCGCGGCTGCCCTGAATCGCTGGCCATCCTGCAATCGGTGGCGGGTGCCAAATTGGTAGCCGCGACGGAGCAGGACTGGAGCGAGGAATACTTGGCTCCGATCATCAGCGTGAAGGTGGTGGCGGGGGTGGATGAAGCCATTGCGCACATCAACCGTTACGGCAGCCACCACACCGATGCGATCCTGACGCGCGACCACATGCACGCCCAGCAGTTTTTGCGCGAGGTGGATTCGGCCAGCGTGATGGTGAACGCCAGCACACGCTTTGCCGATGGCTTCGAGTTTGGCCTGGGGGCGGAAATTGGCATCAGCACCGACAAGTTCCACGCACGCGGGCCAGTGGGCATTGAGGGGCTGACTTCGCTCAAGTACGTGGTGCTGGGCGAGGGCGAAGTGCGCAGCTGATGGTGCTGCATTTTTGATAGCTGCTTGCGCTTGTCAGATAAGCGCTGCAGCCCAAAAAGCCTTGAACCCTCTTACCCACCCATCTCGCTGACCGCATGAAAATCATCATCCTCGGGGCGGGCCGCGTGGGCGAGACGGTGGCCGATTCCCTGGTGTCCGAGCGCAATGACATCACCGTCATCGACACCGATGCCGAGCGCCTGCGCGATCTGGAGTCGCGCTTTGACCTGCGCGGGGTGGTGGGCAACGGCATCGAGCCTGCCGTGCTGGCCGAGGCCGGTGCGCAGGACACCGACATGCTGATCGCCTGCGCCGCGCAGGACGAAACCAATCTGGTGTGCTGCAAGATCGCGCAGCTGCTGTTCCACATTCCCACCCGCATTGCGCGGGTGCGCTCCACCGGGCTGGAGGGCGACGAGCGCCTGCTGGGCGCCGAGGGTTTTGCGGTGGACCGCATCATCTGCCCCGAGGAATCGCTCACGCGCTACATCGGCAAGCTCATCGACTACCCCGAGGCCATGCAGGTGCGCGAGTTTGCGGGTGGCCGCGCCTGTCTGGTGTCGGTGCGCGCGCAGCTGGGCGCACCCATGGTGGGCGGCACCATTGCCGAGCTGCGTGCCAGCGCGCCCGATGTGGCCGTGCGGCTGGTGGCCATCTACCGCCGCTTTCCGGACGAGCCCGACCGCTTTGTGGCTTGCGCGGGCGACACGCGCATCGAACCCGGCGACGAGGTGTTTGTGCTGGCGGCGCAGGAGCACATTGCCCATGTGCTGTCGGCCCTGCACCGGCGCAATGCAGCACCTGCCTCGCCCGTGCACCGCATCATGATTGCCGGGGGCGGGCGCGTGGGGCTGCGTTTGGCCCAGCAACTGGGCCAGCAGGGGCGGTTCCACGTCAAGGTGATCGAGTCTGACCCGCAGCGCTGTGTGGAGCTGGCCTCGGTGCTGCCGCCAGACGTGCTGGTGCTGCAGGGCGATACCACTGATGAGGACCTGCTGGGCGACGAGGGCGTGGAAGAGGTGGACCTGTTCCTGGCGCTCACCGACGATGATGAGGACAACATCATGTCCTGCCTGCTGGCCAAGCGCATGGGCGCGAGCCGCGTGCTGGCGCTCATCAACCGCCGCAGCTATGCTGATTTGATGCACGGCACGCAGATCGACATTGCGCTGTCGCCCGCGCAGGCCATGCTGGGCGAACTGCTGGCCTTTGTGCGCCAGGGCGATGTGCAGGCCGTGCACAGCCTGCGCCGGGGCGTGGCCGAGGCGCTGGAGATTGTGGTGCGCGGCGACCGCAAGACCTCGCGCGTGGTGGGCCGCAAGGTGAGCGACCTGGCCCTGCCGCGCGATGTGCACATGGGGCTCATCGTGCGCGGCCTGCCCGATGGAGCCCAGGCCGTGAGTGAAATCGGTGAACCAGGCGAAGGGCAGGAAGCCGCCCAGGCGGCAGGCCTGCCCGCGCCGCAGGTGATCATTCCGCGCAGCTCCACCGTGCTGGAGAGCAATGACCATGTGGTCTTCTTCCTGCCGCACAAGCGCCTGGTGCGCGAGGTGGAAAAGCTCTTCCGCGTGAGCGCCACGTTTTTCTGACGCAGCGGGGCCGCTATGGTGGACATGTTTCCCGTGCTGCGCGTGCTGGGCATTCTGGTGATGATTTTTGCCTCTGCCCTGGCGCTGCCCCTGGCCGTGTCGTGGTGGACCCAGGACGGCCTGTGGTTTGTGTACCCGCAGTGCATGGCGGCCACGGCCTTTGCCGGGGGCTGGCTGTGGTGGAGCTTTCGCGTCTTTCGCCGTGAGCTGCAGCCGCGCCATGGCGTGATGCTGGTGTCACTGGTATGGCTGCTGCTGCCCCTGTTTGCGGCCGCGCCGCTGATGCTGGCGGGGCACTACATCGGGCAGCCCATGTCCTTCACGCATGCGTACTTCGAGGCCGTCTCGGGCTTGACCACCACCGGATCGACCGTGATGACCGGTCTGGACACACTGCCCGTCTCCGTCAACATCTGGCGCACCTTCTTGCAGTGGCTGGGGGGCATGGGCATTCTCATCCTGGCGGTGGCTGTGCTGCCGCTGCTGGGCGTGGGCGGCAGCCAGCTCTTCAAGGCCGAGGCCGCAGGCCCGGTGAAGGACGCCAAGCTCACCCCCCGCATGACCGGCACGGCCAAGGGGCTGTGGGGGGTGTACGCGCTGTTTTCGTTGACCTGCGCGCTGGCTTACTGGCTGGGCGGCATGGCGCCGCTCGATGCCGTCATGCACATGTTCACCACGGTGAGCCTGGGTGGCCTGTCGCCATATGACGCGAGCTTTGGGCACTTCCAGTCGCCGTTGCTGGAGGCCATTGCCATCGTTTTCATGCTGGTGGCCAGCTGCAACTTTGCGCTGTATTTCGTGGCGTTTCGCAAGGGCGACTGGCGCGGCTTCTGGCGCGACCCGGAGCTGCGCGCCACGCTGGGCACGCTGATCGGCGGCGGGTTGGTGGTATCACTGCTGTTGTGGGCCAAGGGGGTGTATGAGCCGCTGGCTGCCCTGCGGCATGGCATGTTCAATACGGTGTCGCTGGCCACCACCACGGGTTACGCCACGGTGGACTACCTGGGTTGGCCCGTGTTTGCGCCAGTGCTGATGCTGCTGCTGTCGGGCGTGGCCACCAGCGCGGGCTCCACCGGCTGCGGCATCAAGATGGTGCGCATGCTCATCCTCGTCAAGCAGGCGCGGCGGGAGATGACGCGGCTGGTGCACCCACGCGCGGTGCAGCCCGTACGCCTGGGCGATGCGGTGGTGGACAACCGGGTGATCTTCTCGGTGCTGGCCTTCATGCTGGTGTACGGCGGCACGGTGATCGGCCTCTCCATGGTGCTGCTGCTGACCGACCTGGACCCGGTGACGGCGTTTTCTGCCGTGCTGGCCAGCGTGAACTGTGCGGGGCCGGGGCTGGGCAGCGTGGGGCCTGCGTCCAACTTTGCGGTGCTGACGGACTTTCAGGTGTGGGTGTGCACGCTGGCCATGCTGCTCGGGCGGCTGGAGATTTTGAGCTTCATGGCGGTGCTGACCCCTGCTTTCTGGCGGCGCTGAGAGCTGGCATTCCCAAAAGATCACCGGACGGGAAAGTTTTGTGGCCGGGGCACCATTGCGAACCGGGTGCCAGCCCCCATATCCCGAAATTCCCGTTCTCTACAATCGCTTTCCACTGTGTCCCCTGAGGGCTTTTATGGTTCCGCATCTCATCACGGCCCTCACAGGCCCGATCAACGAGCTTGAACAGCGCATTCTGGATTCCATGCCCGCCATCGAGCGGTGGTTTCGCCTGGAATGGATGGAGCACACGCCGCCGTTCTACACCTCGGTGGATATCCGCAATGCCGGCTTCAAGCTGGCACCGGTGGATACCAACCTGTTTCCTGGCGGCTGGAACAACCTGACCAAGGAAATGCTGCCCCTGGCCGTGCAGGCCGCCATGGCCGCCATCGAGAAGATCTGCCCCGAGGCGCGCAACCTCCTGATCATTCCCGAGAACCACACCCGCAACACCTTCTATCTGGCCAACGTGGTGCAGCTGCAGCGCATCTTCAACATGGCGGGCCTGAATGTGCGGGTGGGGTCCATCAGCCCCGAAATCAAGAAACCCACGCTCATCGAGTTGCCCAACGGAGATTCGGTGACGCTGGAGCCCGTGGTGCGCACTAAGGGGCGTCTGGGACTCAAGAACTTTGACCCCTGCACCATCCTGCTCAACAACGACCTGTCTGCGGGTGCCCCCGGCATTCTGGAAGACTTGCACGAGCAGTATTTGCTGCCACCCTTGCATGCGGGCTGGAGCGTGCGGCGCAAAAGCACCCACTTCAAGAACTACGAGGAAGTGGGCAAGCGCTTTGGAAAGATGCTGGGCATCGACCCCTGGCTGATCAACCCCATGTTCAGCCATGTCGGCGGGCTCAACTTTGCCGAGGACACTGGTGTGGAGGCTTTGCAGGCGTCCGCCGATGCCCTGCTGACCAAGGTGCGCCGCAAGTACAAGGAGTACGGCATCAACGAGAAGCCGTTCGTGGTGATCAAGCCGGACAACGGCACCTACGGCATGGGCATCATGACGGTGCGGGATGCCAAGGAGCTGGATGCCCTGAACCGCAAAACCAAGAACAAGATGGCCATCATCAAGGATGGCCAGGCGGTGTCGGACGTCATCATCCAGGAAGGTGTGCTGACCCAGGAGCGTGTGAACGACGCTGTGGCCGAGCCGGTGGTCTACATGATGGACCGCTACGTGGTAGGCGGCTTCTACCGCATGCACGCCGAGCGGGGGGTGGACGAAAACCTGAATTCGCCGGGTGCCAGCTTTGTGCCCCTGGCCTTTGAGCACAGCACCCACATGCCCCAGCCGGGCGCGCGCCCAGGGGTGAGTGCGCCCAACCGCTTCTATATGTATGGTGTGGTGGCTCGACTGGCCATGCTGGCGGCCAGCTACGAGCTGGAGGCTACAGACCCCGACGCCGAGGTGTACGACTGAAGCACGGCGGGGCGGGCGCTATGCTAAGCGCGCCCAGATGTGCAGAGGTGAGTGCGGACTGTCATCTGCATGCCACTGTTTGGCCGGAAACGCCAGAGGTGAGTTGCTGCGCTGCAACATTTGGAAACCTCTCCCCCAGCGGCTTGGGGTGACCGGCGCACAATAGCGCTCTCCCAAATTCTGGAACCCCGACCGGCCCGCGTGCCGCCGGGGCCGCTTCCGTGCAAAGCTCTTCCAAATCCTCGCTTGCAGCGCTCACGCTGGGCGCCATCGGCGTTGTTTATGGCGATATCGGCACCAGTGTGCTGTACGCCGTCAAAGAAGTTTTCGGCTCGGGCCATGTCCCGTTCACCCACGAAAACATCTACGGCATCCTCTCCATCTTCTTCTGGACCCTGACGGTCATCGTCTCCCTGAAGTACGTGGTGTTGGTGCTGCGCGCCGACAACAACGGCGAAGGTGGCTTGATCGCCATGCTGGCGCTGGCGTCACAAGCGGTCAAAGACAAACCCCGCCTGCGCGGAGCACTGCTGGCGGTGGGCATCTTCGGTACCTCGCTCTTTTATGGAGATGGCGTCATCACGCCAGCCATCTCGGTGCTCTCTGCGGTGGAGGGGCTGGAGGTGGTCTCTCCCCATTTCAAGCAGTATGTGATTCCCCTGACCCTGGTGGTGCTGTTTTGCCTGTTTGCTGTGCAAAAGCGCGGCACGGGGGGGATTGGCAAATTTTTTGGGCCGATCACGCTGGTGTGGTTCCTGACGCTGGCGGTACTGGGGCTGGTGCATATCCAGGGACATCCCGAGATTCTCTGGGCCTTGAGTCCGCACCACGCGGTGGGATTCATGTGGCACAACCCGGGCACGAGCTTCATCATCCTGGGCGCCGTGGTGCTCTGCGTGACAGGGGCTGAGGCGCTGTATGCGGATCTGGGCCACTTTGGCAAACGTCCCATCCGGTTGGCATGGTTCGGTGTGGCCATGCCATCGCTCACCCTGAATTACTTTGGACAGGGAGCGCTGCTGCTCGCTGATCCCGAGGCCGTCAAGAATCCCTTCTTCATGATGGCCCCGGACTGGGCGCTGGTGCCTTTGGTGGGACTAGCGACCTTGGCTACGGTGATTGCCTCCCAGGCGCTGATCACGGGGGCCTTCAGTGTCACCAAGCAGGTGATCCAGCTTGGCTATCTGCCGCGCCTCAACATCCAGCACACCAGCGTGCGTGACACGGGGCAGATCTATATGCCGCTGGTGAACTGGGGGCTTTTCGTCGCTATCGTCCTGGCCGTGGTCATGTTCCGCTCGTCCAGCAATCTGGCAGCTGCCTACGGTATTGCCGTGACGCTGGACATGCTCATCACCACCACGCTCACCTTCTTCGTCATCCGCTACGGCTGGGGTTATCCGCTGGCGTTGTGCGTGGCCGCCACCGGCTGTTTCTTTATGGTGGATCTGGCGTTCTTCGCGTCCAACCTGCTCAAGCTGCTGCAAGGCGGCTGGTTCCCTCTGATGATTGGCGGTGCGGTCTTCACCCTCATGATGACCTGGAAGGAAGGTCGCCGTCTGCTCAATGAGAAGCTGCGTGCCGACGCCATCGACCTGAAGGATTTTCTGGAATCCGTGTTCATCAGCCCGCCCACCCGCGTAGAAGGCACAGCGATCTTCCTCACGGCTGAGCCCGGTGCTGTGCCCAATGCCCTGCTGCACAACCTCAAGCACAACAAGGTGCTGCACCAGCAAAACCTGTTTGTTACGGTTCGCAACCATGAGGTTCCGTGGATTGGTCTGGACAAGCGACTGCAGGTGGAGCCTCTGGGCCATGACTGTTGGCAGGTGGTGGTGCATTACGGCTTCAAGAATGATCCTGACCTGCCCCGCGCTCTGGAGCCGCTACGCGGCCGCGGATGTGATGTGGAGGCGATGACCACCAGCTACTTCCTGTCCCGCGACACGGTGATTCCCACCATTGGCAGCGGCATGGCGCACTGGCGTGAAAAGCTGTTTGCCCAGATGCACCACAACGCCAGCGGTGCTGCCGACTTCCTGCATTTGCCCAACAACTCGGTGGTCGAGTTGGGCTCCAAGATCGAAATCTGACATCCATTGCCCTGGTCCCTCCGGCCATTGGCCGGAGAGGCCTCTGGTCTGGCGGGGCAGAATGCGCCCCCATGCAATTTTTCAAAGACATCAGCCTGTCGGCTTTCGTGGCAGGTTTTGTAGCCGTGCTGGTGGGATTCACCAGTTCGGTCGCTATCGTTTTTCAGGCGGCCCAAAGTTTTGGCGCGACGCCTGCCCAGATCACTTCGTGGATATGGGCCTTGGGTCTCGGTATGGGCCTGTGTTCCCTGGTGCCCTCTCTGGTACTGCGCAAGCCTGTGATGGTGGCTTGGTCTACACCGGGAGCGGCAGTGCTTGCCACGGCAGGAGCGGCAG